>NZ_LIPN01000029.1 GCF_001418325.1 Streptomyces atriruber | reverse complement strand
CCCCGACGCCCCCGCGCAGCCGCCCGGGGGCGTCTTCCGCTTCATCGCCCACCACCTGCGCAAGTGTGCGTGCGGAACGCTCATCGAGCCCGGCGACGACGCGGGCTACATCGACGACTGCGACAGCGCCTCGTGCGGGGACTGCTGCGACGAAGCGGAGGACAACGGCCGTGCTTGAGCGACTCGCGGACCCGATCGTGTTCGGGCCGCCCTACATCACCCGCTACGAAGTGCACCCCAGCGCCCTGTGGGTGTGCCACCGCTGCGGACAGCGGGCGCAGGGAGGCGGGAAGTGGGGCACCTTCGACGGCGAGCACCACTGCGACGGCTGCTGCCAGCAGATCGAAACCGCCCTCGCGGCGGTCCCCGTCTGCCCGTTCTGCGGCCGCGNNCCCGCCCGCGGGCGGGGCACTGACCCTGCGCAACACCCCGGAGAGGAAGACATGACCATCACCCAGCCGCTCGGCCTGGCCGTAATCCACGCCAGCGGCGTCACCCCCGTGTCCGCCGTACTCGTCTACGACCAGCGGGACCCGTACGCCGTCCTGCTGGACATCGAGGACGGCGGCGGCGCACACACGTGGGCCTTCGCCCGGAACCTGCTCGCCGACGGCATCAGCGCGCCGGGCGACGTCGGCGAGGGCGACGTGAAGATCATGCGTCACGAGGACGGAACGGTCTTCATCGCCTTCAGCAGCGACCAGGGCGCGGCGCTCGCCGAAGCCGACCCCGACGACATCGACGCCTTCCTGACCAAGAGCTACACCGCCGTGCCCGAAGGCACCGAGCGCGAGCACCTGGCGATCGACGCAGGCCTGGCCGCACTGTTCGGGGAGGCGGCGTGATGACACTGCGCTTCGAAGACCCGCCGCGGCACACAGGGGCAGCCCGGACCGACCACACCGTGGCTGCCGCAGCCCTGAAGCAGCGGCCCGGCCAGTGGGGCATCGTCGGAACGTACAAGAACATCGGGTCGGCCAGCGGTGTGGGGATACGTATCAAGCGTGGCGCCACAGCCGCGTACCGGCCCGCCGGAGCCTTCGAAGCGGTCGCCCGCACCGTGCACGGCGAAGCGCGGCTGTACGCGCGGTACGTGGGGGAGGGGCCCGATGCCTGAGCAGCAGACGCCGAAGCAGTTCGCCCTCGCAGTGATCAATGACGCAAAGAACAACATCAACCAGCTGGGCACGGTGCGCGGCGAAGCGAACCTGATCGCCAGCGTCACCGCACAGGCCCACCTCGCCCTCGCCGCCGCCCTGCTGGACGTGGGAGAGGCGATACGGGGTGACGGCACCGGAGTCTCGGTGGAGCGGGCCATGGGACGGCTGACGGCGGCGCTGCGCGAAGGCACAGGGAGGCGGGAGACGTGAGTGCACGGGATGACCTGATCGCGGGCCTGCTCAGCGGCGCCCAGCACTGGATGGCGGCGGGCGAGAACCCGGTGGAAGCCCGGCGGCTGGTCGACGCCCGTGACGCGGAAATCCGCCGCGAGAACGCCGCCACCGTCCGCGCTGCGAAGGTGCGCGAGCCCATCGACGAGACGGAGCGGCACCTGAACGCGGTGCTGGAGGACGTCGCCAGGGAGATCGAAGGGGCATCATGACCGACACGATGCCGCCGTTCAGCGGCGACAAGCCGACCTGTGCCAAGTGCGGCCACGTCGGCGCATCGACGCAGTACATGGCACACGGGCAGTGCATCCACGGCCCCGGGCCGGAGATCTCCATCGGCTACGAGCCGAACGAGCGCCTGCACCGAGCGTGCGGGCGCTGCGACTTCGCATGGGACGAAGCGATTTCCCGCCCTGCCGAAGGTGAGCATGCGTTCTGCGGGGAGGAGTCCTCAGCGATCGACGACACGGACCTCCCCGTCCCCGTCCCCAGGGACGCGCTGTGGAACCTCGTGGAGGTAGCCAAATGGGTGGCTGCGGAGCGCTGGTCATACGTCAAGCAGGCGCCGTACGTGGCGTCCACGGCGAGGGTCGCGCTCCGGGCGCTGGACAATGCGGGGCTGCTCGAACAGTTCGGGAAGGAATAACCCATGTCCAAGTACGAACCGACCGACGCGATGGCCGACAGGTGGGCTCGCGCCTACGGCGCCGTCGCCATCGAGCCGCACCCCGCCAACTGGACGATCAACGGCAGGCGAGCCGGCTTCATCCGCAACGGCAGCCGCGGCGCCTCGCACACCGCCGCGCTCGCCGAAGCGGCAGGCATACCGGCACGGAGGTACACGGCGTGAGCCGTTTCCAATCCGCACTCATCGTCACGGTCGACGCCGAAGGTGACTACTACTACAACGAAGCCGACCTGGTCCGTCACCTCACGATGTGGATCGAAGGCGCCCTCGAGGACCGAGATGACATCCGGCATGTCGCAATCACCGTCCAGGGAGGTGAGCAGGCATGACCATCCGCGACCGCACCGCCTTCTGGCTGCTCGGGACCGCGCACTGGCTGGCCGGTCGGCACCTGTACCTGTCGACCGGCTGCCAGCACGGCGATCACGAGTACTGCCAAACCGAGGCCAGGCGCTACGACGGCACGGTGAAGATCCCCGGGCAGTGCAAGTTCTGCCAGTCCCTTTGCATTTGCCGCTGTCATTCGGAGCGTGCCGAACGATGAAGCTATGCGAATGCGGGTGCGGCGAGGCTGCCCCCATAGCCAAGGTCACCATGCGCAGGCGAGGGTTCATCAAGGGACAGCCGCAGCAGTTCATCAAGGGGCACCCGACAACCCGCATGGAGCGCAAGAGCTGTAATGCCGACGACTGTGACGAGCTGACAACAGTCGAGTACTGCAGAAAGCACGAGACGCGCATGAAGCGCCACGGCAACCTCACAGGCAAGCGGCCCCACGGGTCGGCCACCGAACGTTTCTGGCGGTACGTCAACAAGTCCGACGAGTGCTGGACATGGGGCGGCAGCAGAACTGACATCGGCTACGGGGTGCACTGGACGGACGAAAAGAAGCTGATCGGCGCTCACCGCTTCTCTTACGAGCTGCACCATGGGCCGGTACCCGATGGGTTGCTCGTCTGTCATCACTGCGACAACCCGCCATGCGTGAATCCAGCGCACCTGTTCGCGGGAACCGCCACCGACAACGCGCAGGACATGATCCGCAAAGGACGCGGAGCGCACCAGAAGGACAGGAGCAGTACATGATCGGCCCCTGGAAGCGCGTTGCCGCGCGATGGAATGCAGCGAGGATAAGGCCTACGCAAGCAGGGCTGATTTCCTCTGATGAGCGCCGCGTCGTCAGCCCGGACGAAGCCGAGGCGCTGGGGCTGCTGGAGAACCCGCTCCCGCTCGACGGCGTCTACCGCGAGCGGGCCCGGCTGGTCGCACTGCTCGCCGCCCTCTATCCGTCGACTCTCGTGCTCGGAGCGGACCCGGAAGAGCCGGATTGGGCAGTCCTGTTCATCACGCTGCCCACCGGCCAAGCGTCGTGGCACATCGCGGCCGACGACCTGAGCCTGTTCCATCACGTCGACCTGGACGACGCGAACACGCCCGGCGCACCCGAGTGGGACGGCCACAGCACGGCGGAGAAGTACGAGCGCATTGCCGCGCACGTACGGACGCTCAAGCCCACCGTCCCCGTCCCCAGGGACGCGCTGCGGGGCCTTGTGGAGGTGGCGCGGTGGGTGTCCGGCGACCCGCACGAGCTGGCGCTCAGGAGCACCTGCACCGACTACTGCTGTCCAGACGGTGCATGCAAGCTCGACATCTACCGCGCCGCTCACCCCAGCCCCCGCCCCGACGCGAAGGCACGGCGCGCGCTCGCGGCGCTGGACGATGCGGGGCTGCTCGATCAGTTGGGGGAGGACGGCGATGGATGACGAAAAGCTCGTGCGCGACCTCATCCCCGCCATCGCCCCGGAGCGGCGCTACCGCACCGCCGACGCCTCGGAGATGCCCGCCCTGCTCCGGGCAAAGCTGCTCGAGGAGGCAGGCGAGGTCGCCAGGGCGTGCACCGAAGGAGAGATCGCCGAAGAACTGGCCGACGTCATGGACGTCGTGCAGGCCCTGGCCGCTCTGTGCGGCGTGAGCCCGGTGCACCTCGAAGCGATGCGGCGCAGGAAGCAGCGGACGCGCGGCGGCTTCGGCCACCGCGTCGTGCTACTTGATCAGATCGGAGAAGGAGATCAATGAGCTACGACATCGCGCTGCACCGTGAGGAGTCCCGACAGACGCCGGTGGCCGAGCGGTCGACGTGTCCGGAGCACCTTGAGTGGCGTGACCGGTGCGTTGGCCGACACGAGGTGCAGCCGTGACCGCCGCCGAGGTTTTCACCGCTGACGTCGTGGTCCTGACCGGGGACCGGCAGGTGCTGCTGATCGAGCGCGACTGGCCCCCTTTCAAGGGCTATTGGGCTTTGCCGGGCGGTCACATCGATCCGGGTGAGTCGGCCCGCACGGCTGCCGCGCGTGAGCTGCTGGAGGAGACGGGCGTCGAGGTCGACCCGGCTGATCTGGGCCGGGTTGGCAGGTTCGACGCCCCGGGCCGTGATCCTCGCGGCCGGTACGTGACCGCTGTCTTCGTGGCGGTGCTGCCTGCCGTGGTGGCGCCGACGGCCGGTAGCGATGCGTCCGCCGCGGCGTGGTGGCCGCTCGCCGAGTTGCCGATGCTCGCCTTCGATCACGCGGAGATTCTCGCCGCGGCCCTGAAGACGGGGGTGCAGCCGTGACCGCGGTCGACGAGCGGATGGTGCAGCGCATGCTGGATGGTCGGGCCGCGTCGGCCTTCGTCAAGGGTGTGGCCCGGATGGTGGAAGCGTGTCCGCATCCGCGGGGCCGGACGCTCAGGGTCACGGTCACCGCTGTCGACGGCGGCGAGGAGTTCGGTGCCGTTGAGGTCGACGTGACGAACCTGTGGGAGCTCGGGATGCGCGCCGGGTGGCGCGCCGACAATCCGCCGCCAGCCCTGAAGCGTCTGCGGCACCTGCGCGTCGTGCGCCCCGGCCAGTAGCCCACCCCCTGACCGCCGTGGTGGCGGGGTGACGACATCCCCCGGGCCTCCGCCGCCACGGCTCAACCTTCCTGATCCCGAGAGGATCCGCTATGCCTGCGTTTCTGTCGCCCGTCGCCGACCTGGCGGCACCGGCCGAGTCCTCGTCGCCGCTGTCGGTGGAGGAGCAGCTGGTCGCCGACTGGATGGCGGCCCGCGCCATCGACCCGGAGGTGCTCGATGACTGAGATCACCATCGTCCGCGCCGAACAGACCTGTGAGTCCTGCCCGTCGCAGTGGGACGCGTGGACAGACGACTGGCAGTACCTGTACCTGCGCTTCCGGTGCGGGCGCGGCACGGTCGATGCGTACGACGACCCGGACCCGGACACCTGGGGGCGCGTCCCCGACGGTGTGGTGGCGCGCTTCGAGCACGGCGGCCCGCTGGACGGTGTGATCAGCCTCGAATCGTTCTGCCGACTCGCGGGGCTGCGGCTGGAGCTGATCCGGTGAGCGCGCGCGAAGCGATGATCCGCACCGGGGTCCCGGCTGCCGCGCTGGACGCGTACGCCCACGAGTTGGCGGAGAAGATCCGGGCCGACCAGGACCACCGGGAAGCCGAAGAGCGTGCCCGCTTCAACCACCTGGATCACGAGACCGAACTCCAGGGCGACGCCGTGCGACGCACCGCCGACCTGATCGACCCGACGACGGAGGAAGGCGATGAAGAGTAGAGACCCCGGCGAGGGCGCCTGCCCGCGCTGCCGCAAGTCGGTCCCCCTGGTGAAGGACAGCCAGGGGGACCTTGTCTTGGAGCTGCACCACCTCGTGCTGTCCGACCAGGGCTACGTGGTGAGCACCTGCCGGGGCTCACGGGGTGCGCCTGCCAGGGAGCTGGACGACAGCGAGGACTGGGGGTGGAAGCAGGAGCGGGCGGCCCGCACGCAGCCGTACAGGAACGGCGGGCTGCCGGGCCTCGCAGCGGCCGTGGTGTCCCTGGAGGACTCGGTACGGACCGTCATACCGGCGATGCAGCACATGCGCGAGGCACTCGCCGAAGCGGAGGCAGCGTGCGCGGCGGCCGAAGGCACAGACGCCCGCTGCACCGCGCGCTACGGAGCCCCCGACGGGGTCACGCACCGGTGCCGCACCGAGGGCAGTCACAGGATGCACACATGCGCGATGCGCGGCTGCCCGTGGAGGTGGAGGAGCTCATGAGTGACGAACGGCCCGTCGCGGGCCGCTGCCCGCGCTGCGCCGCCCCGGTGGGCGCCGACGCGGCCCGCCGCCTCGAAGAACACCAGGCGCCGCTCTTCTCCGCGGCCGCGGCGTGGAGCCGCTGCCCCGGCTCGCGGACGGCCGCGCCCGCGCCCGCCGTGCCGCGTCAGGTGCACAGCCGTGCCGCCGGCTAGGCGCCCCGTGTGCGGCGCGGGGCTGCACGACCTCACCGACCCCGGCAACGTCCGGACCTACCGGCGCTCCGGCGGCCGCACCATGCGCTTCTGCAGGCCGTGCGCCCTGCGCAGGAGCAGGGAGCGCAGGACGCGCGGGCGCACCCCGGTGCCCAGCCCCTCGCGCACCGGACCGCGTCCGGCGCGCAGGAGCGTGCTCGGCATCCTGCAGGCCCTCGCCCGCGGCGAGACCGCAGCGGAGATCGCCGACCGCCTCGGCATGACGTGCGACGCCGTGGAGGACTGCCTGGACATGCAGCGCCGCCGCTACGGCGCGCGGAGCCTCGCGGCAGCCGTCCTGGCAGGCCTCGCCCGGGGGGAGATCCGGCCGCTCGGCTGGGAGCACCCGCTGCCGCCCCGCAACAACACCACCCGCAACCACACCCGTTCGCTGCTGCGGCTCGTACGCGGCGAGCGCACGGCCTGCGCCGCAGGACCCGCCCACGAGCGCATGATGGACGACCTGTACGCGTGGCACGAGCCGCACGCGGTGAGCGTCCTGTGGGCTGCCGGGATCATCACCGCCGACGACCTTCCCGCCCGACTGAGAGCAGCGGCATGAGATCACCCGTCATTGAATGCACAGCCCGATGACAGCACAGCAGAAAGAGGCGCGTGGCCGTGACGGAGACAGCAGACCAGAACGGCCACGCGCCCGCCTTTCCCCCGATCCTCTACACCCTCGCGGACTATGCGGCGACCCTCGGTCTCGACGACCAGGTCCGGCTTGTCGAACCGCAGATACCCCCGCCGCTCCTGCCGGAATTCCTCGGAGTCGTCCAGCGGCGGCGCGAGGAAATCCGGCAGGACGAAGAGGGGCGCAGAAGAAAAGGAGCCGCCGAATGGGCTGACGTACTCCAGCAGAGACGCGAAGGCGCTGAGATCGACCAGCTCCGGCAGCGGGAGGCAATGCCGCGCGCCTGGGCGCCCGTCGATATCGCGGCGGCGTGGGACGCGGCGGACGACGAGACCCGTACGGAAGTCGGCTATCTCTCCGGCGACATGCCCATCGGGCTTTTCTACCGGGGCAAGCTGAACGGAGTCCACGCCGAATCGGAGGCGGGCAAGAGCTGGCTGTCCTGCCTCGTCACCGTCCAGGAGATCACCTCTCACCACCACGTCGCCTACATCGACTTCGAGGACGACGTCACGTCCATCGTGCGGCGTCTCAAGCTGCTCGGGGCGGGCCGGGACGACGTGATCACCTATTTCCACTACCGCAATCCGACCGGGCCGCTCACGGCCGCGGACGAAGAGGGCCTGCGGGAGCTGATCGAAGTACGCGGCTCCCTGGCCGTGTTCGACGGCATGACCGAGGCCATGTCCCACGAAGGACTGGACGGACGGCTGGAGAACGACGTGGCCGCCTGGCACGCCAGGGTGACGAAACCGTTCGCCGCCGCGGACTGGTCCGTAGTGGTCCTCGATCATGTACCGCACGGCGAGAAGCGGGCCATCGGCAGCCAGCACAAGCGGTCCGCGCTCACCGGGGTCAGCTACCTCCTGGAGCTGGTCAAGCCCATCGGCAAGAACATGAAGGGCAAGAGCAGGCTGCGGGTCGAGAAGGACCGCGGGGCATGGGTCCGCGCCCACGCGGTCCCCGGACCGCGCCCCCAGTGGTTCGCGGACGTGGTCATCGACTTCGAGGGCAAGGCGGCGCCCACCGCGAACGTGTGGCCCGCCTGGCCTCACGACGACGCCGAAGCGCGGGGCTTCGAGGACGCGCCGCCGCAGAAGCTGTGCGAAGCCGTCACGGGCTTCGTGGCAGGCAACCCGGGATGCAGCGCGCGGGCGATCCGCCAGGGCGTCACGGGCGCCACGGACCGGATTCTGTGGACGATCGAGTGGCTGACCTCGCAGGGACACCTGACGGTGTCGAGGGCGGGATCGCGGTCCGCGCATGGTCCGGGACCGGTCCCCTACGAGGGGACCAAGATCGAGGACCACTGTACAGAGGACCGGTCCGTGTTCGTCCAGGACCACCTTACCGGCCAATGAGGGCTGGAATTTTATATACGACCAGGTCAGAGTCCTTATCAGTGAATTTTTCGAGTGGTCCCCGGACCGGTCCCGGACCACTCAGGACCGCTGTTTTAGTGGTCCCGGACCACTCCAGACGTTTGCCCAGGTCAGGACTGGTCTTTAGTGGTCCTCCCCCGTCCGTCCTTAAGGACGGGGACCACGGACCGGTTCCGGACACGTTGCGAAGATCAAAAGAGAAAGGATCTTGCTACGGCTGCGCGACGCAATATGGACACCAAGATCGAGTTAGCCACCTGCAACAGCTGCGGCGGCTATGTGATGGCAACAGCAGAGGCGGTGGCGGACACGCAGCCGCTGGACGCAGAGAGCTACCGGGCCGCCCTGATCGCTGGGCGGTCCGCCTACGACGTCATCGCAGAGGCTGGGCGGCCCCGGCACTTGAGGCTGCGCACGGCGAGCGTCAGCGGCATCGCGTGCGTCACCGTGGCGTCGCATTCCTGCGGGGCCGGGGTCACGCCGCTGGGCGCAGAGCCTTCTCCGGCCGCCGCCGTGACGGGCCGCCCTGCCAAAAGCTGGGCGCACCGCTGCTCCGCCTGCCGCTGCCTGATCGAGGCCGGCGAGAGCTTCACGGCCATCGACCACGAGCGCTACCACTGGGCGCAGCACGACGTGTGCCCCGTCCGCGCCTCTGTGCGCGTTTCTGACGCCCTGTAGGCCGCATCACGGCCCCGGGCGGCGCCGAACCCCTCAGCGGCCCCCACAGGGCCGCTCTGTCTTGATCAGGAAGAGGACCGCATGATGTGTGACGACTGCCGGTGGGCTGCCGCCCATCCGGCCGCTGCCGCCCAGTTCGACGACGAAGGCCACGCGAAGTGCAGTGCCCTGGGGCAGGGCCGGTGTACCTGCCAGCACCGCGGGACGCCGTACGCGGTCAACGCCGACCGCGACAGGGCGGCCGGTGCGCCTGTCCGTGCCGGTGCCATCGCTCCTGCGGACCGCGCCCGGCTGGGGTGGCTGCTCCGCGACGCGCTGCGCCGGAGCTTTCCGGGGCAGCGGTGACCGACGCCGAATACATAGCCGGCCTCGTCGCCCAGCTGGCCGGTGGCTGGGATGAGCGGATCGAATACGAGGTGCCGGTCACGCAGCATGTGGCGCTGTGCCAGCTGCGGCGGTCCGCCATGCCGCCGGGCAGGCGCAAGCACTACGAGTGCGGATGTCCGGTGCATTTCGAGGCGCGGGCGCAGACGACGCAATTGCCGTCGCTTCTCGATCAGTTGCAGGAGGCTGTTGCGGAGCCGGTGTCGAAAGCGGGCGGCGACGGTATCGGTGCCATGGACAGGCCGCATTCGAATCCGCCGGGCAATGGTGAGGCGCTTGCGGTGCTGCTGAGCGTTACGGCCGACGCCCGGAAGTATTACGACGCCCTTCGGCGAGTCCTCTATCCGGATCACGGGGAGCGGAAAGGCGTCACGGTGATCAGCGCTCTGCGTGCCATTCCGGACTGGTGCGCGATGGCGTCGGAAGCGGGACACGACGATCTTGTCTACGAAGTGAAAGAGGATCTGCGCAAGCGCGTCCGCACGGCGCGGATCATCCTCGGGTACGACTCGCCGATGGCGATGATCGAGGACACCGTCTGCGGCGACTGCGGGGGAGCACTGATCGTCGCTGACGATGCGTCAACAGACGTGCGGTGCATCGGAACACCCGAGGCGCCGTCGTGCGGTGCGAAGTACTTCAGGTGGGACTGGATCAGGCTGCTGGAAGGTGAGGGCGCGTGAGGATTCGAATTATTGAGACGGAGGAGTACCCGGTTCTCTATCTCGAACCGGAGTATGTGGAGTCCTTCCCGGATCAGGTGTACGAGGTCGATCAGGCCCTGATTGATGAGTACCGGGCGGCCGATGATGCGTGGAGGATCGTGCAGGGCAAGTTGGCGAATGTCATCCGGGCTGCCGCCCAGGAAGGTGAGGGCGCGTAATGGAACCCATTCATGTGTCGGACGGCGAGGCGCGCGAAGGGTACATGTACAGCGCGGGAGGTGTCGGCGTGCGCAAGGATCTCGTCGAAGCAGTCCTCGCATCGTGGGCGACCATCAGCCCGACCGGCGATCCGGTGCTGGCGCTGCGGTACGTCGGGGACGGGGCGGTCAACTCCGTCGACAACATCGCGCGGATGGCTGCCCTGGCGGTCGCCGAGGCCATCGTTCACCCGGAGGACCGATGACGCAGACAATCAAGCACGCGGCGGCAGACAAGTTCATGACCCTGGACGAGATCGAGTCCTTCTGCCGCCAGGTCCGCGCGGCCGGGGCGGCGGGCACCGCTTCACCGAAGGCGCGCATCACCTTCGGCGGGCAGCTCCGCAGCATGGAGATCTCCGTGGACGGCGGAGCATCGAAGGATGGGGCGCAGTGAGCGCCGACCTGATCGCTTTCGTCAGGGCGCGGCTCGACAGCGAGGAGCGGCGCGCCAGGGCTGCCCCGCAAGGCCCGTGGGTCGTCTCGCGTGAGCCCGGCCGACTCGGCTTGGATTGGACGATCTTCGGACAGCTGGGCACGACGACTCGGTACGACAGGGCGACTGACTCACGCGTGCGTGTTCCTCAGCGTGAGGAGATCGCGGGTCCGGGATACGAGGGCGGCGGAGTGTGGAGCCGAGAGGCTGCCGACCACATCGCCCGCCATGATCCGGCCCACGTTCTCAGGGACATCGAGGCGAAGCGGGCGCTGATCGACAAGTACGAGGAAGCCGTCACGTTCTACAACGACCCTGCCAACCGGCATGTGTCCGCAGGCGAGATCACGGGGCTGAGGACGGCGCTGGCTTGCGCCGCCCTGCCCTACGGCGACCATCCCGACTACGACGAGGAGTTCCGGCCGTGACCGCCGAACTGATCGCGTTCCTGCGGGCGCGGCTCGATGGTGCTGTCGCCCGAGCCTCGCGGTGGCATGACCTTGAGTGCGAGATCCACACACGCATGGACGGCGACCTGCTGGCGATGCTTGCGGCAGGAAGGATGCTGGCTGAGGTGCCCGGAGCCGTGTGCGACTGCGGTGGCCCGGCCCGCGTCCTCAAGGAGATCGAGGCGAAGCGGGAGATGCTGCGGTTGTACGAGCGGGCCTGTGACCACTGGGCGGTCTTCACGAGCGGCTTCACGGTCGCGCTGGAAGACGTGCTGCGCATGTTCGCGGCGGCGTACGACGATCATCCCGACCACTGCGAGGAGTTCCGGCCTTGACGGACGACGGATGGACTGTCGAAACGCTGCGGGCCCACGTCACGGCGATCTTCGAGGAGCGGGACAAGCGCTACGACCAGCGCTTCAACGATCTCGACATGGCGACGAAGGCGGCGCTGGCCGCCTCCGACAAGGCTGGCAGCAAGGCGGAGCGCGCGACCGAGGCGCGCTTCAGGGGCGTCAACGAGTTCCGTCAGACGCTCTCCGACCAGGCCCTGCAGTTCATGACCCGCACGGAGGCCGTGGCCGCGATCGAGCGCAACAGCGAGCGCATACAGGAGCTCACGGACCGTCTCAACCGGTCCGAGGGCAAGGGTGCGGGCCTCAATGCCGGATGGGCCTACCTGATCGCAGGGGTCACGGCGATCGCTGCCGTGATCGGGATCATCCTGGGTGTGACCAGATGAGAGGAGAAGTGATCATGACCGACGAATCAGCTGCCCGCGCCGATGCGCTCGTGAGCGCGTTCATCCTGCGTAGCTTCCTTGAGCGCACCCGCGAGGATATGGAGAGCCGTTTGCGCTGGCGCTGTCAGCGATCGAGTGATGATGACGCCCGGCATCTTGTCGACTGCCCAACGGTCAGGGTCGTCGACCAGGAGGGCAGTGACGGCGAATACGGCTGCGACACCGGCTGCGAGTACGCAAGGCTTGAGGCGACCATCACGTGCGAGCACGGCCGTAGTGCCGACTTCGAGTACGGCGACTTCGGTGACCTCGCGGGCTTGATCTCGGGGATCGTCGATGAAGAGTCCCGGCGCCCGTGATCCTCGCCGACACCGAGGCCGCCTGTCTGTACTGGGGCTGCTCGCGGCGCTATCTGTACAAGCTGGCCGCAGAGGGCCGTCTGGTCCGCTACGGCAGCACGAGACAGCGCCTGTGGGACCTGGACGCGATGAAGCCGCGAGAGCCCGGTGCGCCGCTCCCTGAGCCGCCGCCGAAACGCCCACGAAAGGGGATGATTGCCATGTAGGCCTTTGCTGGTGCACTCTTGACCCGTACCAGGCATGCCCGGGAGGCAGCCTGTCGATACTTCAGGGCCCGCCGTGTGCGGGCCTTTCTGCTGTGTGCCGCCTTTGGTGAGCGCCAGCGCCATTCACTCACCGCGCCACTGACTGCGCGGATACAGCGGCCCCGTCGTGGGCCGCTTCCTCATGCCCGCACCAGGCGGGTGGCCTGAGCGGGGCAGGCCCAATTCCCATCGGAGATCAGCTCATATGGGGCACGACCGCAAGCATCGCAAGATCAAGGGCGCCCGGACCAAGCGCGCTCTCGCCACGACGGGGGTTACCGCCCTCGTGGGCACGGGCTTCACGGCCGCCGGGGCAGGCACGGCAGACGCCGCTCCGGTCAGCGTGTGGGACCGTGTTGCCCAATGCGAATCAGGCAACAACTGGAAGATCAACACCGGCAACGGGTACTACGGCGGGCTGCAGTTCAGCGCGTCGACCTGGCGCGCATACGGCGGCGGCAGGTACGCCTCCCGCGCCGATCTTGCCAGCAAGGCCCAGCAGATCCAGACCGCAGAGAAGGTGCTCGCCTCCCAGGGGCCCGGAGCCTGGCCCGTGTGCGGCGCCCGTGCCGGGCTCACCCGGGGCGGCGTCAAGCCCTACAGGGCGGCGCCCAGGGCCGCGAAGGCAGCGCCTCAGGCCGCGCCGAAGGCGGCCGTGGGCGGGACTGCGGCCAGGGCCGTGGCGCATGCGCTCAGGCAGGTGGGCAAGCCGTACATCTACGGGGCCACCGGCCCCAACGCCTACGACTGCTCCGGTCTGGTGCAGGCCGCCTGGCGTGCGGCAGGGGTCTCGATCCCGCGTACGTCACAGGCACAGCTGGCCGGGCTGCGGCGGGTCTCGCCGTCACAGGTGCGGCCCGGCGACCTGGTGATCTACCGGGGCGGTGGGCATGTCGCCCTGTATATCGGGGGCGGCAAGATCATAGAGGCCAGCCGTCCGGGTACGGCCATCCGCACCGCGCCCTGGCGCAGCGGCTGGTACGCGAGCGCCTTCACCGCCGTCGTACGCCCGGCGGGCTCGACAGCAGGGGGGCCTGTGAAGCAGGCACCCCCCACCACGGCGAAGAGCAAGGGTGCCCCCAAGAACCATGGGGTGCCTGCCAAGCCGAGGGCCACGCAGAAGAGGGCCACCCCGCAGGACACCAGGGGCGCTCAGCGTCGGGGCGCCCCTGCCAGGCGGGCGCCTGCCACGTGGGGCGGCAAGGCGTACAAGGTCAAGCCTGGTGACTACCTGTCACGTATCGCCAAGGAGCACAACATCAAGGGCGGCTGGCAGGCGCTGTACGCGGGCAACGACAGGACCGTCGGCAGTAACCCCCACCTGATCCACCCGGGCCAGGTGCTGCACCTGTCCAAGTAGATCCACCTCGCTTGTGCTGCCTGATACACCCTCACCGGCACGGTGTGCCCCCACCCATGGAGGTGCACCGTGCCGGTGACCAGGTGTGCCGGTCGCAGTGGTAGTCGATGGCGTGATGCTGTCGCACTGCTCAAGCGTGAGTCGGTGCCGATCTGTCATCTGTGTGGTCGTGACATCGACATGACCTTGCACTACCTCGATCCGATGGCATGGCAAGCGGATCATGATCCTTCGATCGCTGTACTACTCGCACGCGGTGATGATCCCGATGACGTGCAGTGGCTTAAGCCCTCGCACCGGATCTGCAACCAGCGCAAAGGATCAGGTCAGGCCAGGCGGCCGGTGGTCGCGTCGAAGCGGTGGTAATGCATAGCCCCTGTATAGAGCCCGCATAGGCATGCCGAATAGTTGATGTATGGCTATGCATTGGCGTCGGGCTATTAGTGATCGGTGAGGGGGATTGCTGATGTTGCATCGGGGGTGCGGACCAACGACTGGGCGGGCCGGAATTGATTTGGCATTCCAACATCACATAGGGGGGTGGGGGTTTGCTGCAAAAGATCGCCAAGGTGACCCGCTTCGCTCCTATGTCCGGGTTAACCCTCTAGCGAAATGATCTGCAAATCTGCAGGTCAGAAGCTTGATCGATAAGGTTGTCCCAGTTGGATCTCCATGGCCCTGCTAGATCGTTCGCATATGCGCAGGTCAGAGCTTGATCGACGCTGTGGGCCGTTTAAGGGCTGAGTTGATCGTCTTTACGAAGCAAATTTGCTGCCTCTGTCGACGTCTTGATCATCTGAGTGATCGTCAAGTCTGCTGCTCCGTAGATCAACTGGTGTGGTGTCATATCGATCAAGCGCATAAATGCCTGCATAGATCGCGCCGGGATTATGCATAGCCGTACGTCATCGCTGCATAGATCCCGAAGGGGGCATGCATGGCCGATGTCGTGATCCCCGTCTACTTTCAGGATCCGGATGCCAATCTCGACTGGGTGTGGGACTGGTCGGACTGGCTCGCCCCCGGCGAGACGATCTCGTCGTCGACCTTCACCGTGTCTGCCGGGCTGGACCTCGGGGTCACGTCCAGCACGCTGTCGAGCACGACGGCGTGGCTGTCCGGCGGCGCTCCCGGCAACCCGTACCTGGTGACCAACCACATTGTCACGAGCGCCGGCCGCGCCGACGACCGCTCGATCACGATCCGCGTCAAGAACCGCTGATGGCCCTGTACGTCGTGATCGGCCCTCCCGCTGCGGGCAAGTCCACGTGGGTCAACGAGCGGGCGAAGAGCGGCGACATTGTCATCGACTACGACCGCATCGCCAATGCCCTGACGGCTCTCGGTGCTGCGCCGCACGGCCACAAGCGCCCGCTGGCGACGGTCGCTTTCCGTGCCCGCGAGGGCGCTATCAGCGAGGCGCTGCGGCACGTCGAGACGCACGACGTCTACATCATTCACTCGGTGCCGAAGCAGGCAGCTATGGATAACTACTGCAAACGCGGCGCCGAGATTGTCACGATTGACCCCGGGCGCGACATCGTCGAAGCGCGCTGCGCCGCCGAGCGCCCCGAGGACTACATGAGGGGCGTGAAGCGCTGGTACGGCTCCGGCCTGCGCCAGCGTCCCGCGCCGCGTCCGGCGCCCCCACAGACCGATGCGCCGCACGGCGCAGCACCGCGGCCGGCCACCGGCTCCCGCGCTTGGTGAAGGGATTTCAAGGATGGCCGTCCAGCTTGCTACTGCAACTCAGAATGCGATGGCCGATGCCGCTGTCGACCTGATCGACGGAGGGGCGGGCGCCGGAACGATCAAGATCTATACCGCGTCGCAGCCCGCGAATGCCAACACGGCGGTGTCGTCGCAGACTTTGCTCGCGACGTTCACGCTGGACGACCCCGCTTTCGGCGCCGCGTCTTCGGGCGTCTGCACGCTCGGTGCCGTACCGCTGTCGACGACGGGTGTTGCGGCGGGCACAGCGGCGTGGTTCCGCTGCGCGAGCAGCACGCCGGGCACGGTCTTCGACGGCTCGGTCACGGCAACAGGCGGTGGCGGGCAGATCCAGCTCAACACGACCACAATCTCAAACGGCGTTTCGGTCGAAATCACGAGTGGCACGTTCACCATGCCCGCGAGTTGACCGCTTATGTATGCAGGTCACGGGCATTTGTAAGCTGACACTGCGTCATGAAGCCCTTAGAATTTAGAGATGAAGACACCTTGTACGGCTGTCGGATGCGAGCGGCCTTTGCTGGCACGGGGGTACTGCTCAGCGCACTACGGCGCCGCCAAGAGACGTGGTGAGTTCGGCGGCCCCTCGTGCAAGAGGGATGACTGTGACCGTCCGGTATATGGGCGAGGGTGGTGCAGTAAGCACTGGCAGAACTGGCGCTACTCGGTCACCAAGGGCGATGCGCCTGATCCGTCACGCCCGATCTGTTGCGTCGAAGATTGCGAGAGGCCGGTTCGAAACAAGGGATGGTGTGCCACGCACTATTCCCGGTGGTACCGCACTGGCGATCCGGGAGGTGCGCAGATCAGCACTCCCGCTGCGGCGGGTGAGGGGTACATAGACGGCTCGGGGTACCGACGCTTCACACGTGACGGTGTCGCGGTGCTTGAGCACCGTGACGTGATGTCCAAGGCCATCGGCCGTCCCCTGGAGTCGCACGAGACGGTGCATCACATAAACGGCGACCGGCTCGACAACCGCCTAGAGAACCTGCAACTTCGGTCGGGCCGTCACGGCAAAGGCGTTGCCCACCGTTGCCTTGATTGCGGCTCGCAGAATGTGATCGCCGTGGAGCTGTAGTACGCGGGAGGTGGCGGCCTCCTCATGCCCATCGCGTTTCAGAATGCAACGTCGGCCACCGGCAACAACGTTGCGACGTACGCGGTCAGCGCGCCGTCCGGGACCGCCAGCGGGGACATGCTGATCCTCGCCGTCTCGGTGTCGGAATCCGCCGGCGTGGTGCCGACGGTAACGGGCTCCTGGACGCAGAAGCTGACTGTCAACCAGGTGACCAGCGGTGATGACCAAGACAACACGCTGTCGCTCTTCTGGCGCCGCGCGTCGTCGGAGCCGGGCAGCTACACGGTCACGCCGGATGGCACGTACGGCAACTACTCCGCTGCTTCGGTGCTCCGCTACACGGGCGTGATCTCCAGCGGTGATCCCTTTCGCGCGTCGGCGACCGCTACCGGCGGCGCGACGCTCGGCACGCCGCGCACGAGCGCCACGCTGTCCGGCGTTCAGACCTCTGACCTGGCACTTCATTGCGCGGGGGCAGTGAAGGCGACGTGGAACACGGACACGTTCGACCCCGCCGGGCCGGGAGGCTCGTGGGTGGAGCGCGGCGAGATCCGCATGACGTCGGCCAGCACGGGCATGCCTGCGATCTTGTACTTGGAGCAGTCCGGCACCGGCACTGCTCCGTCCTTTTCCGCGACGGGCACGGCGTCGGCGAACTTGGCGTGGTGCTTCTGTGCGGGCGCCCTGATGGAGGAGCCCGCGCAGACGGGCCCCGGTGAACGGATCTTCAGCACGGCGGTACGCCGTGCCTCTACGTGGTGAGGGAACGTCATGGCCGCTCTTGATTCCAACAGGTATCCGCTGATGTGGATGAACGGGGAGTCGGACCGCGTTGCGCTGTATGCCCTGCGGGACGTCACCGCGACCGATACGGTCGACGTTGTCCAGCAGTTCACCGTCGTGAAGCGCGCGGTGATCATGGGGACGACCGTGGCTGCGGCCGTCGGCGCCTCGGTTTCGAACACCACGGTGACGGTACCTGCGGGGGCGAACCGGGACGGCGGGTACCTGCTGGTCTACGGCGTGGCCGGTGTGGCGTGAGCCTCTACGTCGCCTACAACTGCGCCATCGATGCGACGACCGGCGTCATGGCGGGGACCAGCTACACCACGGGCGCGAAGTGCGCGATCCAGCTGGCGACCACCTCCACCGTCGGCATTCGCGTCGTCGAATGGGGCGTCAGTTTCAACGGCAGCGCGGCTGGTACGCCCGCCGTCTGCACGCTCGCGCAGGCCAGCGCCGCAACCACTTCGCTCACCGCCCACAGCACGTCCACGGTGATGCCGGTCGGCGACAGCGCCAAGGCGTCCAGCCTGACGATGGGCACCGGGTCCACGGGCTACGGCGCCGCGACCATCATCACGAACACGACCGAGCGGCAGTTTGCGGGCGCCCTGGTGGCGCCGACGACGCAGTACGAGAAGCAGTGGCCGCTGGGCCGCGAGCCGGTGGTCAGCCCCTCGAAGTACTGCCAGCTCAGGGTCAACACCGCCGCGACGCTGACGGCCATCGCGTACATCGTCTTCGAGGAGTGCTGACCGAGGCGGTGTGATTCCATGGCCCGTCTCGGACGCGGACACCCCGCAGGCGCCTACGCGACGCGGGTCACGCAGCCCGCCCCCCAGCTGGCCGCTGACGGCGTCCTGGCGGTCACTGCCCCGTCGGTGACGGTCGCGGCGGCCGGGGCCGCGAAGGCGGCAGGCATGCTGTCCGCGGCAGCGCCGTCGGTCATGATGACCGCGGGCGGCGCGGTGGAGGTGCCGGGCACGCTGCCGGTCACCGCGCCTGCGCCAGTCGTCGACATCACCGCCGGTGCGGTCGCAGCGGGCGCCCTGGCGGTGACTGCACCGGCGTCTGCGGCGCTCCTCGCCGGGACCGTGACAGTCCCGGGTGGCCTGACTGTCGCTGCACCCTCCGCGACGGCCAGCGCCGCCGGAGGTGTCACGGTGACGGGCACGCTGTCCGTCGCGGCGCCCCTGCCGGCGGCGGAGCTGGACGGCCGTCTGCCGTACGCGCTGCGCGTCGTCGCGCCCGCCCCTGTCTTCATCGCGGTCGGCGGTATCACCAACCTGGTCGGCGTCACTGCACCTGCTGCTCTGATCGAGATCTCGGCAGGCGTCGCAGTCAGCGGTGACGCCGAAGCGACAGCGCCCGCGCCGTCCATCGCGGCCTACGGCGCGGTGAGCACAGATGCCGTCCTGGCCGTGACGGCGCCTGCTGCCGCGGTCGAGGCCGCCGGAGACCTGACAGTTACGGGCGGGGCGGCGGCGACCGCTCCGGTCCCGCTCGCCAGTCTGTCCGGCGGGCTCACTGCCGCTGCGGCTCTGGTCGCGACCGCCCCGGTCCCTCAGGTTCTGATCGAAGGCGCCGCACTGCTGGGCGGCGCTGTCGAGGTGGCCGCACCGGCCCCTGTTGTGTCGTTTCCGGGAGAGACCGTGTCCCGCGGGCCGATGGCCTGCCAGGCGCTCTCAGCAGGCTTCACCGCAGTGGGCACCGTCGCTGCGCCCGGCTCGCTGTCGGTCCTCGCGCCGGGCGTGCAGGTGGCCGTGCACGGCGCCGTGGCCATCGAGTCCGGCGCGTTGGCTGCCGCGGCGCCGCTGCCGGCCGTCCTCGTGTTCATGGAGACCCGCGCTGCGGGGCCCCGTGTTGTCGTCGTGGTCGCCCAGCCGCGCATTCTGTGCGTCGCAGCCGAGGACCGGAGGGTCCGCGTCGCTGAGGATCTGCGCACCCTGACTGTTGCCGCCGAGGCCCGCCTGATCTTGATCGAGGCGACGCCCAGAACTTTGGAACTGGCGGGTGACTTCGGGTGAGCGACTTCCGCGACGTCATCTCCGAGGGCGACAAGCGCGCGCAGCTCGCAGCGATCCGTGACCGGCTTGCGCTGGAAATGTCCGGCGAGTTCGACTGCTGCTCGTGCGGCAAGCCGCGGCGCTCCGCGGGCGCTGAGACGGCGGCTCTGGCGTTGCGGCTGGTCAAAGTCCTCGAAGCGCTGGAGTCGATCCCCGATACGGCGGCGGTGTCCCGGGTCGACGAGCTGATGGCGCGCCGTACGGGCGGCGCGCCGAACGCGGCGCGGCGCCAGGGCGGCAGGCGCAGGGGCACCGGGGTATGAGCGGCATCGTCGTACCGGGGCGTGGCGACCAGGCCCCCCGGATTCTCAGCGCGCCCCCGCGGGTGTCGAGTGTCGGCGCGGACGTCGCAGAGCTTGCGGAGATCGCCGGGCTCACGCTCGATCCCTGGCAGCGCCTCGTACTCGACAACGCTTTGGGGCAGCGCCGTGACGGGACGTGGTCCGCCTTCGAGGTCGGTCTGATCGTCGGCCGCCAGAACGGCAAGGGTGTCTGCCTCGAAGCCCGCGAGCTGGCCAGTCTGTACCTGCTGGACGAAGAGCTGTGCATCCACAGTGCGCACCTCTTCGACACGTCACTCGAAGCCTTCAAGCGCATCCTCGGACTGATCGAGAACACTCCGGATCTGGACCGCATGGTCAAGCGCGTCAGCCGCTCCCACGGTGAAGAGGGCATCGAGGTCTTCCGCGACGGCGCCCTGCGGCGGCTGCGTTTCCGCTCGCGCACTGCGGGCGGCGGCCGTGGCTTCTCCTGCGACTGCCTGGTTCTGGACGAGGCAATGATCCTCACGGACCGGGCGGTGGGCGCGATCCTGCCGACACTGTCCGCCGTGCCGGACCCGCAGGTCTGGTACACGGGGTCGTCCGGCACCAAGGACTCGACCGCGCTCGGCCGCGTCCGCACCCGCGGCGTTGCGGGCTCCGATCCTCGCTTGTGCTACCTGGAGTGGTCGATCGACGGGTGCACGCAGTTCTGCCCGCCGACGTGCGAAGACCATGACGCGCAGGACTTCACTCCCGATCCGCGGTGGGACGAAGCCGAGTACAACCGGCAGCTTTCGCGCCTGTACGCGAGCTACCCCAAGGCCAATCCGGGCTTCGGGATCCGCATCGGGGGAGTGCGTGATCCGGAGCGCTCCATCGAGCACATCGAGGCGGAGCGCCGCTCGATGTCGGCGGAGGAGTTCGCTCGCGAACGTCTCGGGGTCGGCGACTGGCCTGTCGAAGGCGAGTCGTGGCGCGTCATCGGTGAGGCGTACTGGAAGGCGTGCATCGACCCGTCGTCCGAGCCGGTCGGTGATCTGTCTTTCGGCGTCGACCTGGCGCCGGACCGCAAGAGCGGGTGCATCGTCGTCGCCGGGCTGAATCCGGACGGGCTGACCCACGTAGAGATCACGTCGCCGGATGACACGACCCTCGACCACCGCCCCGGCGACCGGTGGATCGTGCCCCGCCTCGCCGATCTGGTGGCGCGCTGGAAGCCGAAGGCCGTCGTCATCAACCGCGCCGGCCAGGCGGGCGCGCTGATACCGGCGCTCGAAGCGAAGGGCGTCGAGGTCATCCACCCGACCGCGCGCGAATTCGCGCAGGCCTGCGGCAGCTTCGGCAGCGCGGTCGTCCCGATGCGCGGCCACCACCCCACTCTCGTGCACCTCGACCAGGTGACGCTGTCCTCCGCGGTGGCGGGCGCCGACAAGCGCACCGTCGCCGACCTGTGGGCCTGGGACCAGCGGGGGGCGGCCATCGACATCTCGCCTCTCCAGGCTGCGACGCTCGCGGTCTGGGGACTGCAGCAGATCAAAGCCGAACCCGAGCCGGTCGAACCGTGGGTGGTTATGCAGTGACGCGCTTTCAGCTCTTCGCCGCCCTGCTCGTGGGGGTCGGCATGACCGCCGTCGGACTCGCCTGGGCGTACGGGCCATGGGGGCTGACCGGCAGTGGCATTGCCGTACTCGCGGTCGCCCTCTTCGGAGTCAACGAAAAGAAGGAGTGACCTGTGGCCAAGCTCTGGCGCTCGCTCCTTCGGAGCGGCGAAGCTCGCAGCAGCGATCCGCCGCTGTCCATGCAGAGCTGGGCTGATCTCCTCAACTACAACGGGCTCGCCTACGGCTTCGGCACGGTGACGACCAGTGCGGACACTGAGGCGATATCCAACGACTTCCGCGCCTACAGCGAGGGCCTGTACAAGGCAAACGGCATTGTCTTTGCCTGTATGACGGTACGGGCGCATGTCTTCTCCGAGGCGCGCTTTCAGTACCAGCGGATGAAGAACGGCCGCCCCGGCGACCTGTTCGGCACGAAGGAACTGGCCCTGCTGGAGACGCCGTGGCCCAACGGGACGACCGGCGAACTGCTGTCCCGGGCCATGCAGGACGTGGACCTGTGCGGCAACCACTACGTGGTCCGCGAGGCCGGGCGCCTGCGCCGTCTGCGCCCCGACTGGGTGCAGATCGTGCTGACGGCGCCACCCGACCAGGCTGTGCAGAGCGACGTCGCGGGCTATGTCTACTATCCGGGCGGAATCGGCAATGGCCAGGGGAAGGTGTATCTCCCCGAGGAGCTGGCGCACTGGTCGCCTATTCCGGATCCTGATGCGCAGTACCGCGGCATGTCGTGGCTGACGCCCGTTATCCGCGATATCCAGTCGGACAAAGCGGCGACCACGCACAAGGCGAACTTCTTCGCCAACGCTGCGACTCCGAACCTTGCTGTTTCCTTCAAGGAGACGGTGACCAAGGAGCAGTTCAAGGACTTCATGGCGGCCATGGATGCCGCTCATTCAGGCGTGGACAACGCGTACAAGACTCTGTACCTGGGCGGCGGCGCGGATGTCCGGGTGGTGGGCGCTGACCTGAAGCAGCTTGATTTCCGGGCGACGCAGGGCGCCGGTGAGGTGCGCATCGCCGCCGCGGCGCGGGTGCACCCCACGCTGGTCGGCCTGTCCGACAGTCTCAGCGGTTCGTCCCTGAACGCCGGTAATTACAGCGTGGCCAGGGACTGGTTCGGTTCCGGGACGATGCGCCCGCTATGGCGCTCGATATCGGCGGCCTACCAGACGCTCGTGCCCGCGATCACCGGTACGCGCCTCTGGTACGACGACCGCGACATTCCTGCGCTGCGCGCGGACAAGAAAGATCTTGCTGAGATCCAGACGACGCAGTCGGCCACCATCACGTCCCTCATTACTGCGGGCTTCACGCCGGAATCGGCGGTTGCGGCGGTCATGGCAGAGGACTGGGCACTGCTGGTGCATTCCGGGCTGCTCAGCGTGCAGCTCACCCCGCCCGGAGAGTCGGACGAGCCGGTCGCATTGCCGGAACCCGTAACCGCACCTGCCGAGGGGAACTGAGGGGGCAGCACATGGCCGCTGCGGTTCTGCGTCACGGCAATCTCGGTGATCCCGGCTATCACGCTTTGCACCCGGGAAATACCGGGGGCGGTGAGAAGAGGCTCCCTTCAGGGGCTATGGTCGGCAGCCCGGACTTCTCGGAAGGGGATCACCGGGACGCTCTCAAGGGGTATCAGAAGAATTCTCAGGATCTCAACGAATACATGCGTCACAAGCGGCTCCCCAACGGAAGTAATGAGAAAACCATCCGACGGGAATCGCAGATTCTGGACGATTTGATCCAGATTCAGGAACCGTCCACCAAACCCCGGACAGTGTACCGGGGGGCCAAGAAGATGGATCTCAAGGTGGGCAGTGTATTTACCGACTCGGGATTCGTCAGTACGTCGGACAGCAAGGACGTAGCCGAACTCTTTACGGTCATGTACGACGAGGAAAATCCTGGGGACGTCCTGGAAATCGATCTGCCCAAAGGGACCAGGTCGGTCCATGTCCCTTCGGTCAAGGGCGAGGACAAGTACGGCGAAGATGAGCGCATCCTCTCGCCCGGAACCTCGTACCGCGTCGTCGCCAAAACTCCGAACGGCTACAAGCTGGAAGTGATCACATGAGTTCCGACCGAGACCCCCGACGGTTCACATGGGAGCCGAGTGATCTGGAAGGCCATTCCCCCGGAGGAAAGGACGGGCCGCTGTTTCCTGACGCGGACGATCCGGACGCTCCGAAGGAAGGCCGTAGCGCAGCTTCTGGTGCTCCGGTCAAGCTGACCGTGCCAGTATGCCGCGCACTTCCGGAGCATGTGGCTGTGCGGGCCGGTGCCAGTGCCGGAGAAATGCCTACGATGACGGGGCACTTCAGTGTGTTTGAGACCTGGTACGAAATCAATTCGGCCTGGGAGGGGCAGTTCATGGAGCGCATAGCTCCTGGCGCCTTCAAGAAGACACTGAATGACGATGCGGGCCGGAAGAACCCCGGCGAGCGCATCAAGGTACTGCTGGAGCACGGTCACGACCCCCAGGTCGGGGACAAGCCGCTCGGCGTACCGCGCAGTTTGGGTGAGGACGCGACCGGCCCGGCTTACGAGGTGCCCCTGCTGGACACGTCCTACTGTCGCGATCTGGTGCCTGCCCTTGAGGCCGGGGCGTACGGCTCCTCCTTTCGGTTCCAGGTGATGCGGGACGACTGGAATGAAGCCCCGGAGCGGTCGGCCTCGAATCCGGGTGGCATTCCCGAGCGCACGATCCGCGAAGTCAGGGTGCTGGAATTCGGGCCCACCGTTTTCCCCGCGAACGCTGCGGCGACGGCCGGGCTCCGGTCCACTACCGATGATTACTACGACAAGATCCGTAGCCGCCATCCCGACCAGTACGCGGAGGCACTGCGGAGCGTGAGGGGCCAGCGGGCGGATTCGGCCGAGTACGCCGACCCGGACAAGAAGTATCCGCTGGGAAGCGCGGAGCAGGTCAAGGCCGCGTGGAAGGCCGTTAACAGTTCAGCTGCTGAGTACAGCCCGGAGGATCTCGCCGCCATGAAGGCCAAGATCCAGGCTGCTGCGAAGAAGCTGGGCGTCACCCTGGACGACCCCAAGAAGGAAGGGCCGCCCGCCAAGGGCGACGCCCCGAAGAAGGGCACTCCGTTCGGAGCCGCCCCCGAGAAGAAGTCGACAGAGCCGCGCAAGCACTCTGCGGAACCGACCCCGATCACTACGCAGAGCAGGAGCAGCAGCGTGCCCGACAACGAGTTTCAGATGACAGTTGAGGAGCGCTCCGCGCGGCAGGAGGAAATCCGGCAGCGGCTTGGGGAGCTTGACACCGAGTACAACGGTGCGGCCCTTCCGGGGGACCGGCAGGACGAGTGGGATGCACTTTCCGCGGAGCACGACGAGCACAAGGCCGCCATCGAGGCGGCGACCGCCCGTGCGGCGCGTATCGCGGCGCTTGCGGGCGCCAAGGGCGGGACCGAGAGCGGCACCGGCTTCGAAGCGCCCAACCAGGTGCGTACCCGCTCCGACATCTACGACGTGGTGGCGCTGCGGCGCGACGCCCGGTCGATGGACGACCTGGGCAGGATGCTGAAGGAGAACGCACTCCGGGCGAACGAGCAGGCGCACTTCCCGTCGGTTCGCAGCCGGGAGGACGCTCAGGCCCATGTCGAGCACCTGATCCGGAGCGTGGACGGCCCGGAGGGCGTCCTCGCCAAGCGCATCCTGACAACTGGCCACGAGCGCTACGACAGGGCGTTCGGCAAGGCCGCTCTGGCGGGGTCTACGGCCACGCTCACGAACGAGGAGCGTGCCGCCCTGGCCATGGGCGCCGATGCGACGGGTGCCTTCGCGGTGCCGTTCCAGCTCGACCCGACCGTCATCATCGACAGCACGGTGTCCGGCGGCGTCGTCAACCCCATCCGTCAACTGGCCCGAACGGTAACGATCACCGGCAAGACGTGGGAAGGCATCACGTCCGGCGGCATCACAGTGTCCCGCGCGGCGGAAGCCGCTGAGGCTACGGACAACTCCCCGACGCTCGCCCAGCCGACGGCCACACCGACGCGTGTGCAGGGCTTCGTCCCGTTCTCCTTCGAGGTCGACCAGGACTGGACGCAACTGCGCGGTGAGCTGGGCAGCATGTTCCAGGAAGCCAAGGACAACGAGGAGAGCGCGAGCTTCATCCTCGGCGTCGGCACCACGGTGAACCCTCAGGGCGTCGTCGTCGGCGCTGCGACTGGCACGCTCCTGTCCACTGCGACAACCCTGGTCTTCGCGGTCGGTGACCTTTACACGCTGCATGACGCGCTGGCGCCGCGGTACGTCCCGAATGCCAGCTGGCTGGCGAACAAGGCGACGTACAGCAAGATCCGGCAGTTCGACACGGCGGGTGGCGCCAACCTGTGGGAGCGCATCGGTGCGGGCCGCCCGAACGAACTGCTCGGCTACCCGGCTTACGAGGCGTCGGCCATGGCCAGTGCGCTTACATCCGCGAGCCGCATCATGCTCTTCGGCGACTTCAAGAAGTTCCTGATTGTCGACAAGGTCGGCATGAACGTCGAGCTGATCCCGCACCTCTTCGGCGGGACCGCGAACTACCCGACCGGGCAGCGCGGCATGTACGCGGTGTGGCGCAACACGTCCAAGCTGCTGGACGCCGCCGCGGTCCGCCTCCTGAAGGTTCTCTGATCCACCGCCTGGCGTTCCTTCACCGGGCGCCGGGCCACCAGGGGAGACCCGGAAGGAGTTACCGCCATGGCGGGACGTATCTATGTGTCCAGGGTGAGCGGTGTCGTGCAGCTTGAGGACGGCTCGCAGATCACTCTCCAGGAGGGCGTCACGCGGGTCCGCGAGGGGCACGCGCTACTCGAAGACCGCGAGGACCTGTTCCAGGAGATCGGCGTTCACTACGAGGTCGAGGCCGCGGTGGCGCGCCCGGAGGTGCCCGCGAAGCGCACCGAGGCGCCTGTCGGGCCGGCCGTGAAGCGTGGCCCTGGCAGGCCGTCCGGTAAGCAGGGCGCCTGATGGCCAACAACATCAGGCAGCTGACGGCGGGATCGACCTACTTCCAGGTCATGGCATCCGCGGCAAGGACGGCGACGCCAGATACCGAGGAATTCGAGATCACCGGCCGCGGCTACGAGTACAGCGGCCTGCATCTCATCATCGATGCCACCGCCGTCACGGCCACTCCGGCGCTGACGGTCACCGTGTCCGGCGTCGACCGCGTCAGCGGCAAGACGTACACGATCCTCCAGTCCGCCGTCATTGCCACCGCCGTAACGACGGTGCTGCGCATCGGCGTCGGCCTGACTCCCGCGGCCAACACGGTGGCGAGCGACTCGCTCCCGCCGGTCTTCCGGGTGACTGCAGCGCACGGCGATGCCGATTCAATTACCTATTCCATCGGCGGGATGCTGGTCTAGCCCATGCCGCCCACCGCGCAAATTCGCATGACGGGGAGCGTGGCAAATATGGGCGCTCCCTATGCCTCATTGGAAGAACTCAAGGCGTATATGGGTCAGTCCATACAGGACAGCGACGCGTACGACGCCGTGCTGTCGCAGGCCCTTGATTCCGCGAGTCGCGAGATCGAGGCGCACTGTAACCGGCAGTTCAATAAGGATATCGTTGTTACGGCTCGTGAGTATGACGCGGGCACTGCGACGTGGGCAGACGTCGACGACTTCTGGACCACGACCGGACTCGTCATTGAGAGCGGTTCTGGATTCTCCATCCCGTGGGATACGGCGGACTACCGGCTGCGCCCGCTAAACGGGGTGGTTGACGGCAAATCAGGCTGGCCGTACTCCAAGGTGTGCGCCACTTCCGCAGGCCGCTACCGGCTTGATCGGTATGGGCTGAGGGTTACCGCAAAGTGGGGCTGGGATTCCGTACCGCCTCCAGTGAAGCAGGCGTGTCTGATCATGGCGGCCGAGACGTTTGCTATTAAGGATGCACCATTCGGTGTTGCCGGAATGGATCAATTCGGGGTGGTCCGGGTGCGGGACAACCGCATGGCTCGCACAAAGCTTGGTCCTTACATCCGTAATGCCGTGATGGTTGGATGAGTTTCCCGCAACCCTATACGAGTGAGGTGACATGGCATCCCTCACTGATATCAGGTCTGCGCTGAAGGCGACGGTCAAGTCTGAAATTCCGGAACTGAATGTGTATTCCGAAGTTTCGGATGTCCAGCAGGTTCCCGCGGTCGTTGTTATGCCCGCGGGAACCTCGCTGAGCGGAATGGCGTGCGACTTCAACGGCGCCATGGGCCGGGGTATGGATGTCTGGACGCTGGACCTGTATGTCCTCGTGGCCCGCACTGACGGATCCCTCGCGCAGAGGAGCCTCGATCAGTACGTCACCGGCAGCGGCCCGAAGAGTCTCCGGCAGATCATCTATCAGAATCCGGCTCTCGGACTGGACGACGGGACGGACGCCCATGCGGAGGGGATCCGCGAGTACGGCGGCAGCTTCATGACGGCCGGTATTCAGCATGTGGGCGCTGTCGTGCGTCTCACGGTGCGCACTCCCAATTAAGCGAGGCAGCAATGTCCCTCAGGACAACTCAAGTCATTGTGCCTGCGGGCACGGCTCCCACATTCACGGCCGCTACCGCTTCCGATACGTGCGAGATCGGTGACCGTGTCTGGGTCGAATACCGCAGCACTCATTCTGCTACCACCACGGTCACCGTCCTCGGCAAGGGCGTCCTCGACAACGGGGACACCGTGCCGAACAAGGTCTACACGCTCGGAATCGGCAACGTGACCATGTCAGAGCTGCGTATTCCGCTCTACCGGTCCTATCAGGATTCCGTCACCGGCCTTGCCACGGTTACCACCAGTCAGCAGACGGCCGTGACGATGGCCGTAGTGAGGCGATGAGCGATGGCCAGGGCGGATAGCCGCCCGATACCCGAACCGCTCCCCGTACAGGACCGCCCGGCAGATCAGCCGCGGCGGTCTTTGCGTATCCCGAGGGAAGAGCAGACGCCGCGGGAGTTCGAGGTCATCGGGCCGAAAGTCGTAGGCGGAAAGACCAAGGGCGAGCGGGTGACGCTCGCCCTTACTGATGCCCAGGAGCGGGATCTTATCGAAGCCGGGCATGTCAAGCCCGCGCCGGAAATGAACCGGCCATCGGTGGCCACCATCAAGGAAGAAGGTGTTTAGCGATGGCCAAATTGGTCCTTCGGGATTGCAGCATCGTCGTCAACTCGGTGGATCTGTCCGACCATGTGTCATCTGTCGAGATCACGCTGGTCAAGGACGAAATCGAGACAACGAATTTCTCCGGCCAGGGCCGCGAACGCGTCGCGGGCCTGAAGGACGACGCGATCACCGTCAACTTCCAGCAGGACTTCGCTGCCGGTGAGGTGAACGCCACGCTCTATCCGCTGTGGAACAACGAGACGGAATTCACTGTCGTCGTCAAGCCCACCGCGTCGGCGGTGTCGGTGTCGAATCCCAGCTACACGGCGACGTGCATTCTGCTGGAGTACCAGCCGCTTTCCGGTGACGTCGGCGACCTTTCCGAGACCGAGGTCACTTTCCCGACGCAGCGTACCGGCGTCACGATGGCGACCAGCTGATGGCCAGTCGCGCCACGTACAACGTTCACCTGGGTGACGAGTGGCGGCGGGTGGCCCTTGCCCTGCGCGACGTCGACCACGACCTTCCGTCGCGGCTGCGGAAGGCGATGCGGGATGCGGCCAAGCCTGCTGCCGAGGACGCCAAGCGGCGTGTGCGCTCCCTTCCGGTCCACGGCCGTAAGCACACCGGGCTGCGCTCGCGCGTTGCCCGTGGCGTCGCGATCCAGGCGGGGGCGGGGCGAGGCCTGGGGGTCCGTATCGTCACCGGGATGCGGGACCCGCAGGAGCGGATGCTGCCGCTGTACCTGGACGATCCGCGCGGCTGGCGCCACCCGGTCTTCGGTAACCGTCACGAATGGGTCCACCAGGACACCGGTGGCGCGTGGTTCCGCTCCACGATCGCGGAGCACCGGCCGGAGATGACCCGCGAACTGACCCGTGTCCTGGAGGACGCCGCAGAGACGGTCGCCGCGGCCAGCCGCGGCTGACCGGCGCGGGCCGGCCGGGGTCCGCGGGTACCCCGGCCGGTCTCCGCGCACAGCAAAGCCCCCGGCATCGGACCGGGGGCTTTGTTCCGTCTGGTCAGCTGGCCTTCTCGTACGCCTCGCGCACCGACGCGGGGACACGGCCGCGGTCGTTGACCTCGAACCCGTTCTCCTTTGCCCAGGCGCGGATGGCGGCGGTGTCCTGGCTTCCGCCTGCCTTGCGCTGCTTGCTCTTGCCTGCGGTGCCCCGCACGCGGCGGGCTCCGTCGGCGTTGAGGTACGGGGCGAGCTTCTCGAGGAGCTCTTCGTAATTCTCCGGTGTCAGGTCGATCTCTACGCCTGCGCCGTTTACGAGAATTGTGTGCGTGCCGATCTCTTCCGACGCTTCGCCGGTGAGGTCGTCGGTATAGGTGGTCACAATTTTCTGGGCCATGGCCGAATGCTACCCCATGTTCTTGCCCAGTCAGCCCTGAGATTTCAAAACCCGTGATCGAAAGGTAATGCAATGCTGCTTTCCCGCGAACAGATCTTGAAGGCCGACGACCTCAAGACTGAGGACGTCCCCGTCCCCGAGTGGGGCGGCGACGTGCGGATCAAGACCCTGAAGGGCAAGGAGCGGGACGCTTTCGAGCAGTCCATGGTGGAGACCAAGGGCGGCAAGCAGCGCCAGAACCTCAAGAATTTCAGGGCGAAGCTTATCGCGAAGTGCGTTGTCAACGAGAACGGCGAGCTGATGTTCAGCCCTCCGGACATCGAGCCCCTGGGGGAGAAGTCGGCCGCCGCCCTCTCCCGCGTGTTCGATGCCTGCCAGAAGCTGAACGGCTTCAGCGAGAGCGATGTCGAGGAGCTGACCGAGGGTTTCGACGACGCCCCGAGCGAGGACTCTACTTCCGGCTAGCCAAGGTTCTGGGGATGACGGTCCGCGAGCTGCTGGAGCGGATCGATTCCCGTGAGCTGGCCGAATGGGCGGCGTACGAGCGCTACGCCGGACCGGTGGATGACTCATACCTGGCGGGTGTTCTGGCCGCCCTGCATGAGCAGGTGCAGACGCTCAACCGCATGACGGGTGCGGCCCACTTCACGGACAAGAAGCACAAGAAGAACCCTGCTCCGGAGCCGAGTCACTATCCGCGCCCGCATGAGCTGTACGAGCGTGACGCTTCCTCCGTAGAGGAGGGCGACGACAACTGAACAGCGGGGGCGGTGTGCGGTGGCCACGATCACATCCCTCACGTTCGCCATCACGTCGACCTACAGCGGCGCGGGGATGCGCCGGGCCCGCCGGGACATCCAGGACTTCGATAACGGCCTGACCGGTATGCAGAAGTCGGCAGGCAATATCACCAAGATATTGACGTCGACGACGAATGCTGCTCTGGCTTTCGGTCCTGCGTTGATTCCGATAGCGACCGCGGCGGCGGGTGTGGCTGGCGGCCTCGCCGCGGCCAGCACGGCGGCTGGAGTCACTGCGGGCATTTTCGGGGGAGCTCTTTTCGGTGCGATCCAGTCGACGAATAAGGCGACGAAGAGCGCGAGGGACTCCCTCGAAAAACAGAAAGAGACGCTCGCCGGCCTGACGCCGGGCACGAAGGCGTATGAGGAGCAGCTCAAGAAGGTCAACGCTGCGAAGAAGAACCTCAAGACCATCATCGACGGACTGACTCCCGCGCAGCAGAAGTATGTGAAGTCCACGTCGAATATGAAGTTGGCGTGGTCAGACTTCATCAAGGCGACCGAGAAGGACACGCTGGGTCCCGTCTCGATCGTGATGGATGCCCTGTCTCGCAATTTCGAAAAATTCGTTCCGCTCATCAAGGCGACCAGCCCGGTCATCACCAGGCTGGCCAAGGATTTTGCGGCATGGATGGACGGTCCGGGCTTGGACCAGTTCATCGACACGATGGTGGCGCAGGGCGTTCCCGCCCTGGAGAAGTTCATCCGTATCGGGCGCAGTGTCGTCACGGTGCTCGGGCAGGGATTCCGTGATTTCCTTCCCTACGGTAACCGGGTCGTGGAGACTCTGGCGCGCGGCGCCGAGAATCTTGCGGGATGGGCAACTGGCGGCGGATTCGAGAGGTTTCTGGATCAGGTCCATTCCGTCGGGCCGGGAGTGGGGCAGTTCCTTGCTGCATTCGTGAAGGCTCTCGAAAATGTGGCCAAGGCCGCAGTCTCGCTGAGCGGTGATTCGTTCAGCGTCCTGACGGTCTTCATGAAGGTTCTTGCGTCGATTCCTCCAGAGATGCTGGCCAATTTCGTGCGGGGTTTTCTCGCGTGGCGCGCTGCTCTGCTCCTGTACAACGTCGCGGCCGGTATTGCCGCAGTCGTGACGACGGCCCTAGCTCTAGCGACGTCGAGCCTCGGTATTGCACTGCTGGGTGCGGCGCTTTCTGTGGCAATCATCGTGGCGGCTCTCGTCGCTCTGGGTGTCGGTATCTACTTCCTGGTCAAGAACTGGGACACGGTCCTCGCAGCGCTGAAGACGGCGTGGAATGCCACGTGGGCTGCCATCAAGGCGGTGGCTCTCACGGTGTGGAATTTCCTTACGGCAGGGTGGGGGCAGTTCTGTCTGCTGCTGCTCGGCCCCCTCGGGGTGCTGGCATTCATCGCGCTGCACTGGTCGGAGATCTGGAACTGGATCAAGGAGTCCGCGGCGACCGTTTGGGGCGCATTGCAAGCCGGCTGGTCGGCTTTCCTCGGCGGACTGACGACGGCGTGGAACGCAGTATGGGGCGCCCTGACCTTCGCATGGCAGGGATTCATCGCTCCATTCATGACGATGTGGAACACCGTCTGGCCGCAGCTTCAGCTTTCGGCGCAGAACGCGTGGGCCGTCCTGAGCGCCGCGTGGTCGGGGTTGTGGACCGCAGCCACATTCGTCTGGAACGTTTTCTGGTCGCTGTTCGGGCCGACGTTCATCGCCGCGTGGACGGGTGCGGTGAATACGGCGTCGGCGGTCTGGAGTCTCCTTGTGGCTGCCTGGCGGCTGGTGTGGGCGACGATCGTCGGCGTCTATCAGGTCGGCTGGGCAATTCTGTCGGCTGCCTGGCAGGTCGGCTGGGCGCTACTGTCCGGCGCGGCGCAGCTGGCCTGGACACTTCTGACCGGAGCCTGGCGAATCCTCTGGGCCACCGTGACCGGAATCTGGAACATCTTCTACGCGACATTCGGTGCGATATTTTCCGGCGCCTGGAATCTCATCGTCACTGCCGCTACGGGATTCTGGAGCATCCTCAGGGCTGCATGGCAGGCGCTCTGGGCGACGGTCACTGCCATCTTCCTGACTTTCACGGCTATCTTCACCGGCAACTGGGGAATGGCCTGGCGTGCCATTCAGGCCGCAGGTGTTGCCATCTGGAATCTGATGCGAACGCAGTGGCAGGCATTCCTGAATTTCCTGCTCGCTGTCTTCAATACTTTCGCTGCCGTCTTCACTGCAGCTTTCCGTGCAGCCTGGACGGCCATCCAGGCGATTGCGTCCACAGCGTGGGCGGCGTTCCGAGCCTCCTTCCAGGTATTTTTGACGGCGCTGCAGAACCTGTGGAACACCGCCTGGGCGGCGATACGAAACATCTTCCAGACGATCACCAGTTCGATCATTGCGATCGCGGCAGCCGCATGGAATGCGCTGCGAGCTGGGGTTCAGGCATTCATCACGGCCGTGACCGGCATCTGGAATACGGGCTGGACTGCGATACGTACGTTCTTCCAGACGACGGCAACTGGCATAGCCGCTGCGGCCAGTGCGCTGTGGGACAGGATACGGGAAATCTTCAGCGCCGGGTCCACGTGGCTGCGGAATACCTTCTGGAATCCTGTCAGTAACTTCTTCACCAAGACGATACCTGCCGCTTTCGAGGCAGGGGCGAAGGCGCTCGGCAAAGCCTGGGATTCGATTAAGGCGCTTGTCCGTAAGCCCATACAGGCGGTCGTCGATGTCGTTTACAACGGCGGAATTGTAAAACTCTGGAACGCTGTGGCCGGAGTTTTCTCGGCGCCGAGGCTGAATGAATTCAAGCTGCCCGCATTCCGCGAGGGCGGCCCTGTCAGTGGTCCCGGATCGGGAACAGCCGACTCGGTCGTCGCACGCCTCTCCGCAGGGGAGCACGTGTGGACGGCGAAGGAGGTTGCCGGAGCCGGAGGGCACGAGGCTGTCGCGGCGCTGCGGCGCCGGGCCATGGGCGGCGCGAACGTGCGCACCTACGGCGACAGCGATCACCGCTTCAAGGACGGCGGCGGCATCTTCGGGTCGGGCTGGGGTCCGGACACCGGCCCCGACCTGGTGCCGGACGGGATCATCGGGAATATCGGCAGCGCGATCGGGAGCGCCGTCGGCAAGCTGAAGGACCTGGCCCTGGGGGCGATCTCCGGTCCCTTCGGCGCGGCCGTCGACGCCATGGTCAAGGGCGCCCAGTCCGTCATTCGCAAGATCGTCCCGGGCAATGACACTGGCCTGGAGAAGCTGGCCGTCGGGATTCCCGCGAAGATCGGCGAAGTCGCCAAGTCGTGGGTCAGTGACAACGACGTCCCTGAAGACGGCGGCGGTGGCTTCATCCCGTGGGCCAAGTGGAAGGACGGCGACGGCACCAAGCAGACCTACCGCGGCGTCGTCGTCAACAGGCGCACGGCCGCGATGCTCCACCACGCCGAGAAGATCGCCAATACGGCGTTCACCGCATTCCAGGGGTCGTACTCCAACAGCGTCGGCGCGTCCGCCGGTACGCACTCCGGAGGCGGCGCCATCGACCTCGGTCCCGCCAAGGACGCCATCGTCGGCGCGATGCGGTCGTCCGGCTTCGCGGCGTGGAGGCGCACTCCCGCCGAAGGCTTCAGCCCGCACATCCACGGCATCGCCGTGGGCGACCCGACGGCGTCAGCCGCAGCCAAGCAGCAGGTCAAGGCGTTCCATGCGGGACGCAATGGCCTGGCGGACAACGGACCGGACACCTACAAGGGCGGCGTGACCAGTGGCAAGTCCGTCGCGGCCGCCAAGGCGACCGGCAAGAGCCTGAATGCCGCCCGCGGCTGGGGCTCCCACTGGTCCGCTCTGGAGGCACTGTGGACCCGTGAGTCGGGCTGGCGCTGGAACGCCGATAACCCGTCCAGTGACGCCTACGGAATCCCGCAGGCGCTGCCCGGCTCGAAGATGAAGAGCGCAGGGGCGGACTGGAAGACCAATCCTGCGACGCAGATCAAGTGGGGTCTGGGATACATCAAGTCGCGGTACGGCAATCCGTCGAAGGCCAATAGCTTCCAGCAGTCGCACAACTGGTACGGCCTCGGGACCCCCGGAGCGAGCCGTGGTCCGGCGGTCGTCGGCGAGCACGAGCCGGAGGTCATCAACCTGCGCGGCGGCGAACGCATCGATCCGCTGTCCGACCTGATCGGCCGCGGCGGCGGTACGACGGTCGAGGTCAACATGCCTGTCACCGTCCAGGGCAATGCGACGCCGGGCACGGTCGACAAGCTGCAACGCGAGTTGGTCCCCACGCTGACGAGGGCGATCAAGCAGGGAGTGGGGAGGCGGCCGTGACGGGACTGGCCCACATCTGCAATGACGATTACCGCAATGAGGGCTGGTCGCTGGTCGGTTCCCTGGTGAGCAGGCTGTTCCACTGCTGGAACAACGACGACGACAGCAAGTACTGCCGCAACCCGCCCCACAAGGGGCGGGCCTGCGTCAGGTTTCCCGTGGACATCAGCACGGTCCCCGAGGGCGCCGTCATCACCAGCGTCACGATCTACATCCGGTGTGCCAAGGTCGGCAGCGGCTCGCGCTCGATCACGGTCAACGTCGTCTGCCTGGACGACACGAGCAAGTTCACGAGCCGCACCATCTACCCCACGACGACGCCGACCACCTATGAGGTGGCCACGTACACGCGGGACCCGCTGGGGCACCCGTGGGACATTCACCGGCTGAACAAGCTTCTGTGCCAGTGCTTTTCGGTGTCCGCGGTCTTTGACTGCATCCGGGTCTACAAGGTCTGGTGCCAGATCAATTACCGCGTGCGGCCCACCGTCACGGTGGAGGCGCCGACGGGCACGGTGCTCACGCCGTCGCCGACGATTAGCTGGACGTACGCGCAGGCGGACGGGGACCCGCAGGCGAAAGCCGAGTACCGGATCTTCACGGCGATCCAGGAAGCCGAGGCCACGTTCAGCCCCAGCAAGACGGCGCCGGTCTACGCAACGACAGTCGAGGGCGACATCACGTCCCAGACGCTGCCGACCAGCATCAACCCGGACAACTACGCCGTGTACGTGCGGGTGTACTCCAGCTTCGGCGCCAAGTCGGTCTGGGTAGGGCGGCAGTTCTCCGTCCAGGGGCCGAGCCCCGGTGTGCCGGGTGATGACAACACGGTGTCCGGCACGCCCGGCATCGGCGTGGTCAGCGTCGTCCCGGACAGCTACGCGTCCGCGGTGGCGCTGACGCTGCGGGACAGCTCGAACCTGCTCTCCGTGCAGTCCGCCGACTTCGAGACGCTGACCGATGCGCCCGAGTACACGACGACGAACTGCACTGCGGCGCAGGACACGAGCGTGTACTTCGCCGGTGTCGCGTCGCTGAAGCTGACGGCGTCCAGCGCTGCCGCGATGTCGGTGCTGTCGCCCTTTGTGGAGCTGGCGCCGGACTCCCCGGTCACGGTGCGGGCGCAGCTGCGCGCCGCAGCCACGGCCAGGACGTGCAGCGTCCGCGTCCGCTTCTACGACGAGACGTTCACCGCCATCGCGGGCACGATCAGCAACAGCGGCACGGATTCCACCAGTACGTGGACCGAGGTCGTGGCCACAGATACGTCCCCCGCGGCGACGGTGTACGCCCGGGCAGAGATCGAGGTGGCCGGCCCCGCGAACGCAGAGGTGCACTACGCCGATCACGTCGGCCTGATGTACGGGGCCGGCGCTCCCTGGTCGGACGGCGGGCATGCGAGTCGCAACATCCTGAGTGCCTTCTCCGCCACGGGGGACGACCCGGTGGGGGACAACTGGGTCGCCGGTACGGGCAGCTCCATCAGCCGCGTCGCGGTCACCGGTACGGGCAGCCACGGCACGCTGACGAAGCGGCTGACCTACACGGGCATCACTCCGTCGCTGGCTCTCCGCGCCACGGGCACCGCCTTTACGTCGCCGACCAGCGGCACCGACTTCACGCTGAACAAGCCCGCGGGCGTCGTGACGGGCGATCTCATGGTGGCCTTCGTCAGCTCCAGTCAGCACAGCACGATTACGCCGCCAGCTGGCTGGACGGCGGTGAACACGGCGTCGGTCGACGACGGGTCGACTGACACGGCGCTCTTCGTCCTGAAGCGCACCGCGGGCGGCTCCGAGCCGTCGACGTGGACGGACGGCAGCCTGAGCGTGGCGAGCACCCGGCGCTACGCCGTGGTCGTCGCGTACAGCGGCGCCGCCGACGCTGCGCAGCAGTTCATCGCTGAAGGCGTGCTGACCAGGGCGACGGGGACGCCGCTGTACCTGACGTCGGCGACGCTCAACAACACCGACGTCAACGCGTGGCGGATCTCTGCGTTCGCGGTGAGCGACAACGTGACCGGTGGCTCGATGGTCGCCAACATCGCGCCTCCTACATCGAGCGCCGACATCGCGTACGTCGGCAGGGGCACCGAGTGGACGACGACCAGTAACACGACGTCGTACGTCATCAACCGCCCCTCGGGCGTTGTCTCCGGTGACCTCATGATCGCGACGGTCGCGATCTCGGACACGGTCATCGCGACGCTGACGGCCCCCTCGGGCTGGACAGTGGTCCGCCAAGTCACGGAGTCCGACGGCACGGCGAGCCTGCGCTTCGCGGTACTGAAGCGGACGGCCGGATCATCCGAGCCGACGTCCTGGACGGGCACTCTGTCGGCGACGGTCAAGCCGATCGTGACGCAGGTCAGTGCCTACCGGAACGCGGACACCGCGGCGAATCAGTTCGTGTCGGAGAACACGAGCCAGTCCGGCAGCGGCAACACCATCACGACGGCCAGTGTTACGAACACGGACAGCAGGGCCTGGCGTATCAGTGCGTTCGGCGCGTCTGGCGACTATGCGACGTCCTGGTATGCCACGTCGGAGGTGACGGAGCGGTCGGACAACACCGCTGAATACCAGGTCAGCTATTGGCAGTACCGCACGGCGACGCTGATGATGGCCGACTCCAACGGTCCGGTCGGCACCGGTTCGCACTCGCGGACCGGCTACCTATCCCGCAACTGGTACGCGGGCGCGAGCTGGATCGGCATCATCAAGCCGCTGCCTTCCGCACCGGCGCCGGGCGCGAACGAGACCGAACGCAACGACACCACGGTCGGCTCTGCCGATCCGTGGCTGACGACCGGGGTGTACGACTCCAACGGCGTGGTGCCCGTCGGCGCGACGTCGGTGACAGGTGCGTTCACGCCGGGCTCGGGGACGGACATCAACAGCGCGGCGTCGTGGATCGGTCTGATCAAGCCGGCCGTCCCGCTGGTCGCGGGCCGCACGGTGGCGACGATGCCGGACGCGGTCGATATCTCCGGGATCGATCCGCAGATCCTGCAGCTGGCCGGACAGAAGGTGACGTTCACGTCGGCGTTCCTCGGCAGCACGTCGGGGACGCCGTACCTGACGCTCTCCTTCTACCGGGCCAACCAGCTGGTCTCTTCGCAGACAATTCAGGGGACCAGCTTCGGCACGGCCGCCTGGGTCAAGTCGGCAGGGACGTACGACATCCCGGAGGGCACGACCCGCATCAAGGGCGAGGTTGCGGTCACGGACCGCGCGGTGAGCGACCTCGTGTACTTCGACCGCATCGGCATCATGCTCGGATCCTCGGGGGTGTGGCGCAACGGCACGGGCCGCAGCACGCACGCGGTCTGGCACGCGCCGGTGATCCAGTACGCGGACGATGACGGCACCGGATACGGCGACTGGCAGGTGCTGCCCGGCCTGGACACGAGCCCGCCCGTTTACGATCCGCTCTCCGGGATCGCCACCTACACGGACCAGACGGTGATTCCGCTGGTCAACCGGCGCTACCGGGCGCAGACCACTTCGTACGGTCTGGCCGGCGACCGGTTCGTGTCGGGCTTCGGTCCGCCCTCTGATGAGGTCTCCCTCACTGCGGTGAACTGGTGGCTGAAGGACATCACGAATCCTGCCAGCAACATTCCGCTGCGAGTGAAGGCGGAGCCTGTCCAGGTCGGCACGACGGGCACATCCGTCATGTACCAGCCGCTGGGGGAGGACCGGCCGGTCGTGGTGTCCGAGGGATACAAGGGCGACGCGATCGAGCTGACGCTCATCCTCAGACGGGAGGAGTACGCGCCGCTGCGCAGACTCCTGAAGTCCGGCCGCACGCTCTTCCTCCAGACGAATGTGGATCACGCATGGTGGGTGCGTCCGGTCGGTGATATCTCTGCGGAAGTCCAGGTCAGCGGGCAGCGGTTCGTCGACCCGATCCGTTTCGTGAAGCTGACCTTCGTCGAGGTCGCCGCACCCGAGTAGCGAGGGGGGCGGGCCGGTGACCGTACAGCGCGCGTCGGCCCGCCTGCTCTCCGAGATCCGCCGGTCCCACACGGTCTACTCCTTTATTGAGGTGATCTCCCCGACGCAGGAGCGGGTGCGGCTGCCCGCCATCGGGGGGGATGTCTCCTGCGACCGCACTGCCGCGATCCGGCGGACGTGCAAGGCCTCCTGCGTAGATCCTCTGGGCACGCTGGTCCCGAGCGACGTGACGTCACTGCTGACGCCGTACGGCACGGAGCTGCGCCCCTACCGGGGCGTTCGGTACGCCCCTACACCGGAGCACCCTGATGGCGAGATCGAGGCCCTCCCTCTGGGCGTGTTCCGCCTGGCCAAGGTGAACATCTCGGACGGCACGGGCGGCAGCCCGGACATCCAGCTTGAGGCGTTCGATCTTTCAAGGACGGTGGCCAGGGACAAGTTCATCAGCCCGTACGTCATCGAGACCGGCACTAACATCATCGACGCGATCAAGGCGATTCTCGCGAGGACTTTCGACGATCTGAGCTATGACGCGATCAGCACCACCAGGACTACGACGGCGCCGCGGCTGTACGACGTCGCCGACGACCCGTGGGATGCCGTCACCGTCCTCGCGCAGTCGCTCGGCTGCGACATCTATTTCGACGTCGAGGGCTGGGTGGTCATCGCGCCGCCACCGGACATCGACGCCCTGCCGAGTCCGGATTTCACCTACATCGAGGGCGAGCGGTGCACGATGCTCGATCTGTCCCGTGTGCTCACCGACGAGCCCGGCTTCAACGGGGTCGTGATCACGGGGGAGTCACCGGGGGACGAGCTGCCCGCCGTGCGCGCGGTCGCGTGGGACGAAGAGCCGACCAGCGCGACGTATCACCTGGGTCCGTACGGCGAGGTGCCGCAGTTCATTACCGACCAGCTGATCAAGACGCAGGAAGAGGCGCAGGCCACCGCTGACCAGCTGCTCCGCAACTTGCTGGGCTTCTCCTCGCAGCTCTCGATCTCAGGGATCGTGAACCCGGCCTACGAGGCGGGCGCCGTCGTCGAAGTGGTCCGCGCCCGGTCGCACGTGTCCGGGCTGTACGTGGTGGACAGCTTCAACGTGCCGCTTGATGCAAAAGGTACACAGAGTCTTTCTTTGAGACAGAAGCGAAATTCGGGATAGAAGATACCGGCGCTTACAGTGTCATTCTTAGGCAAGTCGTACATACTTGAAGAATGATTCCCAAAGAACAGCGGGTCTCCCTGTGGTGGGCCAAGGTCAACCGTGACGTCGAAGCTGGTCACTGCTGGGAGTGGATGGCCCGCAAGACCGGTAGCAACCTGATCGTCACAAAACGCGGTGGTCGGCGATGCCGAGCCTGTAAGAACGGAAACCGCTAGGCAGTCCGAGGGGGGGGGTAGATGGCCACGCCCTCCGAGCCCGGCGAGTCCGTCCCCGCAGAGCCGCCCGTCACCCCGGATGAGGCGGCAGCGCAGGAGGCCGCAGCCGCGGCTGAAGCTGCCGCCGCGGCGCAGCTCGATGCGATCCGCGAGCTGGCCGCAGAGATCGCGAAGCAGACGCTGCTGGACTTCGATCCGGCGACGATCCGCAAGGGCACGGTCTCCAGCATCGCGAGCACGGCCGTGCCGCCCACGCTGGGTCTGCAGATCTCCGGTGACACGACGGAGATTCCCGGCATTCGCTACATCGACAGCTATGCGCCCGAGGTCGGCGACACCGTCCTGATCATCAAGCAGGGCACGGACCTGGTCGCCCTCGGGGAGATCGCCGGGCAGTTCAGTGAGAGCGCCTGGACGACAGTCGCCCTGGCCTCGGGCTTCACTCACAACGGCAACAGCGGTGGCAACGTCATGATCCGCCGGGTCTGGGATCACGGGTCCTGGAAGGTACAGATGCAGGGTGTCGCCAACAGGTCCGCGGGCACGCTGATCGCCACGCTGGATTCCAAGTACTGGCCGTCCGCGCGGCGGCCCCTGCTCTGCACCCGTACGGCGATCGGCGGCTCCAATGTCGTGAAGATGGACGTCGAGACGAACGGCCAGCTGCTCATGGTCGGCGGTACCACGGCGCCGAGCGGCGGGACGACGTCGTCGGAGGCGTCGCACAGTCACGGCATGGAGAACAACGAGCACGACCACGGCGGCGGCGTCAGCTACGAGGGCAGCCACACGCACGGCATCGCCAACAACGAGCACGACCACGGCGGCACGACCGGCCAGAGGGCGCGTACGGGCATCGGTGACAACTCCTTTGAGAGTCACAGCCATCCGATGCCGACGACCACGCACAAGCACGGCTCTGCGGCCGACGGCGAGCCCGGCGGCACGACAACGGTGAACGACCACAGTCACTCGATCACCACCACCACGCACAAGCACGGATCGGCGACGGCGGGGCAGCCCGGCGGCACGACCGGTACCGAGGCGCACGATCACGAGTTCACCCCGACTGTCGATGACCCGGCATGGATTTCGTTCAACCAAATTGAGTATTTCGTTTAGGGGAATTCATGGACCCGGCGACAGGGGTGCTTGTCCAGTACGGGGCGGTCGGCGCTGTCGCCGTCATGGCGATAGCCGCGGTGCGTGTTCTGTTTACCCGGTTGCAGGCGGCGGTCGACAGGGAGGCGGAGCGGGCCGACCGTCTCGAAGAGGAATTGCGTCGGCTGAACGAAACGGTTCGAAGTGACTACATCGGAACAATCGCTACCGCCGCGCAGGCTATCTCTGACGCCAACCGCGCCGTCGCTGACGCCCTGGCAGCGGTACGCAGGGGTTGATTTCATGACGAGGCAGAGTCCGGTTGACCGGCTGCTCGCCGAATCGGAAAGGCTACGCGAGGAACTGCTCAGGACCGCCGCCCGGCTGGAGGGATTCTCGGCAGAGCTGCTGGCCGAAGTGCGCCAGCTGCGCGCCGAGTCGAAGCCTCCGGCGGCGGGAGGGAGTGACAGCGATGCAGGTACCTGACGGCGCTCAGTCCCCGGACCCCGGGCTGGATCCGTTGGACCGTCTGACACAGGCAGCCTCCGAGCTGCTCGGAGAGCTCGAATCTCTCGGCCGGGACACGGGCCGTCAGTTCACCTCACTGGCAAGGACGTCGCGGCAGAACCGCCGCATGATCTGGGCGCTGGTCATCAGCCTTACGCTGACCGCTGCGCTGACGGTCGGATCCGGGATCGCACTGGTCCGTGTCGACAGGAATGCCGACGGTATCGACGCACTCACCCGCCGCCTGGACGTGGCGCAGACGGATACCAGGCGCAGGGCCTTCTGTCCTTTGTACGAAATATTCCTCAGCTCGAAGTCCGCGCAGGGCCGCAAGGCGGCGTCTGATCCGAAGGCGTATGACCATGCATTCGAGGTCATCGGGGAGGGGCATCGCGCGCTGAAGTGCGCCGAATTCACCAGTGACAAAGCGCCGTTCGGCGCAACCCCGAAGGGATAATGATGTCTCTCCCTCTGTCTGCCCCCCGCTTTCTTGAGACGCTGAAGGGCGAGGGCGTCCGCATCGTCCAGGTCGGCGGCTGGCAGACGCACAACCGCGCCGGCCACGGCCCATGGGGCCCGGTCCACGGCGTGATGATCCACCACACGGTGACGTCCGGTACAGCCCGGACAGTACGCATCGTCCGCAGCGGGTACGAGAGCCTGCCCGGTCCGCTGTGCCACGGGATGATCGCAAAGGACGGCCGCGTCCATCTGGTCGGCTACGGCCGCGTCAACCACGCCGGACTCGGGGACGACGATGTCCTTCAGGCGGTCATAGCGGAGACGGCGCTGCCGCCCGACAACGAGGCGAACACGGACGGCAACCGCGCCTTCTACGGCTTCGAGTGCGAGAACCTGGGCGACGGCCGCGACCCCTGGCCCGAGGCCCAGCTGCTTGCGATCGAACGCGTGTCGGCGGCACTGTGCCGGGCGCACGGCTGGAGCGAACGTTCCGTCATCGGTCACCTGGAGTGGCAGCCGGGGAAGGTAGATCCCAGGGGTTTCACCATGGGCGGGATGCGCGAGCGGGTCGGGCGCCGGCTGGCGCCGAAGCCGGCGACGCACACGGTGCGGGTCGGCGAGACGCTCTCCAGCATCGGCGCTCTGGTCGGTGTGCCGTGGCTGAGCATCGCGAGGGCCAACAGCATCAGGACGCCTTTCCGGATCTATCCCGGTCAGGAACTGAAGATCCCCAAGAAGTGAGGCAGTCATGGCCACCGCGTCTGTAGAGAACAAAGTCACCTTCGCCACTGTTGCCGCCTACCTGGCCAGCACCGGCCTGCTGGCCGTACTCACCGCCGTGCAGAGCGATGACCGCCTGATCGGTTTCCTGCCGACCGGCATCGCCCCGTTCGCGCTCGCCCTGATCCCCGCGGCCGTCACTTTCGTGTCCGGCTGGGCGGCGAAGCACTCGCCGCGCGTGTCCGCCGTGGACTGATGTCCATGACTCGGGCGTTCTGCCCGTCGGTCCCGCCGCCTGGTCGGCCTTCGTCGCCGCGGCCAAGCGGTCCGCCGTGAGGTGATCCAGCACAGCAGCAAGCCCCCTCTGCCTTCGGGCGGAGGGGGCTTCTTTTGCGTGGGGTTACGGCTGCGCGTGGCGGCTGAGTGCCGCGTCCACGCCACACCTGAACGATTCAATATCCAGGTGGGCGGCGTCTGGGACAGGCACGCCTCGGTAATGAGGCTGTGGGACTTCCCGGCTGCCGAAGCCTGGAGCCCATTCTTCCGCCGGGGGGTGCTCACCGTAGGGATACGCCGTCGGCAGTGGGCCGCTGCTGTGCTTGGCATGCATCTTGGCTGTGTGCATGGTTGGAATGAGTGCGCCGATGCGGCCTCGACAACGGCCGCAAGGGTAGTTGACGTACCTGACGTCTGTGCTCGATCGCTGCCCGCCGCATTCTGAGCAGATCCACGTACCGCACTGGCGGCATGCATAGCGGGGCTCGCTCATTGATCTTCCCTATTCGGGTGAGTAGACATTGGCCGCGAGCACCACGCTCGGACCCTCTTCGCCGTCCGCTGTGACGGTGGCGCGAAGCAGCAAGTACTCGCCGCTCCTGGTCTCGCGCCACCGCCGGGCACCGAGGTGATCGGCCCACTGCTCGAACGCCGCGCGCTCCAACGCCGGATCGTCGGTGTCGGCCTGGCCGAAAGCGGCGCCTCCGCACGTGGTGGACCAGTACAGACGCGGCAGTCCGGCGGCTTTGCCCTGGGCGCGCAGGGCCTGTATCGCAGGCGATGTCATGGTCTCTCCCCGGTTCCGGCGCTTTCCTTTTCTGTATTACGAGAATCCTGCGGGGCCTTGCCGCCGTCAAGGACGTGCGTCATGATTTTCTGTATGACACAAAAGGAGGGGCCCAAGAGGCGCGGACGCCCCGCGACGGGAAGCGGGGAGGTGGCTTCGGTGCGCGTCGCGCCCGGGGTGAAGGCCGCCGTCGACGCTGCCGCCGCTGCGGCGGACTCCAACCGCTCGAAGGTCACCGAAGCGCTGTGGGCCTGGTATGCCGGGCTGCCCGGCGCCAGCCTCCCCGAGCGTCCCGGCGACGCGAAGCCCCCGGCCCGGTAGCGGCCGGGGGCCCTTTCGTATGCCCGCCTACTTCAGCGTGCCGTCCTTCTTGAGCTGCTTGATGTAGGCCCGGTCGCTGCGTGCCTTCTTGATCCTGGCCTTGTTCCCGTTGATCGATGCCGCCGCGTCGCGGTGATCCATCCGCGCGCGGCGGATGTCGGCCGCGGGGTTCATGCCGAACATCCGCCGCCAGATCGTGCGCTTGGTCTTCTTCCTGTCCGGGTCGAACGTCACCATGGCGTCCCCCTCCCTGGCACTGACGGTACTCAGTCCCTGGCCGGTGGCCCATGCACTCGGAGCAGGCCGACGTGCGCCCCGCCCGTCGCGGGAATGATCAGCGCGCGGTGAGCGCCCGCCGCGACGCGTTGATGATGTTGTGCGCGTCGGCGCCGTAGACCGCGGACTCGCGCAGGGTTGCCCAGGTGCGCAAGTAGGTGCGGACGTTGACGGGTTCGTCGATCCAGAGCTCCGCGTGCCAGGTCTCCACGATCACGCGTCGGTCGTCGTACACCCAGAAGGCCGTGCTTGCCGGGATCTTGAGTGATGCGGAGAACGGGATGATCCCGAGCTCGACCGTGTCGAGCCCGACGGCACCGGCCAGACGGTCGAGCTGCGCGGCGAGCACGGAGGGCGGGCAGACCAGTGCGCGCAGCGCCGCCTCCCACATGATGATGTGAAAGCGCTTGGTGGAGTCGTACAGCGCCTCCTGCCGCTTCACGCGCGAGCGGACGGCGGCGTCCGCGTCGCGGGGTGTCCCCTGGAGTTCTGCGTACCGGTTGAAGATCGCGCGGGCGTAGTCGGGGGTCTGCAGGATGCCCATGACCATGGCGGGCTCCCACCCGCGGAAGAGACTTGCGCTCGCGTGCTCCGCGTTGTGGGCGTTCTGTACGGCGCGGTGCCCGCCGGCCAGCTGGCGGCGCCACGGGCGGATCTGGGACTCTATGCCGCGCAGCATGCCCTTCAGCTCGTCGGCGGCTTCCGGCTGGCCCGTCTCCTTGGCGAAGGCTTCCAGGTCTTCCTGGGTGGCCGTCTGCTGGCCGCGCTCCAGGCGGCTGATTTTCGACTGTGCCCAGCCCGTGCGCACGGCCAGTTCGGTGCCGGTGAGCCGACCACCAGGGGCGTTGATTCTCAGTTCCCTCAGCCGCAGCCCGAGGGTTTCCCTTGCCTGCTGGTAGTCGGTGCTCACCGCATCACTCTCGCTAGTCGGCCGCGCCCGTGCGGGCGACGGCGTCCTGGTACGGGACGGCGTAGTGCATGGCCGCGTCCCGGGCCTGGGCATACCGGTTCACTGCCACCGGTTCGGTGATCAGCTCCACGTTCACGAGCTGGTCGTCATCGTCGAAGCCGAGCAGGGCGACCAGCCGTGAGTCGAAGATCCAGAAGTCCTCCGCGGGCAGACGCAGCCGCTCGGCGTCGCCGCGCTGCAGACTGCGGATGTCCTCGCCGACCGCGCTGTTCCGCCTCGCGTTGTCGAGCAGGTAGAGCTGCCCCGGCGTCGGCGGCTGGTCGATGATCCGGACGCGGCCGAAGGTCTTGCCCAGCGCCACCTGCTCGCGCCGCTCCTGGCACCACGCGGCATCGACGCCGGTCCAGTCGACGGGGCTCCCGGCGAGGAACTGCCGGTACGTGTCCGTGACCTCGTCGCTCGCGTACCGCCGCCGTGTCTCCAGCCGCCACGCGGTGTGCTCGAACTGCGTGAACAGCCGGTCGAACTCGGCGAGGCTGATGATGTCGGGCACGCGCTGAACCTCCTTCGGGCCGAAGTCCACCAGCAGCTCCGGTGGCACAACGATCGCGGTCTCTCCTGCTCCGAGGTGCCGGAGCTGGGCAATGTCTTCCGGGTCGGTCAGCGGCGGTCCGTGGACGATGATCTCGCCGGTGCCGGTGTCCTGGTGGATCGCGGGGCAGCCGTTGACGCCGCTGCCCGTGCCGTTGAAGCGCAGACGCCTCATGATCGTGTCCTCTCGTCGGACGTGATCTGTGCAGCATCTCCGCGCCCGGCACTCTGCGGTACAGCGTCCCGCCGAAGTGGCGCGCATGCTGCCGCATTTTCGGCCAACTCCCGCGCATAATCGCGCATAGCGCCTCGCGGCCGCCCCTCCGGCATCTCTAACGTCCTGGTCATGGCCACTACGCGCAAGCCGCGAGAAGTAGATCCGCATGCGGCAACCGAAGTGCTGATGCAGGCACTTGAGCAGGCGGGGATCGTCCTGCCCTCCCTCAGGGTCGACTCCGCATCGCCGAACCTCGGACTGATCCAGCTCGGGGGCGTCCGCGCGGAAGTGGCCATGCGGCTGGCAGAGACGATCCGGCGAGGAGGCCGCGATGGCTGATGACGTGAAGACCGGCGACCTGGCCGTCGACGAAGCGCGGCAGAGGCTCGGGCAGGTGATGGGCCACGAGGGGCCCTATCTCCAGCTCCGTCCTCCAGGGGGCGGACGCGAGTGGGACGCCGACCCTGCTCGCGTCCGGCCCGCCGCAGAGTCCGAGATCCGCCGGGCGGTGACGACGCCATGACCGCTGCGCGCCCCCTCAGGACGGAAGACCTCTCCCCGGAATGCCAGCTCGGCATGTGCAGCCTCTGCCCCGGCGACGATATCCCCGTGTACGCGCCGGGCAAGCGCCCCGACTTCGAACCGCCTCTCTTCATCCGGCGCTGCGCGCACGGGTGCAAGCACGGCGGCAGACCGAAGGTGCCCCGCAGTCCTGACGTCCCCCTCAAGAAGGGCAAGGAAGCATGACCATTCTGGAAGAGCCTCCGCTCGCCATCGCGAGCAGGGATCCGCGAGAGCTGCTGAACGCGGTGCACCCTCACGTGAAGGAGTGCACGTACAACGTCTTCGATGCGCCCGGCAACGAGGGTGACCTGTGGGACCGTGAGGTCGCGCTGCTGATGCGCGACAACATGCTGACCCGCCAATGGGCCGAGGAGATCCTGGGCAACGCCGTGATGTATCTGGTCACCGCCATGGAGCGCCCCGACCTGCACATCGGCGTAGGCGAGATCGTCGACTTGGGTGTGCACCAGATCATCCTGGACTCGCCCGTGTACTTCGCGTTCTGCCATGTCTACAACAGCGGCGCCTACAAGCACCACGCCCCGCTGGTGGAGCGCCGCACCGACGGGCTGGTACTGCGCACCGTGGACGTGATCCGCGGCCAGGGCTTCGAGCCCAGCGGGGGGCTGTGGGCCGTGGACGGCGCCAACTGCTCGCCGTGCGACGACAAGGTCCCCGACAGCCACTGACGGCCCAGGACGCCCGCCCCCACGCCCCCGAGTGGGGGCGGGCTCACCGCCACTGACGAAGGAACGCAGTGCCCGTACCTCACGACATCGCCGCAGAGACCGAACTCTGGGACCAGTACGCGGAGTCCGCGCTCAAGGACGGCATGGAACCGGTCTTCAACTGGACGCAGTACCAGGGACACGGACCCGGCCCCGAACTGCTCGGTGATCCGGCCAGCGTGCTGGAGATCGGATGCGGCACCGGCCGCGCCCTGGCGTACCTTGCGGGGCGGGGCGTCGCTGCCCGCGGCATCGACCTCTCCCCGGTCATGGTCAAGAAGACAGGCGAGCGGTGGGCGGACACGGGCGCGGAATTCGGGTGCGGGGAGGCGCTCGACTTCCTGCGCGAGGACACCCGCATGTACGACGCCGTGTACTCGATCTTCGGTGCGGCCTGGTTCGCCGACCCGTCCCGCCTGTTCCCGCTGGTCCGTGAACGGCTGCACCCCGGCGGGGTGTTCGTGTTCAGCCAGCCCCCGGCGATCCCCGGGGCGTACGGGCCGCAGGGCATGTACAAGGGCGGCTTCGCCGGGAAGGCGGTGTTCACCTACCGCTACAGCTACCGGCCCGCGGTATGGGAGCGGCTGCTGCTGCGGGCAGGATTCACCAGCGCGGAGGCGATGGTGCTGGGCGCCCCGGAGGCGGATCACATCGGGACTCTGATCGTGCGCGGCGGGACGGCCTCTGTCTGACGCGCTGCCCGCCGTGTCCTTGTTCCCCTTGCGGGGGGAGCGGGGGCACGGCTCTTTGGCGTAGATGCACCTCAGCCTGCCCGCCGTTTCACACCCCGCGTGAAGGGCGGGCGCGGATATATCCATCGCACCCCCTGACTCCGCACCGTGTGCGGTGCGACGGTGCAGTATGCGCACGTGGCTGGCCATCTGCCCGGATGCCAGCTGTGTGCGCCGGAGATCGCCGGGGACGACGGGCGGGCGAGATGTTACGGACGTTGCGGCCCATCGATGCCCAGGGAGGGCGAAGGAATCATGAATCGGACATTGAAGGACACGTTGACACCCGGGCCGTGTGGAGGAATATGGGGCACCAAGCAGCCGCCGGAATATTCCTCCACCGGCTGTGGACCACAAAAGATCAGCCTCCGAGGCAGACGGCTAAAACCCGCAAAGCATGGGCTGATCGTCTTCTATACACGAGCCGGACGAAATCACCGGCAGGGTCAGCCGGTACCGCTAGGACCGGACCCTCGTAGAGCTGCGACCGCGGCTGAAGAAACCCGCAGGCACCGTGAACAGACGGAAGGCCCCAGCCGGAGATCAAATTCTAGGTAGCACAAGCGAAAGAACGAAGCGCCGCGCCACGGCCGCCTGCCCCCAGGGGGGTGGCCGTGGCGTAGCGCACGAGCCCCGGAGACGGCGCGGCACGGCCGTATCCTTCGATGGAACCCCGGGGCACGGGATGCGCAGCTGCATCCGAGGGAAGGCCTGGCCCCTGCCGCCCCTGGAAGTGACACCAGCAAGCGAGAGGGGCGCCCGTGATCGCCGGGAACGAAGACGACGACCGTGAAGAGGACGAGGCGTGGGCCCGCGAGATGGTGCGGGAGCTTCCACCCATGGGACACGATGCCGTCGAAGCCCTGGAGTGCATCGGCGAGTGGCTCACTGAGTTCAGGCGGCTCCGGTCCGCTTAGGCCGGGAGACCCTTTTGCGCACCTGCTCCTCGGTCTCGGTGGATGATCCGGGTGTCACAAAGATCTGGAAGCCCAGCCACACCCTGCGCAGATCGCGGTATCTCTGTGCTGAGGTGGCGCTCCTCCATCCGGCGGCGATGCGTGCCATCGCCTGTTCGTCCAGTTCGGGCACGGGGGCAGCGGCAAGGCCGTCCAGGGCGGCCCGCGCGGCGAGAATCCCCGCGTCCGCCTCTCCTACTGCCGCAGCGTGCTGGGCGGTGGTGATCGCGCCGGAGCCGAGCCGCTGGTCAAAGTAGGCTCTGGTCTCCTCGTGCCGCGCGATCTCGGCTGCGTAGGGTTCCCGTGCCGCCCGGCGCTCGGCCTGGATCCTGCGGATCATCGCCACCTGCTGGGGGTCGGTGAGCCGCTGGACGGTCAGGTCTCCGATCACGCTGTCCAGTGCACGCAGGTCCGCCACGGTCCGGCCGCACCCGCCGGCCGGTCTCTTCAGCACCCGGTAGTGGCGCCGGACTTCGCCGTCCTCGTACACCGCGCCGCGCTGGTGGACGGTGGCGGAAAGGTAGCCCCCGCAGTCGGCGCAGCGGACAGGGGAGTCCCTGCCGCTGCACAGATAGAGATCCTCCGGGGGCCGCCCTGGTCGGCGCGGCTGCGCGAGCGGCAAAGGTCCTCCCGTGTGGGCGGGCAGAGGTCCAGACGTGTGGCAGCGCTGACCTTAGTTGCACAGGTCCTTCACTGCACTGCTGATTGACACATGTGACGCACCGACCGCCGGGTACCGGCCAAGTGGTTGAGCAGTCACGCACCGTGAAGCGTTGGGTACTTCTTCAGGCTATCGGCGCCAGGGCAAGCGCTGTCCCCGTTATGACAGAGGTTTCTCAGAAACTTCATCCACTTACTGCCCCCCAGGAGTGTGCTGGCCAGGGGTTACTCACGCATACCTCGAAGGGGTGCCATGCATGCCGTTAGACGACGACTACCTCCAGTGGGCGCGGTCGGTGAATGCCAGCCTCGAACCCATGACCGAAGAAGCACTGCGCCGCGTGGCGCGGACCTATACGGAAGAGGACGTCACGCCGGATCTGGAATGCGCCTGACGGATATACGGTGGCGCACGTCGTCCTCGCGGGAACTGCCCGGAGCGATGGCGATATGGAAGCCCTTGTATGCCTGATGCAGCCTTTCTCTTCGCTTCGCCGGGAGTGCGCCGTCCCACTCCTGCCTGATGCGCTCCCTCGATTTCGCCTCCAGGAGGGGAGGCACTGGGACTTCTTCGAGCGCTTCGAGCTTGCTGCGTTCGGCCGCGAGCTTCCTGTGCAGGTCATCCACCATTGCGGCATGCCGATCCGGGGAGATCTTCCCTTCGTTCAGCCGCTTGTCCCAGTAGCCTTCCAGCTCTTCGAGCTTGGAGATCCTGTGCTCGTGCGGCTGGCGCTGTGCGCGTCTCTCTTCCCGGACCCGTTTGATCTGGGCGATCTGCTCCGGCGTGGACAGGCGGTCGATGACCAAGGCGGACACGGCCGTGTCCACCGCACGCCAGTCGCCGATGGTGCGCCCGCAGCCCTTGACCTTCGCGTTCTTCAGACACGCGTAGTAGTAGCGGGCGACGCCGTCGGGATACACCCGGCCATTGCTGTTGACGATGCCGGCGAAGTACCCGCCGCAGTCGCCGCACCGCACCGGGCACTCCTTGCCGGTGCACAGGAAGCGGTCCTGGGCGGGCCGCCCGCGGCGCGACTGCACCAGGGCGGTCAGCGCCTGCCAGACCTCCGGGTCCAGGTGCGGCTCGCCGGGCATCCTGCCCAGGATGAGATCGGGGCCGAGCTTCACGTATCCGGCCATGCGCGGGGCGAGCAGGGCACTGCGCAGCGACATCGGCTCCCACGGTTTCTGCGGGCAGTCACAGGCGTACTGCCGGTATTTGACGCCCAGGATGGCCGCACGCCGGACGGCGCATTCGACGGTATGGATCTGGGCGGGGGAGTAAAAGCCTTCCGCCGTGGCCTTGTCGCAGATGTCCTGCCACTTTGCGCCGGGCTCCAGTGCCCTTTCCGCGGCCCTGCGGATGTGGGGGCGCTCGCTCTCCCGGGGCGTGGCGCCGTCCTCCTCGAATCCAGAGGGGCGGTAGCGGCCGCGGCGGCCTTCGCCGCGCGTGGCCTTGCGGCGGTTGCCGCGGCGTACCCGGGTGCTGAGGCGGTGGCTGTAGTACTGCGCGGCGACGGCGGCGTCGTAGAAGTTCTTCTCGCCCTGCGGCGTGGTGATGTCGAACTCGCCGTCGGAGTCGTAGACGAGGACTTTGCGGCCGTCGGCCCATGCGGCTTTGACTGCGCTGGCGAGACGGAAGGCGTCTTCGACGGTGCGCAGCAGGCGTTCCATGTCGAAGATCACGGCGCCGTCGGACTCACCCGATTCCAGCCGCGTGATCAGCCGTTCCCAGTCGGGGCGTACGACGCCGGGCTTCCAGGCGGACTTGCCTTTGTCGTCCAGGCGTTCGCCGAGCCGACCGTCAAGTTCTTCGATCCTCCCGGCGTTGGTCTCGTGCTGGCCGAGAATGGACGTATTGCGCGAGTCTCCTGCTGCCGACTCACGCGCGTAGCTGTCGAGCACACGGTGGCGCATGCCGGTGACGCTAGTGTCACAGCTTGATCATCGGCAGCGAATCAGCACAATTAAGCCGAGAACTTCTCGAAGTTCCACCGGATGTCACCCGTGTGCCCCTCGGAGTCCGCCGTGTCGACGAGGCGCGTGTAGAGCGTGTGCCGCCCCTCGCCGTTGACGTCGACCTTCTCCGTCATGGGGAAGGTCACGCCGTACGTCGCCGAGCAGAACTCCGCGATCTCGTCGGCGGTGCCCGGCTCCTGGCCCATGAACTGATTGCACGGCACCCCGAGAACGGTGAAGCCGCGGTCCGCGTACTGCTGCTGAAGCTTTTCCAGGGCGGAGTACTGCGGGGTCAGCCCGCACTTGGAGGCCACATTGACGATCAGGACGGCCTTGCCCAGGTACTGGTCCAGGTTCGCCGGCCCGCCCTGGAGGCTCTCGATCTCTACTGCGTCGTAAACGGTCATGGTGCGGAGCGTACGCCGCCGCATCGCCGTCATCGTGCCCTGCCCCTTGTTCCGAGATGGGTCCGCGGAACGAGGCGCCTTTACGTTGGGAGGTCAGCAGCGGCACTGCAGTCGCCTACGTGGGCTTCGAGGAGTGCTGAGGACTACCTCCAGCCGCTGCACTGGATCGTCGTGTTGGGTTCTGTACGCCACTGTTCGGTGCACACACCGACCCATACGTTCTCTATGCGTCCCTGGTATGCATCGTGTGACCAGTTCGCCGGGCTGGTGTCCCCGTGGGGAGTCGCGGTTCCCAGGTACCTCTTCGCGTACACGGTGCGGTCACCGTCTTCCCACCAGCACCAGTCTTCTGTGTTGCATTTGTACTCGTAGGCCACCACTTCGTAGTGGACATATGCCACGGCCCGGTAGTCGTCTGGTGCGGTATCGCTTACCTGGGCGTTGACGATCTCGGCGAAGGTCGATGGAGGGTTCAGATCGGTCTCCTTCCAGTTGATGACGCCTTTGAACCGCGCTCCGGGGACCGAGATGTCGAATCCTCGTGAACCGTCGTAGTCCGCAGCTGATGCGGAGCTTCCGGTACTCATGACGGTGATAGCCGCCAGTCCCAGAGCCAGGGCACTGCGGATCATGTTCCTCGTCGTGTGCTGACGCATCGTTCCCCCGTCCGAAGGCGACATGGCCATGCTCAGTGTCACCGGACCACCGAATTCCAGCCAGAGCGGTGTCGGCCACTCTCCTGATGAGGGAACTAGTCGGGCCAGTGAGCGTCACCGCAGAGCCGCGCCGGTCAGCAGGCAGCGAGACGGCGGCACTGGCGCTGCGCCTGGTCAAGGTGCTCGAAGCCGTGGAGTCGATCCCGGCTTCGTCTGAGGAGTCGCCGATTGATGAGCTGATGGCCCGTCGTACCGGCGGCACGCCCGGCGCCGGACGGCGCCGCAGGGGTACCGCGGCATCAGCGGTGTCGTCATTCCGGGGCGTGGCAGTCAGACGCCCCGGATCCTCGGAGCGCCGCCGCGCGTCAGCAGCGCGGGCGCCGACGTCGCTGAGCTGGCAGAGATCGCAGGTGATCCGGAGCGTACGTGCCGGCTTTCGCACCCGAGGTGCCCCGTCCCTCCCGCGGCGGGCGCCCGCTCTGCGTGGCATCGGTGACATCGCGCATGTGTTTCGGATTTCACGCAATCCCTGAAGCCCGCGGCTTCGAATCCTCCGGCGAGTGCGAGTACGCATCCGGTCACCGCCTTAGGGGGAGTCATGGCGACCATCGCAGACCTGGACGTGACGAAGGAAGAGCCGGCACGGCGCATCCGTGACGGTGAGGCGGCCGAGATGCGGCATCTGCTGCACGACGCGGACGCGGACAGCCTGGTCCCGGCGTTCGTGTGTCTGAGGAAGGGCAGGCGTACGAAGGGCAGTTGTACGAAGGGCAGTTGTGCGTGACCCGCCGAACCGTCCGGCTCACCAAGCAGAAGACCGTGCGGCGCCGCGTGGCGCCCGAGGGGGAGGCGGCGGGAGCCGACGACCGGGCTCGCGCCGTGGACGCCTCGCGCAGGGCGGGGCGTGTCACCGCGGCGGCGGTGCGGTTCCTCGCGCGGACGTAGCGGAGGGTCGGTGCCGTGTGCCACCTCGCCACCTCGTGGCACCGGTGGTCAAGACCCTCCGTCCCGGTGCAGTCGACCGCAGGCGACCAGTTCGACCGTGAGGGCCACGGCGATCGCCTGGACCGCCATCAGGGCGATCAGCACGAAGAGCTGCACCGCCCCGGCGAGCGCCGGTGACGCGCCGCCCAGGAGCATGCCGACGAAGGCGCCGGGCAGGGTGACGAGGCCCACCGTCCGGGTCTGGTCGAGTCCGGGCAGCAGCGCGTCCGACGCGGCCGGGCGGATCACTTCGAGGCGCGCGTCGCGGTCGGGCAGCCCGAGGGCGATGCCCGCCTCGAACTCGCCGAACCGGGTGCGCAGTTCGTCGAGGGCGCGGCGGCCCGCGAGGACCGTCGCGGTGAGCGCGCCGCCGATGAGGATGCCGGTCACGGGAATCATCGCGACGCCCCGCACGGGGAGCAGGCCCACGAGGGCCAATCCGGCCACCACAGGGACGACGGGGCCCGCGACGGGCAGCGCCGCCCACCACCACGTGGAGTTCGGCGTGATGCGCCGCCCGGCCGTGCGGGTGGCCACGGCGAACATGAGGAGGAGGAAGGCGAAGAGGGCGGCCGTGTGGTGCACGACCCAGGCGATCACTAGGGAGGCGGCCGCCAGCTGGACGGTGGCGCGCACTCCGGCGACCACGATCTCCCGGGCCCTGCCGCGCGAGCCGTCGGGGGCGAGCCGGAAGACGGCCGCTGCCGTCGCAGCGGCCAGCAGCAGCACGAGCAGGGCGACGGCGAGCGCCGTGTTGACCGGCAGCAGGGCCTGGGCGGCGAGGTTGCGCACGGGCACACCCTAGATCGCGGCACCCGTGGACCCGGAAAGGAGCGGAGGGAGTGCTGTGTCGAGGCGCTCGACCTGTAACGATGTGGGAGGTAAGACGTGCAGAGATAGAAGGGCTGAAGTCATGGCGCAGCAGGTGCAGGGCGTGATCGCACGCGCGAAGGGCGAGCCGGTACGGATCGAGACGATCATCGTCCCGGATCCGGGGCCGGGAGAGGCCGTCGTGAAGATCCAGGCGTGCGGGGTCTGCCACACCGACCTGCACTATCGCGAGGGCGGCATCAACGACGACTTCCCGTTCCTGCTCGGGCACGAGGCGGCGGGCGTCGTGGAGTCGGTCGGCGAGGGCGTCACCGAGGTCGCGGTCGGCGACTTCGTGATCCTGAACTGGCGCGCGGTGTGCGGGCAGTGCCGTGCGTGTCGGCGCGGCCGCCCCCAGTACTGCTTCGACACGCACAACGCGAAGCAGAAGATGACCCTGACCGACGGCACCGAGCTCTCGCCGGCGCTCGGCATCGGCGCCTTCGCCGAGAAGACCCTCGTCGCCGCCGGGCAGTGCACCAAGGTGGATCCGGCCGCCTCGCCCGCCGCGGCCGGGCTCCTCGGCTGCGGCGTGATGGCGGGCATCGGCGCCGCCATCAACACCGGCAACGTGGGCCGCGGCGACTCGGTCGCGGTCATCGGCTGCGGCGGAGTCGGCAACGCCGCGGTCGTGGGCGCCCGCCTCGCGGGAGCCGCGCGGATCATCGCCGTGGACATCGACGACAAGAAGCTGGAGACGGCGAAGAACCTCGGCGCCACGCACACCGTCAACTCCCGCTCCGCCGACCCCGTCGAGGCGGTGCGCGAGCTGACCGGCGGCAACGGAGCCGACGTCGTCATCGAGGCGGTCGGCCGCCCGGAGACGTACGAGCAGGCCTTCTACGCCCGCGACCTGGCGGGCACGGTCGTCCTGGTGGGTGTCCCGACGCCGGAGATGAAGATCGAGCTGCCGTTGCTGGACGTCTTCGGGCGCGGCGGCGCCCTCAAGTCGAGCTGGTACGGCGACTGCCTGCCGTCGCGCGACTTCCCGATGCTCATCGACCTGTACCAGCAGGGGCGCCTGGACCTGGACGCGTTCGTCACGGAGACGATCGCCCTGGAGGACGTGGAGAAGGCCTTCGAGCGCATGCACCACGGTGACGTCCTCCGTTCGGTGGTGACGTTCTGATGGCGGCCGAAGCTGCTGCGGGCGCGTCCGGCGCGCGGATCGACCACCTCGTCACGTCGGGGACCTTCTCCCTGGACGGCGGCACCTGGGAGGTCGACAACAACGTGTGGATCGTGGGTGACGACAGCGAGTGCGTCGTCATCGACGCCGCGCACGACGCGGACGCCATCGCGGCCGCGGTGGGGGAGCGGCGCCTGGTCGCGATCGTCTGTACGCACGCGCACGACGACCACATCGACGCGGCCCCGGCGCTCGCGGCCCGCTCGGGCGCGCCGATCCTGCTGCACCCGGCCGACGCGGAGCTGTGGAAGCAGACCCACCCCGACCGTGCCCCGGACGGCGAGCTGTCCGACGAGCAGGAACTGACCGTGGCGGGCACGGTCCTGAAGGTGCTGCACACACCGGGTCACTGCCACGGTGCCGTCAGTCTGTACGCACCGGCCCTCGGCACGGTCTTCACCGGCGACACGCTGTTCGCCGGCGGTCCGGGTGCCACGGGCCGTTCCTTCAGCGACTTCCCGACGATCGTGGAGTCCATCAAGGAGCGGCTCCTGACGCTGCCGTCCGAGACGGTGGTGCGCACCGGGCACGGCGACAGCAGCACGGTCGGCGCGGAGGCACCGCATCTGGAGGAGTGGATCGCCCGAGGGCACTGACGCCGGGCTCTGTCCGACGCCCGTTTCCGCTGCTCGACGTACGTCTCTCGGCCCCGCGTGGTTCGCCGCGCGGGGCCGAGACGCGTACTGGCCCTGTTCGGCAATCTTCGATAAGTTAGGCAAGGCTTACCTAATGGAGGTTGAGGATGGGTGTCCGTCACAGCAGCCCGACCGTGCCCACAGCGGCGGCACGCGCGCGTTCAGTGCTCGCCACCGCGTGGTCCTGCGCGGTGACCACGGAGATCGGCAGGGACGAACTCGTGGGCGCGCACACCGTGACCGAGGACGGCAGAATCCTTCTGTCGCCGCCGGAGGACAGCGCGCTCGCCGCCGCCGTCATCTGCGCGCCGCGCGGCGAGCCGTCCACCCTGATCGAGTTCGCCGACGTCTCGCCGGTGCCGCTCAGGGACCGGATCCGTGCGCGGCTCTGGCTGTCCGGGTCGCTGGGGTACGACGGCGAGCACCTCGTCTTCGAGCCGACGTGCGCCGTACTGCACGACTCCACTGGGGAGCGCCAGGGCGTGGAGCTCGACGAATTCTCCCTGACCGTGCCCGATCTGCTCGCCGAGGCGGAGTCGCGCCTGCTCACCCACCTCGCCGACGCCCACCCGGACGCCGTCGAGCAGCTCACCCGCCTCATCAGCCCGGACAGCCTGCAGGGTGTGGTGCGGGTCCGCCCGCTCGCCATCGACCGGCACGGAATCTCGCTGCGCCTCGAACGCGCCCGCGGTCAGGCCGATGTCCGCCTGCCGTTCCACCAGATGGTCGAGGACGTCACGCAGGTGACGGAGTGCATGCACGCACTCCTGATGAAGGCCCGCCTCTCAACCACCCGGCGCGGGCGGCCGGTCGGCGGCTGACCGCAGTGACCGGAGTGCCAGCAGCAGCACCCCGATGTCATCGAGGTAGACGGGGTCCGGCACCAGGTCGGTGGGCAGTACGAGATAGGCGACCGCGCCCCAGAAGACCCACTGCCGCTCGACGGGCAGGCCGGCTCTTCGCAGGGCGCGGCGGGTCCGTACGAGACGTATGAGCAGAGCGACCGCGACGGCGAGGGTCGCGGCGACCAGAACGGCGGCGACGACGAGGAGGACGGTCAGGTCCGTGCTCATACCCCCGTACGTTAATCAAATTGAGGTCTCGCGTCTCGCATGGATGATGGCGGGGTGACGAATCAGCCGATGCCCACGCAGCCCACCCCGTCTCTCGCGCCCGTCCAGGCCGTCGCGCCCGTCCAGGCACTGATCGTCGTCGACATGCAGAACGCTTTTGTCGGCGGCGAGGGCGCCGTGCCCGACGTGGGGCGCCTCCTGGAGAGCGTGCGGGGACTGTTGGCAAGGGCGCGCGAGAGCGGCGCGCTCGTCGTGCAACTGCAGAACGACGGGGAGCCCGGTACCTCCGATGAACCGGGCACGCCCGGTTGGGAGATCCACCTGCCCGTCGAAACGGACCGGGGCGAGGTCCTCCTGCGCAAGACCGTCGACGACGGCTTCGAGGACAGCCCGCTGGAGACGCTGCTGCGCGACGCCGGAGTGAAGGAACTCGCCGTCTGCGGCGTGATGTCGGAGATGTGCGTGAGGGCGACCGCGAGCACCGCCCTGGACCTCGGCTTCCGCGTCGTCCTGCCGCACGACGCCCACGCGACCTACGACATTCCGGCCGCCGAGGGGATCAGCGACGTGGTGCCCGCGGCGACGGTGTCGCGCGTCGCGGAGTGGACCCTCGGCGACGAGGTCGAGATCGTCGCGCGGGCGGCCGACGTGGGCTTCACGAAGCCGTAGCGGGCCTCACGAAGTCGTGGCGGCGGCAGCGGCCGCCGCGTCCTGGCGCCGCCACTTCCAGTGCAGGAGCGCGCCGGCCCGGTGGTCCTCCTCGAAACCCGGACCGAGCGCGCCCACGCGTTCGTACGCCTCTTCGGTGCGCGGGTCGTCGCGGCGGGCCAGCCCCCATGCGGCCTCCAGACGCAGGATCTGGTCGTCCTCGTCCAGCAGGGCCATCAAGGCGTCCGCGACGGCGGGCGTTCGGTCGGCGGAAGCGGCCAGGGTCTCCGCCGCCCTCCTGCGCACGGCGGCGTCCGGGCCCTCGACCATGAGGAGCAGCGCGCGGGTGACCTCGGACCGCAGCACCTCGTCGTCCGCGCCCACCGAGCAGGCCCTGAGCCGCACTTCCACGTCCGGGTCACGGGTGAGGGCGAGCAGCGCCTCCCTGGCGGCCGGGGAGCGCCGACCGCCGTCGTTCGTGAGGAGGGCGTCCGGCACTTCGCGTCGTACGCGCGGGTCGGGGTGGTCGGCGTGGCGGAGTCCGGCGGCCTCCAGGTCCGGGTGTTCGTACTCCGTGAGCGCGCCGAGCACCTTGGCGAGCACCGCGCTGTCCGTCTCCTCTGCGGACCAGCCGACCAGGAGCTCGGCCTCCTTCTTCCCGTAGTAGGGACGGTCCCAGTCGACGAACGAGCGTGACCGCAGATAGTCGGCGACGAACCGACGGTGGGCCGGGTCCGGGTGGTGGCGGTGGGCGACCACGGCCGTCCACGTCTCGTCGCTGCGACGCGAGACGAGGACCCAGCAGACCGCCGACCAGTCGGCATGCTCCTCGCCCGGCCGCCGGACGGCACGCGCGACCAGTTCGTCGACGGGGGTGAGGATGCGGAAGGCCCACTCGAGCGTGCTCAACACGCCGCCGTGCCCGGCGCGCACCACCATGCCGCCGAGCGAGACCTGATCGACCCGGTCGTACGTGTCGTCAGGGACCCGGACCGTGGTGGCGGGCCCCACCGCACCGGTCCTGCGCCGCAGCCCCTCGACCGCCCCCGTTCCGTACCAGTCCGCGGCCAGGGCGATGAGCCGTGCGCGATCGGGTTCCGGCAGCCGCAGCCGGGGCTCCGCGCCGAGCACGGCCGCGAAGACCGCGTGCGAGCCGCCGTCGACGGCACGCCACAGCGGTGTGGTCCCGTCGGGCAGCGCCCGGTCCGGATCGGCTCCGCCCTCCACGAGCGCTTCGGCGACCGGCGCGTCATACGCCGCGACCGCGACGCACAGCGCGGGCAGCCCGCTCCCGTCCACCGTGTCCGGATCCGCCCCGTCGCCCAACAGGGCCCGCACCGCCTCGACGTCCCCGGCCCGAACCGCCGCGATGAGTCGAACACCGAGTCCGTTCTCGTCCATCCACCCGCCCCCTGATCCGGACCGAGTCTCGGACCGGCCCGGGGACACCGCAAGTGAGTTGTCGCTGAGGAGCTCTCGCTGAGTGAATGGCCACTGTGGGGGATCTCATGATCTTTGAGGGGTGTGGTCCCGGCCTGTACGGGTTTTACTCGCGGCATGACCGACACGAATGGAATGCTGGCCGGCAAGGCCGTCATGATCACGGGGGCTTCGAGCGGGATCGGCGAGGCCGCCGCGCGGCTCTTCGCCGCCGAGGGGGCGGCGGTCCTGCTGATGGCCCGCCGCGAGGAGACACTGAAGCAACTCGCCGGGGAGATCAACGACTCGGGCGGCCGCGCGGCGGTGAGCGTCGGTGACGTCGCGGTCGCTGAGGACGTCCAGCGCGCCGTCGACGCCACGCGCGAGCACTTCGGCGCCCTGGACGCCGCGTTCAACAACGCGGGCTACGCCGGTACGCAAATGGCCCCGCTGCACGTGCTCGACCCGGACGTCTTCGACCGGACCATGGACGTGAACGTCCGCGGGACCTGGAACTGCCTGCGTTCGCAGATCCCGGTCATGCTCAAAGCGGGCAAGGGCGCGATCGTCAACACGGCCAGCACGGCGGCCATGGTCGCCACGGGTGCACCCGTGCCCTACGTCGCCGCGAAGCACGCGGTGCTCGGCATGACCAGGGCCGCCGCGGCCGAGTACGCCGCCCACGACATCCGCATCAACACGCTCGTCGTCGGCACCACGCGAACGGAAATGATCAGTCACGCGGTCGAGGCGCACCCGGAGCTGGAGCAGGCCTTCGTCGCCCGCCAGATGCAGAAGCGCATGGCGGACCCGGTCGAGATCGCCCAGGCGGCCCTGTGGCTGTGCAGCGACCGCGCGTCGTTCTCCACGGGTACGGCGCTGGCCGTGGACGGCGGGTTGACGTCCAACTGAGGCGGGGGTGCGGGGGCCTCGCCGGTCGGTGTGGGGCCCCTTGCCGCTCTCTCGGAAGCAGGTGGGTGCCAACCACTAAGTGGGGTCGGTTCCCAGTGTTCGGCGTGCGGCGGTGACCAGGGCGTCCCATGCTTCCGTGTACCGGTCCCCGGCCTCGATCAGGTTGAGGGTCTGGTCCTCGTCGGGGAGGTAGGCGAGCAGATGGCGCTGCTCGAAGGTCAGTTCGTGGACGTCTTCCAAGGTCCTCGTGGCTTCGATGCGCCAGCGCGCGAGGTCCTCGTGCGTCGTGTCGTCGACCGGCTGAGGCGCGGACGGTGTCGTCACGGCGAGGTGTGCTCGACCGGCCGGTGAGTGGCGGCCCTGCGCGGCGGCGAGGTCGCGCAGGGCCGCATGCGCGCTGATGAGGTCTCTGCCCCTGATGGACTGCTCGACGTGGGAGAACGTCCTGTCCTGCAGATCGGCGACCAGGGGGCGCATGTCGGCCGGTGCGCCGAGTTCGGCCTCGGCGTACGCGTAGAGGAGGGCATGCCGCCGCTCCTCGACGTCGGCTTCGAGAGCCGGTCCGTCCGCGTTGCGCGGACTTCCGGCGACACGGACATCCGCGCTCGATGCGTAGAGCCGATTCGCGCTCTCGTGGAGTGCGGCGGCCGCGCGGAGGTATTCGGCGAGGATCGCCCATCGGCGTTCGGCCATTGCCTGACGCGCCGTGGCGGTTGCGGTGGTGGTGGCCGCGTCGCGTGCGGCTTGGGCTTGGTCGTGTCCGCCGCGGGCCTGGATGCGGGCGCCGAGCACCGTGCCGGCGAAGGTTCCGATGATGGTGCCACCCACACCGATCGCACCGATCAGCGCGACGGCCATGTCCTTGTCCACCCGCTCAACCTCTCATGTGCGCAACCGGTTGGACCATGGTCTTCGGGTCCCCGCGTGGCCGTCGCTCCGAGCGATTTCGCGCCAGGTCGCGCCCCGGACCCATCGACGCAGGCCGTACGGCGGTGCGGATGGACTCGCGGTGGCAGTGGGCGGACGGATCGGCGGTGGATTCACGCCAGGAGCAACGGAGTTGGGAGCCTTTCGGCCTCCGCATCGCGGAATGCCGATTCCACGCCATGGGCTGATTCTGGTCTGCCGACGGTGCCGTGTCCGACGATATAACGCCGCAATGACCCCACAAAAGCTCTCCCGTCTCAAGCGTCGCAGTGTCCTCGCCGGTGCCGGTGGTCTCTCGCTGGCCGCTGTCTCCGGAGCCACCGGACCGGCGGCCGTCGGTGCCGACCGCCCCGGGCGAACGACCCTGCTCAGGGGCGCCGCACTCGTCCTGACCATGGACCCTCACATCGGCGACGGGGAGTTGGGCCTTCTCGAAGGTGCCGACGTCCTGTTGCGGAACGGCGAGATCGCGGACGTAGGCAGGGATCTGAAGGCACCGGCAGATGCCCGGGTGCGGGACGTCTCCGGCCGGTTCGTGCTGCCGGGGTTCGTGGACATCCACAACCACCTGTGGCAGTCCAGTATCCGGGGCGGCTGCTCGGACCAGGACGTGGCCGGCTGGCTGAAGACGTGCAACCGCCCGACGCTGCCGAAGATCGACGCCGCGGACATGTACGCCTTCGTCCACCTGTCGGCACTCGACGCCCTCCAGGCGGGCGTCACCACCCTGGTCGACTGGGTGCACGCGATCCCGTACGCGACGAGCGAGCAGTACGTGCAGGCCCTGGACGACGCGGGGCTGCGCTTCGTCTACGCCATGGCCGCCTTCGAGGGCGCGGAGGACCAGGTCCGCACCGTCAAGGAGAGGCTCATAGATCCGCTGCCGCTGGCCTCCGCCCAGCTGGCGGTGCACGCGCGCAGGGCGGGCATCGCAGCGCTGCGCGCCTCCTGGAAGCAGGCCCAGGATCTGGGGCTGATGCTCAACTCGCACGTGCTGGAGCACCGTACCGACCGCAACGACGAACAGATCCGAACCCTGCGGGACATCGGAGCATTCGGCCCCGACCTGCTGATGAACCACGCCATCCATCTGACCCGCGACGAGATCGCGCTCGTCGGCGACCACGACGTACGGGTGGCACATTGCCCGCTGAGCAACATGCGACTCGCTTCAGGCGTCATGCCGCTGCCGAAGATGCACCGGGCCGGGGTGAAGGCGGGCCTGGGGCACGACGGCGGAACCAACGACACCTCCGACATGTTCGCCCTCATGAAGGCAGCCGTCGGCCTCCAACGGGCCGTACACGAGGACCCGCAGATCCACCCGACACTCCCCGCCGTGCTCCGCATGGGCACGATGGGCGGCGCGGAAGCCATCGGCATGGCCGACCAGGTGGGCTCGCTGACCCCCGGCAAACGCGCCGACGTCCTCGTCCTCGACCCGGGCACCCTGAACTTCGCCCCCCGCTTCGACTGGACGAGCCAGATCATCCTCAACGGCCAGCCGCACAACATCACCGATGTGTACGTCGACGGCAGGCTGCGCAAGACCGGCGGCGAACTCGTGGGCGTGGACACCGAAAAGGTCGTCGACGCGGCGGAACGGGCCGCGGCACACCTGCCCACCGCTCCCTGAGGAGGGCCGCGCGCCACGACTGTCGGGTCGACTGAGGTGGGGGCAGCCCCAGTAGGGCTCCTGTGGCTGCCCGGATGGTGCGGTGAGGCGCGTCGCCAACAGGCTGGACTGCGCTGCCACAGCTCCGCACCCGAGGAAAGGCCCCTCATGTCGAAGCGCTCCCACCGTCGGCGGATCACGGCGGTCGCCGTGTCGGGCGCGGCCGCCCTGGCCCTGGCGGGCTCACTGCCCGCGTCCGCCGCGCAGACCCCGGTCGCCGGACCGGTCCAGCGGGGGCTGGACCGGCTGGTGCAGGAAGACGGCTACCCCGGTGCGCTGGCCGCTGTCACCGGCCGCGACGGGCGCACCCGCAACGCCGTCGCGGGCGTCGCGGACCTGCGGACCGGGGCGAAGGTGCCGGTCGACGGGCAGGTGCGGGCCGCGAGCAACACCAAGTCGTTCACCGCCGTCGTCGTCCTGCAGCTCGTCGGCGAGGGCAAGGTCGCCCTGGACGCCCCGGTCGACACCTATCTCCCGGGGCTGCTGCGCGGCGACGGCATCGACGGCCGTCGCATCACGGTGCGTCAACTGCTCCAGCAGATCAGCGGGCTGCCGGACTACGCCCAGTACCTGGACGACCTCCTCGGCAACCGCCACCGCTACTACGAACCCCGCACACTGCTCGACCACGCACTGCGGCACAAGGCGACGTTCCCGCCCGGCACGAACTGGCAGTACAGCAGCACCAACTACGTCGTGGCCGGACTGCTCGTCGAGCAGGTCACCGGACGCCCGGTGGGCGAGGAGTTCACCCGCCGGATCATCGACCCCGCCGGGCTGCGGCACACCTACTTCCCGGCCGTGGGCGACCAGAGCATTCGGGGCGCCCACCCACACGGCTACGTCGCGTCGGAGCCCGGTGCGCCGCTCCTGGACGTCACCGAGTTGGACCCGTCCGTGGCCTGGGCCTCCGGGGCGCTGATCGCCACCCCCAGCGACCTGAACCGCTTCTTCGGCGCCCTGCTCGACGGCAAGCTGCTGAAGCCCGCGCAGCTCGCCCAGATGCGCAGGACCGTGGCGCTCCCGGCCGACTCCCCGTACCCGAAGGGCACCCGGTACGGGCTCGGCCTGTTCAGCCGGCCGCTGAGCTGCGGCGGCCTGCTGTGGGGGCACGACGGCGACTTCCTCGGCTACGCGACCTTCCCGGCCGCGACCGACGACGGCCGGGCCGCCACCATCGCCGTCACCGCCGACCCGGGCCCCGACGACGAGGGCCGCCACGACGCCGAGCGCCTGCTGGACACCGCTCTCTGCCGTTGACCAGGACTTGTCCGGCCGATCATGCGCGGAGTCAGGTGCCGAGGGCTGCGGCGGTAGCGGTCCCGAGGAAGACGTAGCCGCGCTTGTCGCAGCGGGTGGCCACAGCTCGGGCGTGCTTGAGCTTGTTGATGGCCCGTTCGACGGTGTTGCGCTTCTTGTACCGCTCCTCGTCGAAGCCCGGTGGCCGTCCGCCGCGTGAGCCTTTGCGCAGGCGGGCGGCCTGGCTGTCGATCTTCTCCGGGATGGTGTGCCGGATACCCCGGCGCCGCAGATACTCACGGCACGGCCCGTTGCCGCAGGCCCTGTCCGCCGCGAGGCTGTCAGGCTTCTTCCGCGGCCTGCCCGACCCGATCCTCGGGACACGGATCTTCTCCGACGCCAGCTCGAACTGCGTGCGGTGCGCCCGTTGTCCCGGTGCGACGATCAGGGACAGCGGGTGGCAGCGGCCGTCCGCACTCAGATGGGTCTTGGTCGTGAACCCGCCCCGCGAGCGGCCCGGGCCCTCACCTTCTGCACCACCTCCGCCAGGTGGGCGACCAGGCTCTGCCACCGCGTCTCGCCCCGGTGTTTTGCTGCTGCGGCCTCCTTTGAGGCGGGAGCCGGCGGCGGATCGGTGGGGGGCGTCGGCGGCGTGCTGATGTGCGCGCGCGACGGCGGAGTCGACCCAGATGTCCCAGCCGATCTCACCCGCCGCGTCGGCTGCGGCCTGGACCTGCTGGAGCAGTAGCTCCCAAGTGCCGTCGGCCGACCACAGCCGGTGGCGTTCATAGATGGTTTTCCACGGACCGAACCGGGCCGGCAGGCCACGCCACTGCACACCGGTTCGCACCCGGTGCAGAATCCCGTCGATCGCCTGACGGTGATCTCGCCATCTGCCACAACGCCCGTTGCTCACGCGCAGGAACGGGCGCAGCTGTTCCCCTTCGGCATCGCTCAGATCACCCCGCCCCATGCCCAGAGGAACGACTCGAGCACGGAGTAGCCACATGATCAGCTGGTTGGCGACGGGCTTGCCGGTCTCGCCGCCGGGGCTTGCGTGATCATCAGTTGGACCGGTTGGCGGTCCCCAGTGCGCGGCCCGCGAGCCAGGCAGCGATCCGCTTCGACACCGATCTCGCCTGGACCCGGAAGGCGACGAGGACACCCCACCGCGGTTCCGACCGCTCCGGCACCCGGGGCCCGCCGCAGCGCCTGCCCCGGCGTCCGGGCACGGGAGGCGCGGCGGGGCGGTCGTGGCGGACCGGCTTCATCCGCCAGCCGCCAGGGCCGGGCGCGCAGCGAAGGGCGTGCCGGGCCGGGCCCTGTCGTCCGTGCGGCACGGGCGTCCCGATCGCCGTAGCCCTGTGCCGGGTCCCGTGCGGCGGCCGACGCCCGGAGCGCGACACGCCCACGTGCGGACTGATCCTTCCGGGCGCGGACCTCAGCCCGAAAAGCTGGTGCCGCCCCGGCCCGGACCCTTCCCCCTGGAGCGGTCGCGCCGGGGACGCCCGCCGTTGGACCCGGTTCCAGGCGCCACGGGTACGCGACCCGGCGGGCACCGCTGCAGTGCCCGGCGCCCCCTTCGCCCGTTGGAGATCCCATGCGCCCGTTCCCGCCGCTCCCCACCGCCGCATCCCGCGACACCCGACCGCTCGACGCCTGGCCGGGGATCAGGGGCCTGCCGCCCCGGTGGGCGTCCGTCCTCGCTTTGACGGCCGCCTGCTCCCTGTCCGGGCTGGCGACGGCCCCGCCCGCCCTGGCTGCGGTGAACCCATGCGACTCCGGCCACCTGGTCGCCTACCTCGCCGGAACCGGCGAGGGCTCCACCGGCACCTCCGGCGGCGGGACGATCGTCTCGCTGGAACTCGGCGAGGACCTGCGGCAGGACTACGTGCTGCTGCGCAACCAGGACCGCAACGGGGGCGCGCTGGGTGTCAACCCCGCTTCCTCCACCCTCTGGTTCACCACCCAGGGCAACCGCGTGTGGTCCTCCAAGGCCGAAGGCACCCCCTACAACTGGCGCGACCTGTCCGGCCCCTCCTACAAGGGCGACATCGCCTTCGGCAAGGACCGCAAGGGCTACTTCCTCGCCGAGGAGAACGGCGCGACGAACGTCTACGTCTTCCCCGCGGACCGGCCCGCCGACCGGCGCCGCATCAACCTGAATGCCGCCCCCGGCCAGGACCACGACCTGGACGACCCCACCGGTCTGGCCTTCGACGGCCGCAACCAGGCGTGGATCATCACCCGGCACGGGGAACTGTGGACCGTGCGCGATACCGCCGCCACCACCTGGAAGGCGCAGTACACATCCGCGGCGCAGCCCTCGACCCGGAAGTTCGAGGACCTCGCCTTCGGCCGTCAGAACGGGCAGGACGCCTTGTTCGTCTCCGGGTCCGACCGCGGCGAGCGGTTCGTCGCCCGGGCCGGCGACCGCGGCAACGAACTCGACCTGCAACCCACTCACCACATCGCCGGCGACGGCTCGGTCACCGGCCTGGCCTCCTGCGCCTTCCCCGACACCTGGTCCTGACCGGCATCCACCAAAGACCCGACACACCCCGCCGCATGCCTGACCGCCAACCGGAACCCGGGGCTCGCCGCCGCGCCTGCCCCGGCGTCCGGGAGCGGGACACGCAGCCGGCAGATCGCGGCGGACCGGCTGCGCCCCGAAGTCCCAAGGGCCACAGCACCTTTCGCGGAAGACAGCCACCAACCGCATGCCGCCCCGGCTCACATGATCGGCCGGACAAGTCCTGGTCGATGCTCAAGGCCAAGGGCGCGGCCCGCAAGGAGGTCTACTCCGGCAGAAGCTGCGGGGCAAGGGGTACCCGTCCGGCACCGTGACTGGCGACAAGGTGGAGTCCGCACACTTCTTGGTGTGCGTGGCATTCCACGGGCCACGACCTACCGCGTCGCACCAAGTCGCCCATGGGGACGGCGATCCAACCAACAACCGGCCGTGCAATCTTCGCTGGGCTACACCGGCCGAGAACTCGGCCGGTGCCGTTCGGCACGGGACAGCGGGACGGTGACGCAAGCCGCCTTGGCTACGGAGTACGGCTTGGGGAAGTCGCAGGTCCACAACATCGTTCGACGGAAGCAGTGGCGATCCCGCGAGGAGCGGCGGCCTTAGTCGTACCGTCGGCGGAGCCCCTGCCTCGCGGGTCGGAGGCGGGGGCACCCGCGCGTCCGCCGCTAGCCGAACTTCACTGAATGGGGCGGGAACATGATCGTGTCGTGCCCCCACATCGGCTCAAGTCGACGGTGGGACTTCAGCGTCACCGTCAGCATGTCCTGGGCGCAGTCGGCCCCGTAGTAGAGCGTGGCGTCGGTGTCGGTGTCGTTGCTTCGCCAGGCGGCGCCTTCCTCCTGGGGGTCTGCCAGCTTGTAGCAATGACCGTCGAGCGGATCGGTGAGGGTGATGTCCATGCCCTTGGCGTTGCGGAAGCTGGCGGTGCCCTGGGCTGCCTGAGCGGGTGCAGCCGCGAGGGCCAGGATGACGATGGGTGCGGTGGCCGTAGCGGCGAGGGCGGTGAGTGAGCGTCGCAAGGAACTCTCCACGTGTTCGCATGATTACGCTGGGTGCGTAAATCTCAACATAGCTGCACGGGCTGTGATCCTTGCTCTGTCTGCGAGGTGGCGAGATGCGTCTGCACCGACGCCGCGAGGGGCATGGTGACGAGGCTCGGCATGTCATCGAGCAAGGTCGACTTGCCTCCGGATCTGCCGCGCCTCCGCATCCCGCGGACCTGGCGCGCCATGTGGGTCCAGAGGCTCGACGGGGCGATCGCCGAAGCAGAGCGGCGCGAAGCCGAGCGGATCCGCGGCGAGCAGGCCCGACCGCCAGCCCCGGACTGGCTCATCGAGCGAGGCAACTGTGGGCTGAAGGAGCCTTTCGCGCCGTCGCCACCCACTACGACAGCGTTCATCCGCCTCCTCGGTACTGCCACATTGCAGCCCTGGTCATCCGGCTGTGAACTTGATCGGCAGGGCAAGTCCCAGCTTTCTGCCGTTGACTAGAGCGGCAGCGCGCACACCGCGACCGGCGCGGCGAACGGCTTGCCCGCGAGCCGGAGCGCGCCGCTCTCCCCGTCCACCTGGAAGACGCTCACCGAGCTCGACTTCTGGTTCGCGGCGAACAGCAGCCGCTGGGACGGGGAGAACGCCAGCTGCCGCGGGAAGTCCCCGCCGACGGAGACCGTGTCGAGGAGTCGCAGCCGGGCGCCGTCGCCCTCGATCGCGTACCGCGTGATGCTGTTGTGCCCCCGGTTGGCGAGGAAGGCGAAGCGGCCCTCGCGCGTCACCACGATCTGGGCCGGATAGCTGGTGCCCTCGCCCGTGCCGGTCGGCTGCGGTTCGCCGGGCGTGAGGCGGCCGGTGGCGGGGTCGTACGCGCAGACGACGACCGTGTTGTCCAACTCGTTGGCGAGGTACGCGAAGCGCCCCGAGGAGTGGAACGTGAGATGGCGCGGCCCCGCGCCCGGCCGCAGGCTCGCGTACGAGACGCGGCTGAGCGAGCCCGCCTTCTCGTCGAGACGGTAGGTGTAGACGGTGTCGTTGCCGAGGTCGACGGCGAGGACGTGGCGGCCGTCCGGGGACGTGCTGATCTGGTGGGCGTGCGGCCCCTGCTGGCCTGGGCCCGGCGGCGGTGAGGAGTGCGTGACCAGCTCGGTCCGCTCGCCGAGTGCTCCCGACGCTTCGATGGGGTGGACGGCCACGCTGCCGGAGCCGTAGTTCGCACTGAGCAGCCAGCGGCCGCCCGGGTGCACGGAGAGGTGACAGGGGCCCGCGCCACCGGTGGCGCGCGTGCCGAGGACGTCGTGCTCGCCGTCGGGGGAGAGCGCGACAGCGGTCACCCCGCCCTGCTCCCGCTCGTTGACGGCGTAGAGCGTGCGGCCCGACGGATGCAGCGCCAGGTAGGACGGGTCGGGGACGCCGCCGAGCGTGCCGGTGCCGGTGACGCGGCCCGTCGCGTCGTCGTACGTCGCCAGGCCGATGCCCGAGCCGCCGCCTTCCTGCGAGGTGTACGTCCCCAGGAACAGCTGCCCCTCGCTGCGCGGGCGGTGTGCCACGTCGGAGGCGGTGTCGCTGCGGGTGCGGCCGGAGCGCTCCCGGCTCGCCCGGTCCGGTGAGGCGCAGGCGGATGTGGAGGCCACCGCCGCGGTGGTGACGGTCCCGACCAGCGCGCCGATGAACCGCCGCCGCCCCGGGCCGCTCCCGGAACCCGGGTCGGACTCTGCTCCGCTGTTCATACCTGCACCTCGTGGGTCGGTCGTGACGGATGTGGCAGACACAGTGCCCGTACATGAGCGAGTGGACAAGAGGCGCGCCCCTCGGCGCGGCGCCAGGACGGTGAGGGGAGCCGACGGGGGCGATGCCGGGCGGCGACGGCAGCGGCCGGAATCGGCCAACGGGGGCGTCCATCAGGGCGAGTTGACCACACGTAGAAACCGGGAGTGATCATTCGAGTACGGTGTGCGAGGCATTGTTGTTGACTGCATGCAGACGTGTGCAGATGTCTGAGGAGTTGCCGAGTGGACCACAGCCGTGTGATCCGGATCCGTACCGTCCTGGCCGCGCTCGGTGTCGCGGGCGCCATGGCGGCCGCACCCGCCGCGAGCGCCACGGCCCCCGCCGCCCCCGCGCCCCCGGTGGCGGCCGGTGCGGCGCACGAGCCGTGCACGGGGGAGTTCCACGGTGACGCCCGCCTCGGCCCGGCCTGGCTGCCCAAGAAGTGGGAGCGCCCCGTCGGCCCGCTCCTGAAGGACTGGAAGCGGACCGGCAAGCTGTCGCCGAAGGCCTTCCTGAAGAAGTACTGGGAGGGCCCGGCGGACACGGGGAGCTGGAAGTACCCGCCCAACGACGGCTTCGACACTGTCAACGGCCAGGTCGACAAGCACCGTGAGCTCTTGGAGAAGGGTGAGGAGCTGGACCGCTTCGGCTCGGAGTTCGGGGGATACCTCGCGCCCGCCGGAGACCCCTACGCGAAGCGCGCCCTGCCTCCGCAGAACCTCAACACCCGCGACGCCGCCTTCGCCTGCGACTACCGCGTCTACGAGGTGAGCAAGCCGTTCCACGTCTGGCAGGGCAGCATCGCCCCGTGGTTCGAACAGCCCGGCCGCGGTCAGCAGATCAAGCTGGACCCGGCCCTCCTCGACCCGGGTGCGGGGCAGCGGCTGAACGTGAAGTGGCTGCTGGAGAACGGCTACCTCGAGCCCGCGAACGACTAGCGCGAGGAAGGGGGCGGGGATCGTGGACGTCCGAGCAGCCGCGGCGGCTCTGCGCGCCGCCGGGGTCGCCGACGGCTACTACTGGATCGACGGCGTCCACGAGCCGGCTCCCACGCCTCCCGACTTCGTCTACCTGCGCAGGGTCGACGGGGTCGAAGGCGAGGAGTGGGAGGTCGGAACGTACGAGAGGGGTGTGCACCAGCCTCTCGCCCGGTATGCGGACGAGTCGGCCGCCTGCGCGCATCTGCTGCGCCAGCTGACCTGACCGATCGCACGCATGTCGTGCCGTCAGCTCTCCGGGTGCAGCAGCCCCCGCTCGTACGCCTTGACCAGTCGCTGCGGCACCATGTGCGGCACGCCGTCGACGGTGACGGGCGCCAGCTGCACGGTGGTGGCCTTCCACTGGGCGCGGCGGTGCCTGGTGTTGCTGCGGGACATCTTCCTCTTGGGTACGGCCATGGGGTCCTCCGGGTGCGTCGGTGCGGTCATGGGGAGCGGTCGCCCGCACGCTATATGAAAATGAATCCCATTAGCAACAGTCGCGCGGAGTCTCGGGCTCGACTTGAGACCGACATCAACCCTCACGCTGAACCTGAGGTTGAGAGATGCCGGTGGCGCGCATCCTGATCACCGCAGCCGGTAGCCCGAGCGGCCGACTGGCGAGGCGGGTCCGTGGGTCGCCATGGAAGAGTTCCGGACATGACCGAAAGCTTCCTGCACATGGCGACCCCCCGGATCACGGTCCTCGGGGTCCAGCCCGACTGGCCCCCGTTCCGCATCGTGGAGATCGACGGCGAGGTGGTGGGCAAGGCGAAGAGCGTCACGGACGTCCTCGACGCGGCCGCCATGGCAGGCATCACCGTGCACGACCTCGACGACCCGGACGCCGTGCGCTGGGTGGGCGGGGACAAGTTCACCTGGAAGCCCGACAAGCAGCCGGACACGGCCGTGACCGGGAACGAGCCGACACGGCCGTGACCGGGGCTCAGGGGCGCCCGGTCGTCGGCACCTCCTCCCCGGCGGGCACGGGCCCCGGCGGCGTGCCGTCGCCGAACGGGCGCCCGCCCAGCTCCTCCCGGTGATGCGGCGTCAGCCAGCCCGAGAGGTCCGGGCCGAGCGGCACGATGCCGGTCGGATTGATGCCCGTGTGCACTTGGTAGTAGTGCCGCTTGATGTGGTCGAAGTCGATGGTGTCGCCGAACCCGGGGGTCTGGAACAGGTCCCTGGCGTACGACCAGAGGACGCGGTCCTCGGTGAGCTTCCAGAGGTTGCACTTGAAGTGGCCGTGATAGGCGGCGTCGAACCGCACCAGCGTGCAGAACAGGCGGATGTCGGCTTCGGTGAGCGTGTCCCCGACCAGATAGCGGCGGTTCGACAGGCGCTCGGCGGTCAGTTCCAGACGGCGGAAGACATCGCTGCACGCGCTCTCGTAGGTCGCCTGGTCCGGGGCGAACCCTGAGCGGTAGACGCCGTTGTTGACGTCGCGGTAGATGCCTTCCATGACGGTGTCGATCTCGTCGCGCAGCGCCTCCGGGTACAGGTCCGGTGCCCCCTCGCGGTGGAGGGCCGTCCACTCCGTGGCGAAGTCCAGCGTGATCTGCTGGAAGTCGTTCGTGACCAGCTTGCCGCTCGGCACGTCCACGAGCGCGGGGACGCTGACCCCTCCGGGATAGCCGCTCTCCCGGGCTTCGTACGCCTCGCTCAGGAAGCGGATGCCGAGCACCGGGTCGCGGTCGTCGGGATCCAGCGTGAACCGCCAGCTCCGGTCGTCCTGGATCGGGTCGGTGATGCCCAGGGAGACCGCGTCCTCCAGGCCGAGCAGCCGTCGCGCGATGAGCGCACGGCCCGCCCACGGGCAGGCCCGGCTCACCACCAGGCGGTAGCGCCCCGCCTCGACCGGCCAGCCGTCCCTGCCGTCCGCCGTGACGCGGTCCGCGAAGTGGCTCTTGGAGCGCTTGAACTCCTTGTGTCCGTACGAGGCGTTGCCCTGCTCCGCGCTCATGACTCGCTGCCCTCGCGCGCACAGGAGTGGCTCAACTGCGTCCGCTGTTCGGGCGGGCCCGGATCCGCGGAGCGCGGGGGAGGCGGCGCGAGGTCGTAGATCCGTTCGATGAGTGCTGCTTCGTTGCCCGCGAGGCCCGCGCGGCGCAGTGCCTCGTCGGCCTCCGCGATCGGCCCCGCGAGCAGCGTCGCCGCGGCCACCGGGGAGACCGACGCGGAGTCGGAGAGCGTGGCGCGCGCGGTGTGCAGCAGGCGCAAGCAGGCCTGGGCGGCGAGCAGTTCCTCGGACGTCGTGCCGGTCATGTCGAGCGACTCCTCTGCGCTGGGTGGCATGGTGGCATCGCGGGATGCCACCTCCACTCTTGCGCACGGGTCTGACAATGGCGCCTTACGCAGCCCTGGCGCGGCGGGTGAGCCGCAGGGTGAGGCCGTCCGGCATGAGGGTGAGGCGCTCGGCGATGCGCAGCCGGTACCCCGGATCCGCGTGCAGGTCGTATCGGCGCAGCAGCAGTCCGAGCACCAAGGTCGCCTCGTGCAGGGCGAACTGACGTCCGATACAGGCTCGTGCGCCGGTGCCGAACGGCTTGAAGACATGGGCGGGCCGTGCGCGTACCGCCGAAGGGGCGAACCGGTCGGGGTCGAACTCCTCGGGGTGCTCGCCCCACGCCGCCGGATCGCGGTGCAGCATCGTCGCGAGAACGAGCGCCCACGCACCGCGGCGCATCGGGTGCTCGCCCCCCAGAGTGGTGTCCACGCGCGCCTCGCGGGCGAATCCCGGAGCGGTCGGCCACAGCCGGAGCGACTCGTCGAGCACCCGGCGCAGATAGCGCAACTTGGCCACCTGCTCGTACGCGGGCTCTTCCGCGGCGCCCCAGACCTCGTCCACCTCGGCCCGCGCGCGGGCGAGCACGTCCGGTGAGCGCGACAAGTAGTGCAGCGCGAACGACAGCGCGCCGGACGTCGTCTCGTGCCCGGCGACCAGGAAGGTGATGACCTGGCGGCGGATGTTCTCCGGAGTGAGCCGCTCCCCGGTCTCCGGGTGGGCCACTTCCAGCATCCGGTCGAGCAGGTCACCGCTACCGCCGGAACCGGAACCGGAGGCAGAGCCCGCACCGCCCTCGGCGCGCCGGGCCGCGATCACCGCGTCGACGGTGCGGTTGAGATACGCCATGTCCGCGTCGTTGCGCCGGTCGGCGCCGCGCAGCACGAGCGGGGTCAGCAGCGGCGGCACGACGTTGCGCCGTTGGGCGAAGGAGAGCGTGCCCACCATCGCCGACACGAAGGGATGCGGCGCGGAGCGTTCGAAGGAGCCGAAGTCGTGCCCGAAACCGGTGCGGGCGATCGTCTCCAGCGTCAGCTTCGTCATGTCACCCGGTACGTCCACCGCCCGGCCCGCCGCCTCCCGCTCGTCCCAGCGTGCCGTCAGCTGCCGTGCGACGTCCAGCATCAGTGGGTGATAGCCGCTCATCGCCTCGCGGCTGAACCCGGGAGCCAGGATGTCGTGCGCCAGCTGCCAGTTGGGTTCGTGGTTGTACGCCGTGAAGAGGCCGTCGCCCGCGACCGGGCGGAGGTTGGCCACGCCGAGGCCCACGTGCTTGGCGAACCGCGACTCGTCGGCCATGTCCGCGGCGAGGTCGGCGCCCCACACGAAGACGAACTCCTTGCCGAACGCCTTGCGCCGGAAGATCGGCCCGAGCTGGTGGGCCATCTTCATCGAGTCCTGCAGCGGCGTGCGGACGTTGGCCCCCAGGATGTCGCCGAGCAGCGGGAGCCGACGCGGCGGATGCGGTATCCGGTGCAGCTCGGGCCAGCCGAGCTCGGCGCTGCGGAAGCCCTTCGGGGGAGGGGCAGGGGCGCGCTGTCCCTCAGGACTGTTCGCCGCCGCGGACCGCGTCGTCTGCGCCATGTGCCCATCTCCCTTGTCCGACGGGCCCGTTGGGCCTGTTGTACGTGGATTCAATAGGAGATCCCAGTCTGGTGCCCCTATTGAATTCGCGTCAAGTAAGGTGCCTGCATGGCCGCGAATCCCCAGGAGCGCACGCGCCGCAGACTGAGTACCGAAGAGCGGCGTGAGCAGCTGCTCTCGGTCGGGGCGCGGCTCTTCGCGCAGAAGCCGTACGACGACGTGTGGATCGAACGGGTCGCGGAGATCGCCGGGGTGTCGCGGGGGCTCCTGTACCACTACTTCCCGACCAAGCGGGACTTCTTCGCCGCCGTGGTGCACCGGGAGAGCGAGCGCATGCTGCGCCTGACGGCGGCGGTTCCCGGGCTGCCGGTGCGCGAGCAGATCGGCACCGGCCTCGACGCGTTCCTCGGCTATGTGGAGAGCCACGCGCAGGGTTTTCGCGCCTTCCACCGGGCCGAGGCGGCGGGCGACCCGCTGGTCCGCGAGGTCTACCGCAACGGGCTCGCCGCGCAGGAGCGGCAGATCCTCGCGGCCCTCGCCGCTGACCCGGACGCCTCGGACATCACCCAGGACCTGCCCGCGCTGCGCCTCGCGGTGCGCGGGTGGCTCGCGTTCATGGTGGCGGTCTGCCTGGAGTGGCTGGAGGAACCGGACCTGACGCGGGAGCAGGTGCGGGACCTGTGCGCCAAGGCGCTGCTGGGCGCGATCACGCGCTGATGCGGAGCGCCTCGCGCAGCCGGGCGGGGGTCGTGAAGAGGTGGCCCCGCACGCCGACGGCCTCGGCGGCACGGATGTTGTCCTCGCGGTCGTCGACGAAGAGGACGCGGCCGGGATCGACGCCGAGCGCGTCCAGGCACCAGCGGTAGGCCCCGGGTTCGGGCTTGGCGTGGCCGATGCGGCAGGAGAAGGCGCGCACCTGGAAGAGCTTGAGCCAGGAATGCCGCTCTTCGTAGTGGGTGGCGAGCTCTTCGGGGATGTTGGAGAGCAGCGCGATCGGCTGTCCCGCGGCCGCCATCTCGTCGAGGAGGGTCACCATGGTGGCGTCGACGGCGCTCCAGCTGGCGAGGTCGGCCTCGATGAGCCGCGCGATCCGGGCCTCATCGAAGTCGGCGCCGAGGGCATCGGCCACCTGTCGCCAGTAGGTGGCGCCGGTCACGTCCCCGCGGTCGTACGCCTGGCGCAGCCCCCAGTAGGCGTCCCAGAAGGCCGGGGCGGGCCCGCCCGCGATGGCGGCCAGACGCTCCTTGCCGTCCGCGGACTGGTGGCGCGCGATGACGCCGAACATGTCGAAGAGCACGACGTCGCGCGTGGCGGCGGGGTCGCGGTCGCTGTCATGCGTGGGGGATATCGGGGTCACAGGGGTCATACCTTTCGTACGGTCACGCCCGCCGCGGCCAGTGCGTCGGTCTCCGCGTCCGGTGCCGCTTCGTCCGTGACGACGGCGTGCAGGGTGGCGGCGGGGGCGACGAAGGCCAGGGCGGTACGGGAGAGCTTGGCGGCGTCCGCGACGGCGATGACGCGGCGGGCCGAACCGATCGCGGCGCGCTTCACGGCGGCATCGTCCAGGTCGTAGGCGGTGAGGCCGTCCGCGGCGGTCAGTCCGCAGCAGCCGATCACGGCGGTGTCGAAGCGCAGGGCGGCCAGGGAGGCCGTGGCCAGCGGGCCGGTGAGGGCCAGCTCGCCGGGGCGCGGCCGACCGCCCGGGACCAGCAGAGTGACCTGCGGAGCGGCGGACAGGGCGTTCACCGCGTGCAGGGACAGCGGCATCACGGTCAGGCGGCGGTGCTCCAGGGCGCGGGCCACCTCCAGACAGGTCGTGCCGCTGTCGACGACCACGGACTCCCCGTCGGCGATCAGGTCGGCCACCGCGGCGGCGATGCGCCGCTTGACCGCCAGGCCTTCCTGCTCCCGCAGCGCGAACGGCGGCTCCTCGCCGCGCAGCAGAAGGCTCCTGGCCCCGCCGCGGTAGCGCTCGAGGACGCCCTGTTCGGACAGGGTTTCCAGGTCGCGGCGGATGGTCATCTCGGAGGCGCCGGTGAGTTCGGCGAGCTCCGCGACACCGATCCGCCCCGCCTCGCGCACGGCGTCCGTGATCTGCCTCAGTCGGTCTGTACTGGCCACATCCACATCAAACATCAGAGCTGTTCGGAAATCAAACTTCCGCACATTGAGTCTGTTCGTTATGTTCGAAGTCATGGACAGAACACTGCGAGCCGGCCGACTGGCCACCTTCGCCTACTTCGCTCTGAACGGCTTCCTCATGGGCATGTGGATCGTCCACATCCCCGCCGTCGAGGACCGCGCGGGGATCAGCCACGCCGTCCTCGGCTGGCTCCTGCTGCTGCTCGGGGCCGGCGCCTTCGTGGGCATGCAGATCGTCGGCCCGCTGACCGACCGGCTCGGCGCCCGGACCGTCGTGCCGGTGAGCGCGGGCCTGTGCGCCGCGGCCGTGGTGCTGCCGGGACTGGCCACGAACGTCTGGGCGTTGGGGGCGGCCCTGCTGGCCCTCGGCCTCGGCAACGGCTGCCTGGACGTCAGCATGAACGCGCACGCCGTGCAGGTCGAGCGAGGCTACCGACGGCCCGTCATGTCCGCCTTCCACGCGACGTTCTCCATCGGCGGCGTCCTCGCCGCGCTGGTCGGCGCCCGCACGCTGAGCTGGGGCTGGAGCCCGGCGGCGACCCTCGGCGCGGTGGCGCTGCTCGGCGTCGTGGCCGCGGCGCTGTCCGCTCCCGCGCTGCTGCGCCCCGCACGCGGATCCGAACCGTCGCAGGATTCTCATGGGTCCCCGACGCCGTCACGGCACGGAACCCCGCGCCGGATCTGGGCCCTTGCCGCCCTCGCCCTGATGCTCATGCTCTGCGAGGGCGTGGCGAACGACTGGAGCGTGCTGCAACTGCGCGACGTGCTCGACGCGCCCGCCGCAACGGCCGCCCTCGCCTACGGGGCCTTCGCCACGGCCATGACCGTCGGCCGTCTGCTGGCCGACCGGGTGGCCGCGCGGTTCGGCCCGGTCGCCATCCTGCGGTACGGCGCGGCCGTGGCCGCGGTCGGCCTGACCGCGGCGGCCCTGTCCCCCTGGATTCCGCTCGCCCTGGTCGGCTGGACCGTGTTCGGTGCGGGCCTCTCCGGCTGCATCCCCCAGCTCTTCAGCGCCGCGGGGCACGCGGACCACGAGGCCGCGGGGGCCAACGTCTCCCGCGTCGCGGGGCTCGGCTACCTCGGCATGCTCGCGGGCCCCGCGGTCATCGGCCCGCTGACGCACTTCATGCCGCTCAACCTGACCTTCTTCCTGCCGGTGGCGTTCTGCGCGGTCGCGGCCTGCGCGGCGGGCATCCTGCGGGAGACCCCTCAGGCGGCGGGGAACCCCGCACGGAAGTGTTCCAGCAGCGTCTGACGGGATGCGGCGGTGGCGAGCCGGTCCGCCACCCAGAGGTAGAAATCGTCGGCGAGCTCGTCCAGCCAGTCGTATGCCGGGTCGAAGGGGACGGGATCCGGTGCCGAGTAGGGGAGTTCGAACTCCGGGTCGCCACCGGAACCCGTGACGGAATCGGTGACGGTGAAGCGGCGGGTGCCGTCCGGCAGGGACGCCTGCCGTACGGAGACCGCCGCGCAGTCCCAGCGCCGCGCCCCGAACTGCAGCCAGAGCGTCCCGGCCTCCTCCCCGGCGCCGTACAGCGCGGCGGCCGCGTGTTCACCCTCCTCGGCAAGGTGCACGAAGCCGTGGCAGCTGCCGCCGGGCGCGGGGGAGAGGAGCCCCGAAGCGGGGTCCAGGTCCCACACCCGGCCGTGCCGGTCGTAGTCCGACAGGCGCGTCATCAGCCGCGCGGCTCCAGGCCGAGCTCCCGGTCCACGGCGGCGCTGCTGCGGGTGGCCGCCGCGATGACCGCGCTCCAGCTGCCGTACTTGGCGTACTGCTGGTCCGCCGTCGGGCCCAGCGGGTTGCCGTACTTCTTCATGTTGCGTGCCTCCAGGGCCTGCACGGCCTCGGGTGACATGCCCGCGCGCGTGATGTCCTTGGCGTCGTTGCGCATGTCCACCAGTGTGCGGGCGATCTCCTCGTCCGAACTGCCCGCCGCATGCATCCGGTCGGCCACGTCTTCCATGGTGTCGAGCAACTGGTGATAGCGGATCCGGGTCTCGCGCGCCTGCGCGCGCTGCTCCGGGGTCATCTCCCGGATCATGCAGACGGCGGGGTCGCTGCTGGTGCACGGCTCGTCGACGACGGCCGGTGCGGTGGCGGTGAGGATGGGTGCCTGGGCCGCATGAGCCTGCCCCGGGGCGACGAGGAAGCCGCTCGCGGCGGTGAGCAGGGAGAGCAGGAAGAGGACCACGAAGCGGGTCGGGAGCGCGGCGCGGTGGACCGGTGCCGCGGAGGCGCGCACGGATGTCGACATGGGGGAGGGGGCTCGCTTTCTTGCCTGCGGGGCGTACGGGTCTGGACGAACCGGACGTTACGGCGGCAGGTCGAGGACGCGCGTGCGCGGCGGCGAAGCGTTCGGGTGACCGTGAGCCGCCACGGGCCCGTGCGAAGATCAAGTGCATGGATTTCGAAGTCATACGCGCCGAGCCGCCGCACAGGGCGGCCGAGCCGCACCCGAGGGCCGAGCCGCACACGAGGTGCTGCTGACGTGGTGACCCTCGCGCGCTCCTCGCTCCTCATGGCCTTCGGGACGGTGGTCTCCCGCGCCACCGGCCTGATCCGGCAGGTCCTCCAGGGCGCCGCCCTGGGCACCGGCCTCCTCGCCGGCACGTACAACACCGCCAACACCGTCCCCACCAGCCTCTACACCCTGCTCATCGGCGGCGCCCTGAACGCCGTCCTGGTGCCCCAGCTGGTGCGCGCCCGCGCGAACGACCCCGACGGCGGCACGGCGTTCGAGCAGCGCCTGATCACCCTCGTCGTCTGTGTGCTCGGCGTCGGCACGGCCCTCGCGGTGTGGGCCGCCCCGCAGATCGTCGGTCTCTACATGCGGGACACCGCCGAGAACCATGAGGCGTTCGAGCTCACCGTCGTCTTCGCCCGGTTCCTGCTGCCCCAGATCTTCTTCTACGGGCTCTTCGCGATCCTCGGACAGGTGCTGAACGCCCGCGAGAAGTTCGGCGCGATGATGTGGACCCCCGTCCTCAACAACGTCGTGCTCGTCGCCATGTTCGGCGCCTATCTGGGCCTGATGACCGTGCCCGACAGCGTCGACGACATCACCGCGGCCCAGGTCAGGCTCCTCGGTATCGGCACCACCATCGGCATAGGCCTGCAGGCCCTCGCGCTCGTGCCGTTCGTGCGCGCCGCGGGCCTGCGCTTCAGACCGCGCTTCGACTGGCGCGGCACCGGCCTCGGCAAGAGCGCACGGGCCGCCCGCTGGACGCTGCTGCTCGTCCTCGCCAACCAGGTCGCGCTGACCGTCGTCACGAACTATGCCAACGCCGCCGACCGGAGCCTGCCGAAGGACGGCGTCGGCTACACCGCGTACTCCTACGCGCAGACGATCTGGCTCCTCCCGCAGTCCATCGTCACCGTCTCCCTGGTGACCGCGCTGCTGCCCCGGATGAGCAAGGCCGCGGCCGAGGGCCGGACCGCCGACCTGCGCGGCGAACTGTCCCGCGCGCTGCGCATCACCGGCACGGTGATCGTGCCCGCCGGATTCTTCTTCCTCGCCTTCGGACCGCAGACCGCGGAGCTGCTCTTCGCCCACGGCGCGTCCGACGCCGCGGCCACCGAGCCCCTCGGCCACATGCTCCAGGCGTTCGGCCTCGGCCTCATCCCCTTCTCGGCGCAGTACCTCCTGCTCCGCGGCTTCTACGCGTACGAGGACACCCGCACCCCGTTCTGGATGGCGGTCTGGGTCGCGGGTGTGAACATGGCCCTGGCCACCGCCTGCCACCTGCTGCTGCCCGCACGCTGGGCGGTCACCGGCATGGCCGCCGCCTACACGCTGTCGTACGCGGTGGGGCTGCTGCTCACCGCGCGGCTGATGCGCCGCCGCCTGGGCGGCCGTCTGGACGGCCGCCGACTGGTCCGCACCTACGGCAAGTTGATCCTGGCGTCCGCCCTCGCCGGTGCCCTCGGCTGGGCCATCGCACGCGCGGGAGCCCGGATGACACCGGCGGGCACCACCGCCACGGCGCTGGCCCTGACGGCCGGCGCCGTGACGATGACGGTCGGCTACCTCGTCCTCGCGCGGCTGCTGCGGATAGGGGAGGTACGGATGCTGCGCGGCCTGCGCCGCTGAGACCGGGCGGCAACCCTGCCCGACGGCCGAGCCGTCAGCGTCAGGCAGCCCGCGCGGTCCGGTGGCGGTGGGCGCGGACGAGGTCCGCGTAGCGGCGGCCGCTGCCCTTGACCGTGCGGCGCTGCGTCTCGTAGTCGACGTGCACGAGGCCGAAGCGCTTGTCGTAGCCGTACGCCCATTCGAAGTTGTCCAGCAGTGACCATGCGTAGTACCCGGCCAGCGGCGCGCCGCGGCGCGCCGCACGGGCGCAGGCCGCCAGATGCTCGGCCAGATAACGGGTGCGCTCCACGTCGTCGATCGTGCCGTCGGCGCGGACGACGTCGGGGTACGCCGAGCCGTTCTCGGTGACGTACAGCCGACGTGCCCCGTACTCCTCGGTCAGCCGCATCAACAGGCTCTCGATGCCGCTCGCGTCGATCTCCCAGTCCATGCCGGTGTGCGGCACCTCGGGCCGGTACACCTGGCGGGCGAACGGCGCGGGGCCGGTGGGATCGTCGGCGACGACGGCAGGGAAGTAGTAGTTGAGGCCCAGCCAGTCCAGCGGCTGCGCGATGGTCGCGAGGTCGCCCGCCCGCTCCGGCAGGTCGACGCCGTACACCTCACGCATGTCAGCGGGGAAGCCGAGTCCGTGCAGCGGGTCGAGCCACCAGCGGTTGGTGTGCCCGTCGGCCCTGAGGGCGGCGGCGACGTCCTCGGGCCGGTCGGACGCGGGCTCCACCGGAGACAGGTTGTTGACGATGCCGACCTGCGCGCGGGGCGCCGACGCGCGGATCGCCTGCGCGGCCAGACCGTGCCCGAGCAGCAGGTGGTAGGAGGCGCGCACGGCGGCCGTCAGATCGGTGAGGCCCGGCGCCATGCGGCCCTCCAGGTGGCCGATCCAGGCGGAGCACAGCGGCTCGTTGAGCGTCGCCCAGTGCGGGACGCGGTCGCCGAGCCGCTCGGCCACCACCGAGGCGTATGCCGCGAAGTGCTCCGCGGTCGCACGCTCCGGCCAGCCCCCGCGGTCCTGCAGAGCCTGCGGGAGGTCCCAGTGGTAGACGGTCGCGTTCGGGGTGATGCCCGCTTCGAGCAGGGCGTCGACGAGCCGGTCGTAGAAGTCGAGGCCCGCCGCGTTGACCGGTCCGTCGCCCCCGGGCACGATGCGCGGCCAGGCCAGCGAGAAGCGGTAGGAGTCGACGCCGAGCTCCCGCATCAGCGCGATGTCCTCGGGCCAGCGGTGGTAGTGGTCGCAGGCCACGTCGCCGGTGTCACCGCCGTCGATCGCGCCCGGCGTGCGGGCGAAGGTGTCCCAGATCGAGGGCGCGCGGCCGTCCTCGTCGACGGCCCCCTCGATCTGGTACGCCGAGGTGGCCACGCCCCACGCGAAGTCCCGGGGGAGCGCGGAGAGGTCCACGGAGGAGGAGTCCAAGGAGGAGGGGTCGGTCACGGAGTTCCTTTCGGGGAGGTTCACTTGACGGCTCCGGCGGTGAGACCGGCGACGAGATACCGCTGCAGGAGGAGGAAGCCGGCGACTACGGGGATGCTCACGACGAGGGAGGCGGCCATGACCTGGTTCCAGTACACGTCGTTCTGGGTGGCGTAGCCCTGCAGGCCCACGGCGAGGGTGCGCGTGGCGTCGTTGGTCATGACCGAGGCGAAGAGCACTTCTCCCCACGCGGTCATGAAGGCGTAGACGGCGACCGCGACGATGCCGGGGATCGCGGCGGGCACCACGACGCGGAACAGGGCGCGCAGCGGTCCGCAGCCGTCGACCAGGGCCGCCTCGTCCAGCTCCCGCGGCACCGAGTCGAAGTAGCCGATCAGCATCCAGATGGAGAAGGGCAGCGAGAAGGTGAGATAGGTGAGGATGAGCCCGCCGCGCGAGCCGAACAGCGCGATGCCCGTGGCGTTGCCGACGTTCACGTAGATCAGGAAGAGCGGCAGCAGGAAGAGGATGCCCGGGAACATCTGCGTCGACAGGACGGTCACGGTGAACACCCGCCTGCCGCGGAAGCGGTAGCGGCTGACCGCGTACGCGGCGAACACCGCGATGACCACCGAGCACACCGTCGCCGCGCCGGCCACGATCAGCGAGTTCATGAAGTAGTCGGCCAGCGGCACCGTCTTCCAGATGTCGAGGTACGGCCGCACGGTGAACCCGCTGGGCATCCAGCGGAAGGAGCCGGACACGTCCTGCAGCGGCTTGAGGGAGCTGCTCACCATCACGTACACGGGCAGCAGCACGAAGCCGGCCAGCAGGGTCAGGAAGATCCGCCGCGACCACAGGAACGAACGCGGCGCGGCCATCGGTGAGCGCCTGGACATCGGTGTGCGACTAGACATCGGCGGTCTTCCTTCCCCGCGAGGTCACCAGCAGATAGCAGGCCGTCACCAGGAGCAGGAAGAGCAGCAGCAGGACCGACATGGCCGAGCCCGTGCCGAAGTTCCAGGTGACGAAGGACGACTGGTAGATGTGGATGGAGATGAGGTCGGCGGCCTCGGGCGCCGCCTTGCCGAACAGGACGTACGGCGTGTTGAAGTCGTTGAACGTCCACAGGAACAGCACCAGGACCAGGACCTGGTTCACCGGTCGCAGCGACGGCAGCGTGATGCGCCGCACCTGCTGCCACATCCCGGCCCCGTCGATCGCCGCCGCCTCGTACTGCTCCTTGGGGATGTTCTGCAGCCCCGCCATGACGATGAGGAAGGCGAACGGCCAGCCCTTCCACACCGACACGGTCAGCAGGGCGACGAAGCTGTTGTCCCCGATGAGCCAGAAGGGACGGCTGTCGGTGAGCCCCAACTGGTCGTGCAGGACGTGGTTGATGAGCCCGGTGTCGCGCTGGAACATGAACGACCAGGTGATGACGGCCGCGTAGACCGGCAGTGCGTACGGAATGAGGAAGACGGCCCGCAGCAGACCGCGGCCGCGGAAGTGCTCCTGCATGAAGACCGCGGCCGCCGTGCCGATCAGCCAGCACAAACCCACGGACAGCACGGTGAACGCGACGGTGACGTAGAAGGAGTGCAGCAGCGCCTCGCCGACCGGGGCGTCGAAGTCCACCGACAGCTTGTAGTTGTCCAGGCCGCTCCAGGGGGCGGCGCCCCAGTCGCGGATGAAGAACTGGGTGAGCTCCTTGAAGCTCATCGCGATGCCGACGCCCATCGGTATGAGGTGGACGACGAGTTCGAGGAGCAGCGCGGGGAGCAGCAGGAGGTAGGGGAGCGAGACGCGGCGCAGGCGGGCGGGCAGGCGCAGCCGCGAGGGGCGCTTGCCCGAGGGCGGCGTCGCCCGCTCCTTGGCGGTGGGCGGTTCGGTGAGCGTGGTCACGGGGCGGCTCTCAGCTCTTCGGCATCTGCTGCTGCGCCTTGGACAGCTCGGACATCACGGAATCCGTGGTGACCGGCCTGCCCGCCGCCGCGTCGGCGAACAGCTTCTTGATGGCCGTGCCCACCGATGTCTCGAACTGCGACTCGTTGGGCACCTGCGGCAGCGGCGCGGCGCTCTTGCGGAGCGTGTCGCGCAGGACGGCGGTGTCGGCCCGGTCGAAGGCCGCGTCCTGCTGTGCGGCGGTGACCGGCGGGATCGACCCGTACGCCTTGTTGAGGTGGGCCTGCTCGGCGTCGCTCGTCATGAACTTCACGAACTTGCGGGCGCCGTCGAGGTTGTCGGTGTTCTTGAAGACCGCGAGGTTGATGCCCGCGACCATCGAGTTGACCTGCCGCTCGGCGCCGGGCTTCCCGGACGCCACGGGCACGGGGGCGACCCCCCACTCGTCGGGCTTCATGCCCTGCGCCTCGAACGTGGTCGCCGCGGCCTGCCACAGGACCATCGCCGTCTTGCCCTGGGCGAAGTCCCGCAGCGACTGGTTCTGCGCGTACTCGGCGTTGCCCGGCGCGATGATCTCGTCCTTGGCCATGAAGTCGACGTACTGCTTCACGGCGGCCACGGCACCGTCCGAGGTGAAGGTCGGCTTGCCCTGCGCGTCGAAGAAATCGACGCCGTGCTGCTTGCCGAGGGCGAAGGCCTGGTGGATGTTGTTCACCAGGTTCGAACCCTCCGCGCCCAGCGCCCACTTGCCGCCCTTGGAGAGCTTCTTGCCGTCGGCCACCAGGTCGTCCCAGGTGGCCGGCGGCTTGTCGATGCCTGCCTCCTTGAACATCGCCTTGTTGTAGTAGAGGGCGTACGACAGTGAGTACAGCGGCACCGCCGCCGGGTCCTTGCCCGCGGTGCCGGTCGAGCCGAGCGCCGCGTCGACGAAGCGGTCCTTGCCGCCGATCGCCGCGAAGTTCTTCGCGTCCCAGGGCAGGAGGGCGCCGGTGGCCTGGAGCGAGGAGGACCAGGTGTTGCCGATGTTGAGGACGTCGGGGCCCTGGCCGGACGTGGTCGCCGCGAGGATCCGGTTGAGCAGGTCCGACCAGGGGATGACCTCCAGCTTGACCTTGATCCCCGTCTGCTTCTCGAACTTCTTCAGCTCGGGCGTGAGGATCTTCTTGTCCGCGGCGATGTTCGGCCCCTGGTTGGAGGCCCAGTACGTGAGCGTCTCGGGCGAGGCGTTGCTGCCTCCGCCGCCCGTGCTCGTGCCGCCGCCGCAGGCCGTGAGGGTGGCACCGGTGAGAGCGGTCACGGTGGCAAGAGCTGCCACGGCTCGGAGTCTGCGCATGGCGGATCCGTCCCTTTCGTGGTGGATGGGTGGGAATGAGAACAGGCGTATGGCGGCGCCGAGTTCGACGTCTGAACGGATTCACGACTTAATTTAGGACGTGAGTTAAAACCTGAGAGAAAGTCGCGTCAAGGGGTCGCGCACGGGTATGTTGCCGATCGGAGAGGAGCCACATGGCCGAGCGGAGCAGTCGAACGGTGCGCGACCTGCGCGTGGGCAACCGCGCTTCGGTGTTGCAACGGTTGTATTTCGGCGGGCCGATGAGCCGGCAGGCGCTCGGTCCCGCGACCGGACTCAGTTCGGGCTCCGTGAGCAACGTCGTCGCCGAACTCACCGCCGACGGCATCCTGGAGGAGGCCGGGAGCGTCGAGTCCGACGGCGGCCGCCCGCGCACCCTGCTGCGAGTCGCCCCGTCGAGCGGCCGTCTCATCGGCGTCGACGTGGGGGAGACACGGGTCCGCGTGGAGGCCTTCGACCTGGCGCTGACCGAACTGGCCCGTACCGAACGCCCGTTGGCGGACTCGGGGCACGACGTGGAGACGATCGTCCGGCACATCGCGGAAGGCGTGGCGGAGGTGGCGGCGGAGGCGGGCATCGAGCGCGGCACACCGCATGCGGCGACGACCGGTGCGCCCCGGGGCGCCCTGATCGGGGTGGGCGTGGGGGTGCCCGGCATCGTCGACCGCGACGACACCGGGGGCACGGTGGTGCACGGCCAGACCATCGGCTGGGACGCCGTCCCGCTGGAGCACATGCTGCGCGAATCGATCCGACTCCCCGCCGACACGGCATACTTCGTCGACAACGGAGCCAGGGCCCTCGGCCAGGCCGAGATGTGGTTCGGCGGCGGCCGCGGCGCGCGCGACGCGGCGATCGTGCTGATCGGCTCCGGCGTGGGTGCCTGCGTCGTCACCGGCGGCGTCATCCACGGCGGGGCGCGCGGCGGGCCCGCAGAGTGGGGTCACTTGACCGTGAGCGTCCGCGGCCGCCGCTGCCGCTGCGGGGCGCGGGGCTGCCTGGAGGCGTACGCGGGAGCGGAAGCCCTCCTCGCACGCTGGCAGGAGGCGGGCGGCGCGCTGCCGCCCGGAGCCGACGAGGAGACCGGCGTGAGCGCCCTGCTGGCGGCGGCCCACCCGCGGGACGGCGGCGCGCCCGACCCCGTCGCCGTGACCGTGCTCGACGAGACCGCCGAGTACCTCGGCGCGGGCATCTCCGACCTCGTCAACCTCTTCGGCCCCGAACGCGTCCTGATCGGCGGCTGGGCGGGCCTCCAGCTCGGCCCGCACCTGCTGCCCGCCGTCCGGCAGTACGCCGAGGCGTACGCACTGCGCCACCCCGCCGCCCACGCCACGGTCGACCTCGGCCAACTCGGCCCCGACGCGGTCACCGTGGGCGCGGCGACGCTGCCCCTCGCCGACTTCTTCGCCCGCGGCGGCCGACGCCGCGCGACACCGTCACGGACCGAGTCGGCGACGCCCGGGGTGCCGGACTGGCAGGTGGTGTTGGAGGGGCGGGGAGTGCGCTGAGGTGGTGGCGCCGACGGGAGCGGGGCGCCTGGCCGTCAGCTTGTCCTGCCCTTCTCGCACGGGCCCCGCGCCGGTCAGTCGATGCCGTCGATGATGCGGAAGTCGCGCTCGAAGCCGTCGGGGAGGGCCATCAGCGCCTTCTGGTACACCTCGCTCTCGTATGCCGCGACGGCCTGTTCAAAGCTGTCGAACTCGATCAGAACGACGCGTTGCGTGATTCCGGCCTCGTGGGCGACGACTCGGCCGCCACGGGACGGGATCCGGGACAGGACGCGCCCGCCCCCGGCCTGGACGGCCGGACCGGCCAGCTCGTCGTAGGCACTCAGCCTCTCGGGGGCGGAATCGGCGGGGTAGACGCTGACCCAGTAGCCCTTAGCCATGGAAACCCCCTGTGTGGAGCCGGACGCGTCCGACTTCGAATCGACACTCGAATCGATCCATCCCGGCGACGGGTATTGCGGTCAGTTGAATCGTCATATGCGCAGGTTAGGGCTTGATGTGCGGCCGGGGGAAAGACCGGTTCGGGATAGACTCAGAACGGATTGTTATCAATCGGCGGGGGAGAGCACGTGGCGCCGGATACGGTCAGCCTGCGGTACTTCCTGGTGCTGGCGCAGGAGTTGAACTTCACCCGCGCGGCCGCACGGATCGGCATCGCACAGCCCGCACTCAGCGCCCGGATGCGCCGACTGGAGGCGGAACTCGGTACGGCCCTGCTGGTCCGCGACACGCGCAGCGTCGTACTGACCGCGGCTGGTGCGGCTTTGGCGGAGTCCGCGCCGCCCGCGCTGGCTGCGCTGGACCGGGCATGGGACACCGCCCGGAGCGCGGCGGCCGGTGAACTGGGCACGCTGCGCATCGGATACAGCCTCAGCACCGGGGCCGAGACGGTACCGGCACTGGTGGACCGGCTGATGCGCGGCAACAGCGGACTCCAGGTCGGCGCGGCCCCGATGGCGACACCGGAGATCTCCCCCGCGGTCGCCGACGGCCGCATCGATGCCGGGATCACCCGCGGTGAACAGCCGGGCCGTGACGTGCGCCGGTTCCTGCTGCGGCGTGCGCGCGTCGGGGTCCAGCTGGCGCGGCACCATCCGCTGGCCGAACACCCGGAGATCGAGATCGCCGACGCGGCCGCGTATCCGCTGCGACTCCCGGACCGTGCGGCCAACCCCGTGATCCACGATCAGCTGTCCGCACTTTTCCGGGACGCCCGACCACACCCCCGATTCCACACGCCCGCGGTCTCCTTCGACATGTCTCAGCGCGACCTGCGCGACGGGGTCACCCTCGCCCCGGCCGGAGAAGCCGCGGCCACGGCACAACCGGCCGGTCTCACCTGGCGACCGCTGCGGGGCGCGCCCGCTCTGACGATCCACCTGGTCCTCCCGCGCGAGCAGTCGCCGCTGCACCGCCGCATCCGTGTCGTCGCCAAGACCCTGGCGCACGAACTGCACTGGCTGCCGGACTGACGCGCAAGCCCCCGACTGGACGACGTTCTCAGACGGGCGGCGGGCCCGACTCGATGTCGGCGATCAGTTGGTGGATGAGTGCGACGCCAGGCGGCCCTGCCATGGAGGCCACGGCACCCGCGACGGCATCGCCGGAAACGGGCGGCTCGGAGGCCGTGGCGGCTCCCGCTACACCGAGGGCGCCTGCCAGCGCCTTGTGCGCCCGGCGCCAGGCGCGGCTGCGGCGTCCCCGTAAGTGGTCGACGAACGCCTGCGCGTACTGCGTCATGGAACGCGTCCACAGATCGTGCCGCGGCTGCGGTCCCGCCGATGCGCGACGTACGCTGCGCCACGCGTCGGCGGGGCGCACCCTGGCCTGCGCCACGGCCAGCAGCGCCCAGCTGACGGCGGCCGGCGGGCCGTGGTCCGCGTGGACGGGAATCGTGTCGGCGGCCGCCCGCAGATGGGCGATGGCGCGCTCGGTCCGCCCGTCCCGCAAGGCGAGCGCGCCCAGCACGTGCGAGACGCGCCCGACGGTCGCGTCGTCCCCGGCGAGCAGGGCCACGCGCCAGGCCTGGCCAAGGAGTTCGGCGGCCTCCGGGGAATCGGCGCACGCGGCGAGCCAGCCGGCCAGCCACAGCGCCTGCCCGCACACCCGGGTATCGGTGCGGGCCAGCGGCAGCAGACGGCCCAGCAGGGCGCGCCCCTCCTCGGCGTGGCCGCACACCGCCCACCAGAACCACAGGTCCACGACGACCGCGAGCGTCGCCGACGCCGGGTCGGCGCCGCTCGGCACCCGGGTGAGGGCGGCGCGCAGGTCGGCCTCCTCGTCGCGGACGAGCGAGGCGGCCCGTTCGTGCAGCCCGGTGCTCCACAAGTGGTGGGCGGTGGAGGCGACATGGCCGTACCAGTACAGATGGCGGCTGACCGCCGCGGCCGTCTCCCCGGCGGACTGCAGCCGCTCGGCACCGAATCCGCGGACCGCGGCGGGCATCCGGTAGCGCGGGGCGAGGACGCCGCCCGGGTCACGGACCGGTTCGAGGACCGAGGCCAGCACCAGGCGGGCCAGCGAGGCGGGCACGTCCTGGGCGTCCAGCCCGCCGCCCGAGCACACATAGGCGGCCGCGTCCTCGTCGAAGCTCCCGGCGAACACGCTGAGCCGGGCCCACACGGTCCGCTCCGCCGCCCCGCACAGCGCGTACCCGGCGCCCACGGCGGCGCGCAGCGACCGGTGCCTGCGTAACGGGGCGTCCGCCACGCCGAGCCAGCCCTGCGCGGGTTCCAGCATCCTGGCGAGCTGCGGCAGCGAGTACTGCACCGCCTGCGCCGCCGCCAACTCGATGGCCAGCGGCATGCCTTCGAGCCGTCGGCAGATGTCGTCCGCGAGACGCAGCTCGTCCACGCGGTCGCCGGGCGTGGGACCGGGGCGGCCGCGTGACGGCCCGTCGTGACCCGCGCCACGTCGGGCCGCCCGCACCCGCTCCAGGAAGAGCGTCGCCGCCGGACCGGCGGCAGGCCCGGCGCCGGGAGGGGCGTCGACACCGGTGGCGGCATCGGAGCCACCGTCGGACGCCGCGCCGCCCAGCGGTCCGAGCCGCAGCACCGCCTCCTCGCCGAGGCCCAGCGGATGGCGTCCCGCACTCAGGACCCGCACGTCCGGTGCCTCGTCGAGCAGCGCCCGTACGAGACGTACGCACTCGCCCCGTACGGGATCGAAGTCGTCCAGGACCACCAGCATCCGCCGGGACCGCAGCCGCGCCACGAGCGCCGCGATCTCCAGGGTCGCCGCGGGCTGCCCCGCCGCACCCACCCCGACCCCTTCTGCCTCTCCGGTCTCCTCCGCTTCTCCGGCTGCTCCTCCCGCTTCCTCCGCCTCTGTCTCGCCGTCCAACGCGTCCGCCACCGCCTGCGCCACCGAACGCCGTCGCGTGGCGGCCCCGTCCCACCACCGCACCCGCACCACGCCGTCCGGCATCGAGCTCCCCACCGCCGTGGCCGCGTGCTCGGCGAGCAGGCTCTTGCCGATCCCCGCGCCGCCCACCACGGTGACGAGTCTGCCCTGGGCGAGCATCCTGCGGAGCGCCCCCAGCTCCTCGGCCCGTCCGACCAGGCCCCCGGCGCTCCGGACGAACCGCGCCGGTCGCCCGGCACCCTCCCAGTGACCCCACACCCGCACGACAATCCACTCCCGCTCGCGTTCCACACCACCGCGAGCCCGTTCGCCCGCCCCGTGCCACCACCGTCCCTGTGCAGAATCGTCACTGCACCGGATTCGGCTGATCCTCTAACTCCCCTCCCGGATTCGGGGTAGTGAAGTACGGAACCGAATCATGCGGGACGGCGACTTGTCGCACCCCTGTTCGGGGACGGCCGGAGACGGCAGGGCACGGCCAGGGCGTCAGTCAGGTGGATCAGGCCGCACTGCGTCCTGTCCGACGTGACCGACGCAGCCCCCACCCCGAGATCCATGACGCCCGCAGCACCCCAGGACGCCCCGGTGAAGCCCGAGCGGCTGCCCGCGAAAGAGACCTGGCGCGCCCTGTACCGCCACTTCCGCCCGCACCGCGGTGCCGTCGCCCTGGGCGCCTTCCTGACACTGATCGGCTCGGCGACCGGCCTCGCCCAGCCCCTGGCGGCCAAGTCGCTCGTGGACCGGCTCGGCGGCGACGACTCGATCGCCGGAATCCTGATTCTCCTCACCGCGCTCGTGGTGCTCGGCACCGCGATCGAGTCCGTCGGCGCGTACGTCCTGGAGCGCACCGCCGAGTCCGTCGTGCTTGCGGCCCGGCGCACCCTGATCGGGCGGCTGCTGCGGCTGCGCCTCGGGGAGGTGGAGCGGACCCAGCCGGGCGATCTGATGTCGCGCGTCACCTCGGACACGACGCTGCTGCGGGCCGTGACGACCCAGTCCGTCGTGTCCGCGGCCTCCGGAGGACTCACCTTCATCGCGACGATCGTGATGATGGGGCTGATGGACCCGGTGCTGCTCGGTGTCACGCTCGGTGTGATCGTGCTGATCGGCGGCGCGGTGTCCCTCGTCATGCCGAAGATCGCACGGGCGACCGAGCGTGCCCAGGAGGCGGTGGGCACGATCTCGACCGCGCTGGAGCGGGCGTTCGGCGCCTTCCGCACACTGAAGGCCTCAGGTGCCGAGCAGCGCGAGTCGGCCGCGGTGGAGTCGGCCGCGGAGGAGGCGTGGCGGCACGGCGTGCGGTCGGCGAAGTGGCAGTCGGTGGCGTGGAGTTCGGTCGGTCTCGCGGTGCAGGTGTCGTTCCTGGCGGTGCTCGGGATCGGGGGCGCGCGGGTCGCGTCGGGGGCGATCTCCGTCTCGACGCTGGTGGCGTTCCTGCTCTTCCTCTTCTATCTGATCGACCCGGTGTCGCGTCTGGTCGAGGCGGCGTCGCAGTACCAGGTGGGGTCGGCGGCGATCGCCCGGATCGTGCAGGCGGAACGCCTGGAGACGGAACAGACGGAACAGACGGAGCCGAGGCAGCCCGCACCCACCGGCCACGCCGCCGCGTCGGTCGTCTTCGACGGCGTGACCTTCCGCTACCGCGACGACCTCCCGTACGTCCATCACGGCGTGAGCTTCGACGTGCCGGGCCCGGGCATGACGGCGTTCGTCGGTCCTTCGGGCGCGGGCAAGACCACCGTGTTCGGTCTGATCGAGCGGTTCTACGAGGTGACGGGCGGCCGTGTCCTGGTCGACGGCGAGGACGTGCGGGAGTGGCCGCTGGCCGAACTGCGGGCCGCCATCGGATACGTGGAGCAGGACGCGCCCGTCCTCGCGGGCACCCTGCGCGAGAACCTCCTCTTCGCGGCGCCGCACGCCACCGACTCCGAGGTCCGGGACGTGCTGGTGCGCGCCCGGCTCGACGCCGTGGTCGAGCGGCTGCCCGAGGGCCTGGAGACAGTGGTCGGTCACCGGGGCTCCAAGCTGTCCGGCGGCGAGCGGCAGCGGGTGGCCATTGCCAGGGCACTGCTCAGAAGGCCGCGCCTGCTGCTGCTCGACGAGGCGACCTCACAGCTGGACGCCGTCAACGAACTGGCGCTGCGGGACGTCGTCGCCGAGGTGTCCCGCGAGGTCACGGTCCTGGTCGTGGCGCACCGCCTGTCGACGGTGACGCTCGCCGACCGCATCGTGGTGATGGACGCGGGGAAGGTGCGTGCGGTGGGTACGCATGCCGAACTCGTCGCGGCCGACCCGCTGTACGGCGAACTGGCCGCGACACAGTTCCTGGCGACGTCGGCATGACCGGGAGACCGACGCCTTCCCGGCCGACTTCATCGCGCCCCGCGGCCCCGTCCGTCTTCGCCAGCCCCTGGTTCGTGCCGAGCACGCTGCAGCCCGTGGTCTACGGTGACGCCATGACGCGTCCGAGCCTCCACGCGGTCCACGACCGCTACGCCGACCGAATCATCGACCAGACCGCCCAGTTGACCGCGACCATCGCCGGTGCGGACGCGACCGCGCCCGTACCGGGCTGCCCCGGCTGGACCCTCGCCCACCTGCTGCGGCACGTGGGCGGCACGCACCGCTGGGCCGAGACGGTCGTCCGGACCCGGGCCACCGGCCCCGTCCCGGACGAACAGGTCAACCTCGTCACCCCCGAAGCGGACGACGACGTCCCCGCGCTGTCCGCCTGGCTCACCGAAGGCGCCGCCCAGTTCGCGGACACGCTGCGGGAGGCGGGCCCCGAGGTGAAGGTGTGGACCGTCGCCCCGGGTGGCACCCCGCTCTTCTGGGCCCGCCGCATGACGTACGAGACGGTCGTCCACCGCTTCGACGCGACGGCGGCGGTCGACGGCACGTACACCCTCGACGCGGACGTCGCGCTCGACGGCCTCGAAGAGTGGCTGGAGTTCAGCACCCTGCCCCAGGCCTACGAGTCGGAGGCCGACCTGCACGCGCTGCTGGGCCCCGACCGCACGCTCCACTTCCACGCGACGGACGCCCCCGAAGGGACGGGGGAGTGGCTGATCGACCTCACCGGGACCCCGATCACGTGGTCGCACGGCCACAAGAAGGCGACCACTGCCGTACGGGGCCCGCTCACGGACCTCCTGCTCCTGCTCTACCTGCGCCGCTCCCCGACCCCCGCCGACGGCATCGAAGTCCTCGGTGACGAGGCGCTGTTCGCCGACTGGGTGAAGGGCGCGGGGGCCTGGCTGCGGCGGTGACGCCGGGGC
>NZ_LIPN01000289.1 GCF_001418325.1 Streptomyces atriruber | reverse complement strand
GACCGGCCCCGTGCCCGCGCAGAGCCCGCCCCTCGACCTGCCGCCGGACGCGCCGCTCGATCCGCCGACGACACGCCTGCCGCCGCCCGGCCCACGGAGCGGAGGGACCGCGTGAGCCGAGTGCGGGAGTTACGACGGCGCGGCGGCCGGCTCGGGGTGGTCGTGCTCGCGGGCTGGCTCTTCGCCGACCTGCTGCTCGTGCTCGCCCTGGTGTCGATGGCCGACCGGCCCGACCCGAAGGCGGACGACCGGCCGGGGCCCGAGCCGTCCAAGAGCGGGACGACCTCGCCTCCCCCGCCGCCGATGCCGCGGTCCGTGGACCGGAACCCCGAGGAGTTCGAGGTGCGGGGCCGGGACAAGGGCGACCTCGTCAAGGAGATCTCGAAGGACACGCGCAAGTGGTCGAGCCGTGAGGCCGCGCTGGTCCTCACCTTCGGCGGCGGCTCGAACGGCACGGTCTACGCCCACCGGGTCAACAGCCTGCTCGGCAAGGCCCGTCCGGAGATGTTCACGAAAAAGACGGCAACGGACGACTACCACAACCTCGGCGAGCGCGCGGAGACCGCCACGGTCCGCGTCTACTTCTACACGGCACCGGGCGGCTGAGCCATGGCGGTCCTGCGACCGGGCGAGCACCCGAAGGCGCGCGGCGCACGTGCGCCGCTGCCCGTCCTGCCGCGCTGCCCCGGCCTGCGCGGTTACGTACAACTCCACGACACCCTCCGCGGCCTGCAGTTCCGGCACGCGGCGGACGCCCTGCGCGCACCGGCCCCCGCGCCCGCGCACGACACGGTCTTCGGCACGCTCCCCAAGGCCGCCACGGACGACGGCTTCCGCGTCCTCGACGGTCTCTGGTTCCCGGGCCGCGGCGGCATCTGGCACCGCGTCGATCTGGCGTACGTCCGGCAGGCCCGCGGCCGGTGGCTGTCCTCGTCGGATCCGCGCGCCGACTCGGCGGCGGCCGTGGTGGACACCCTGGAGACCCTGCTGCGCGACGACGCGATGGGGCTGCGGCGGCTGGTCCTGTGGGAGGTGTGCTGCCTCCTCAGGGACGGCGCCCGGCACCCCGGCGAGGCCGAGGCCGTCGCCCTCGGCGTGCACCGCAGCGAGGCGGCCCTGCTCACCTCCGCCGTCGCGGCGGGGTTCCCCGCGACCGGCCCCGCCCGGCATGCCGCCGAGACTCTCAACGACGTGTGGCCCGGGGTGCGGCTGCGCGAGGCGGAGCGGCACGTGTCGCGGCTCCCGCGCGCCTCCGTCTACCCCGACGGGCCCGACGACTTCCGCCTGGCCGCACTCGTCGACGGCGTCCGCGCGCGGGCCGCCGAGGTCGGCAGGCTGACCGCCGACGCCACCACGGCGGAGGCCACCGGCGCGCTGCGCACCGCGGCCGACGCCTGGCTGGCCGCGCTCCGCCTCGCACGGGACGATCCGCAGGCCCAGACGGGCCTGCTGCGGGTGGCCGCGCGCCTCGCCGACGCCCCCGACGCCCCGGCGGACTCCGAGGTGACGGCCGTGCCGGACGACCGTGCCGTCCGCCTGTCCTGGTGCCCGCCCGAGCCTCCGGAGCACCGCCGCGGCCGCCGCGCCGAGGTCACCTACCGCGTCCTGCGCTTCCCCGACGGCGCGCCCGATCTGGCCGTCGAGACGGCGGCGGGCGAGCCGCGGCCCGGTTCCGTCGACCCGGACGCACCCGTCGGACGCCCCGTGCGGTACGCCGTCGTCCCGCTGGCCGGGGACCGCATCGCCGGGGTGCCGCGCGTGACGGCCCCGGTGCTGCTCACGCCGGTGGTGACGGAGCTGCGCTGCGCCGTCGTGCCGGGCGGGCTGCGGCTGCAGTGGCGGCCCGACCCGGCCGCGGCCGAGGTGCGGGTGACCCGGTCCGGCACCGGGGCGGACATCGGCGGCTGGGGCGAGTCGTCGCTGGTCCGGGTCGCCTGTGAGCACGACCGCGTGCTCGACGTGCCGCTCGCCCCGGGGACGTACACGTACGAGGTGCGCTGCGGCTACCGCGATCCGGACGGCGACCTGGTGTGGTCCCGCGGTGTGACCGTCACCGGCCGGGCCGAGCAGTGGCCGTCGCAGGTGGAGGAGCTCAGCGTGCGGCGGCACTCGGACGGCGAGCGGGTGACGATCGCGTGGCGGCCGCCCGAGCTGGGTGACGGCAGGCTCCTGCCGTGGACGACGGCCCCGGTCGAACCGGGCACGGACGTGTCCGACCTCGTGGGCGGCGTGGACCGGATCCCGGCGACCTCGGTCGGCCCCGAGTCCCTCGCCGAGCTGACACCGGTGCCCGAGCGGCGGGTCCGCGTCACGGCGGTGAGCGTGCTGGGCGAGCGGGCGGTGTCCGGACCGAGCGTCGTCATCGAAACCCCTTCCGCCATAAGGGAGTTGCGGGTGCGGAGGGTACGTGCGGACCGCGCCGAGCTGTACTTCGACTGGCCGGAGCCCGCGGTCCTGGTGCGCGCGGCATGGACCGACGGACGGCGCGGCGGCGAGCGGCGCATCGCGCGCAGCGCCCACCAAGCGGGGCACCCCGTCGACCTGCCCGTCTCGCCCGAGGAGTGCGCCATCACGGTGACGCCGCTCCCCCGCCCCGACGCCGTGTCCATCACCCCGGAGC
>NZ_LIPN01000288.1 GCF_001418325.1 Streptomyces atriruber | reverse complement strand
CGCCACCATCCAGCCCGAGCAGGACGACCTCGTCCGCGGCGAGCTCGCCGCCTCCGTGTGCGTGCAGGGCGCGCCCGGCACCGGCAAGACCGCCGTGGGCCTGCACCGCGCCGCCTACCTCCTCTACACGCACCCGCAGCGCGTCCAGCGCTCGGGGCTGCTCATCCTCGGGCCCAACCGCACCTTCCTGCGGTACATCGCCGAGGTCCTGCCCTCGCTCGGGGAGACCGGGGTGCGGCAGTCCACCGTGCAGGACGAGATCGGGCGCCACCCCGTGCGCGCCCACGACGACGGGGCGGCCGCCGTCGTCAAGCACGACGCCCGTATGGCCGAGGTGCTGCGCCGGGCGCTGTACGTGCGCGTCGCGCCGCCCCTGGAGCCGGTCGCCGTGCCCGACGGGTCGTACCGATGGCGCGTCACGCTCGGCGAGCTGGAGCGGATCGTCGAGGACGTACGGCGCGAGGAGCCGCCGTACACCGTCGGGCGCGACCGGGTGCGCAGCCGGGTCGTGCGGGCCGTTCGGGAGCAGGCCGAGCGCCGGGCGGGGCCGCAGAACAACACGTGGGTGCAGAAGATCGGGCGGGCCAGGGCCGTCAGCGCCTTCGTCGACGCGGCCTGGCCCCGGGTGCGGTCGGACGAGGTGCTCGCGGGGCTGCTGGGGGACGCGGCAGCGCTCGCCGAGGCGGCCGAGGGGATCCTCGGGGGCGCGGAGCAGCGGGCCATCCTGTGGGCCAGGCCCCCGCGTTCGTACAAGTCCGCGAAGTGGAGCGCCGCCGATCTCGTGCTGATGGACGAGATCGAGGGGCTCCTTGAGCGGCCCGCCGGATACGGGCACATCGTCGTCGACGAGGCGCAGGACCTGTCGCCCATGGAGTGCCGGGTCATCGCGCGCCGCTCGGACTTCGGTTCGCTGACCGTGCTGGGCGATCTCGCGCAGGCCACCACGCCCTGGGCCGCGCGCAGTTGGGCGGAGGTGCTCGGTCACCTGGGCAAGCCGGACGCCACGGTGACGCCGCTGACCACCGGCTTCCGGGTGCCGCGTGCCGTCGTCGGGCTCGCCAACGAGCTGCTGGAGCGGCTCGACGTCGACGTACCGCCCGCCCGTTCGATGCGCGGGGACGGGGAGTTGCGGGTGCGGGAGGTGGCGGACGTGGCGGCCGGGGTGGTGGAGGCGGTGCGGGGCGCGCTCGGGCAGGAGGGGTCCATCGGCGTCATCGCCGCCGACCACGACGTCGAGCGGCTGCGTGCGGCCCTGGACGCGGCGGGGATCGGCAGCGCGGGGCCCGACGAGCTGGGCGCGCGCGTCACCGTGTGCCCGGCGTCCGTCGCCAAGGGCCTGGAGTACGACCACGTGGTCGCCGCCGAACCGGCGGCCGTCGCGGAGGCCGAGGCGCGCGGCCTGCACCGGTTGTACGTGGTGCTGACCCGCGCCGTGTCCCGTCTCGACGTACTGCACAGCAGACCGCTGCCGTGGTCGCCGTAGACCCCAACGCGGTGCAGGGCTCGGCGCGTTGTGGACCTCAGCGTTCCAGGACCGCCTCCATGACCGCCTTCGCGATCGGCGCGCCCAGCTTGCCGCCCGCGATCTCCGAACGCGGGATGTTCATGTTGGACGGGTCGACGAACACGGCGACGGCGACGGGGGACTCGCCCTTGCTGTTCTTGGCGTACGACACGAACCACGCGTACGGCCGCTCGTCGTTGACGTCAGCGCCGTGCTGGGCCGTGCCGGTCTTGCCGCCCACCGTGACGCCGTCGATCCGCGCCTTGTTCGCGGTGCCGTTCTCGACGGTGTTCTCCATCATTTCCTGGACGGTCTGTGCGGTCTTCTCGGAGACCGCCTGGTTCAGCTCGTGCGGCTCGCCCTTCTCGATCGCCGAGAGGTCGGGACCGCGCAACTCCTCGACCAGGTAAGGCTTCATGACCTTGCCGTCGTTGGCCAGCCCCGCCGTGACCATCGCCATCTGCAGCGGGGTGCTGGTCAGACTGCCCTGGCCCATGCCGGTCAGCGCGGTCTGCGGCTTGTCGAGCTCCTCCGGATAGCTGCTGGCGACGGCGCGTACGGGAATGAACTGCTCGTCGTTGAAGCCGAACTTCTCCGCCGTCTCGCGCATCTTGTCCTTGCCGACCTTGAGCGCGATGTCGAGGAAGACGTTGTTGCAGGACCACTGCATGCCGGTCTTCACCGACACCTTGTCGCAGTTGGCGTCGGGCACGTCGTTGCCGATGCGGGTGGAGCTGAGGGGGAGTTTGTACGGGGTCTTTGCGCCGGTCGGCTTGTCGATGTCCGTCACGACGCCGTGCTCCAGGGCGGCGGCAGCGGTGAGGATCTTGAAGGTGGAGCCCGGCGGGTAGATCTCGCGCAGCGCGCGGTTGCTCAGCGGCTTGTCCTTGCGGTCGCCGAGCTCCTTGAACTTCTTGCCCTCGGCGAGCGAGATGCCCGCGAAGACCGAGGGGTCGTACGAGGGGGTGCTGGCCATGGCGAGCACCTTGCCGGTGCGGGGGTCGAGGGCGACCACCGCACCCTTGGCGTTCAGGTCCACCAGCCCTTGGTAGGCGGCCTTCTGCGCCTTGGGGTCGATGGTCGTGACGACGTCGCCGCCCTGCTGCTTCTCGCCGGTCAGCATGTCGAGGGTGCGCTTGATGAAGAGCCGGTCGTCGTTGCCGCTGAGGATGCCGTTGTGGACGCCCTCCAGGAAGGTGGCGCCCTGGGCCTGCGAGAAGTAGCCCGTCACCGGCGCGTACATCGGGCCCTCCTTGAAGACCCGCTTGTACTTGAAGTCGGACCCGGGGGTCTCCTTCGAGCCGGTGATGGACTTGCCGCCGACGATGATGTCGCCGCGGGGGTGGGAGAACGCCTCGATCTGCACGCGGCGGTTCTTCTTGTGGTTGGCGAGATCGTCGTTCTGCGCGAACTGCACCCAGTTCGCCCGCAGGAGCAGGGCGAGGGTGAGGATCCCGCAGAAGACGGCTATGTGCCGCAGCGGACGGTTCATGGGTGGCTCCCCCGGTGCCGGTGAATCGTTCCCGCCCATCCTTGCCGCTGCGGCCGTCAAATGGGAGGAAATCCGGTGACCTATCCCCGGGCGCCCCGCAACACCTCGACCACGCTCGCGTAGCTGTCGCCGCCGTGGCCCGCTGCCGCCGCGCGCTCCATCGTCGACTTCAACAGCTCGGGCAGCGCGTTGTCGATGCCGCGCGCCCGCGCCGCGTGGATCAGATGGTCGATCGCGGCGATCTGTACGTCGACGGTGGCGTCGTCGCCCGGATAGCGCGCGGCGTCCACCTGGGGCGCGTACGTCGTGAGGAACCCGGACACCGCGCCGTTCAGCCAGCGCAGCGCGATCCGCGTGAACGCCTCGGCCGACGCCGACGTCCCCTCCGAGGTGACGAGTGCGGTGCCGTGCAGCCAGCCGGTGAACGACGCCCACATCAGACCGAGCAGCGCGGCGTCGTGGAGCGAGGCGAGGCCCGGCTCCGTGCCGAGGTGGAGCGGGTCGCCGAGGGCGGCGAGAGTGGTGCGGTGGGCCTCGAAGACCGCCTCCGGGCCGCTGTAGAGGATCATCATCTCGGGGTTTCCGACGCCCGGCGGGGTCGTCATGATGCCGCCGTCGAGGTAGTCGGCACCGTGCGAGGCCGCCCACCGGGCCATCTCGTCGGCCTGCTCCGGCGACCCCGACGTGAGGTTGACCAGGGACTTCCCGGCGAGCGCGCCCGCCTCGGCGACGGGGTCGAGCACGGTGTGCAGGGCGTCGTAGTCGAGTACGCAGGCGATGACGAGGCCGCTCGTGGCGACGGCGTCCTCCGGTGTCGCGGCCACGTGCGCGCCCCGGTCGGCCAAGGGCTTCGCCTTCTCCGGGGAGCGGTTCCAGACGGTGGTGGGGTGGCCGGCGTCCAGGAGGGCGGCGGCGAGGGCGGAGCCCATGAGGCCGAGGCCGATGACGGTGACGGGGGCGAGGCCGGGGGCTCGGGTGGTGACGGGAGAGGTGTTCGTGCTGGTGGTGGCGTTCATGGGGACCACGCTCGCAGCGCGCGGGCGCCGTCGACAGTGACAGCGGTGACGGTGATCACCAAATTCCTGCCGGCCGTTGCCGGGGGCCCGGACCGTCGTACGCTCGCGGCATGAGCGCTGGTTCCGTCGCGGTCGTCGTGGCCGACGAGATCGGGATCCCGTCCTGGGATCTGTACGAACTGAGCATCCCTTTCACGGTGTTCGGCAAGAAGCAGCCCGACCTGTCCGACCACTGGTACGACCTGCGGCTGTGCTCCACGAGGGAAGCGGGGCAGGAGACCGGGCAGGAGGCGGGCGCATTCGGGATCACGCTGCGTACGCCCTTCGGACTGGAGGGGCTGGCCGGTGCCGACACCGTCGTCGTCACCTCGGTGCCCGACGCCTGCATCGAGGAGGGCGCGCCGCTGCCCGAGGGCCTCGCCGACGCGCTGCGCGCCGCGCACGCCTCGGGCGCCCGCATGGTCTCCCTCTGCACCGGGGCCTTCGCGCTCGCCGAGGCGGGCCTCCTCGACGGCCGCAGGGCGACCGCCCACTGGATGCACACGGCCCAACTGGCCGCCCGCTACCCGGACGTCACCGTCGACGACTCCGTCCTGTACGTGGACGACGGCGACGTCCTGACCAGCGCCGGGCTGACCGCGGGCCTCGACCTCTGCCTGCACCTGGTCCGCCGCGACCTCGGCGCGCACGTCGCCAACCAGCTGGCGCGGCGGATGGTCGTGCCCGCCCACCGGCCCGGCGGCCAGGCCCAGTTCATCGACCTCTCCGTGCCCGAGACGGACGACGCGGGCCTCGGCCCCGTACTGGAGTGGGCCCGCGCGCACCTGGACCGGCCGCTGACCGTCGACGACCTGGCGCGCCGGGCGGCGATGAGCCCGCGCACCTTCTACCGGCGCCTCCACGGGGCCACCGGGACGACTCCGCTGCAGTGGCTGCTCAACCAGCGGCTCGCGCGGGCCCAGAGCCTGCTGGAGACGACGGATCTGCCGGTCGAGCGGGTGGGCGAGCTGAGCGGCCTCGGCACGGCGAACAACCTCCGTCACCACTTCCTCAAGCAGGTCGGGGTGTCGCCCGGCGACTACCGGCGGTCCTTCTTCACCCGCCCAGCTGCTTGACCATGCTCATGATTGTTGTGATCTGCCTGCCGCTCTTGTCGGCGTAGTGCGTGTCGCCGCCGTACCCCCACCAGTTCCAGCAGCCGCGCGGGTTGTCGAGGGCGGTGGTGGCCTGCGGGTACAGGACGATCATGCGGTTCGTGTCGGCGTACTCGTTCAGGTGGGCCTGGGACATGAACGTGTCGCCGATCTGCCCGAACGTCTGCTGACAGCCGTGCAGCGCCACCATCAGCCGACACGACCCGGCCGATCCGGCCGATCCGCCCGACCCGTCCGCGCAGGACTCCGGGACGTACGCGAAGCCGTCCTTGCCCATGCTGACGGCGGCCGCGTTGCCGCCCGGGACGTGGCGGTTCTGGTCGAAGCGGACGAGGGTGCCGTCCAGCGGGGCGGTGGTGGCGGGGTTCACGGGCGCGCCGAACAGGTGCGTGAGCATGGCGCGTTCGGGGTCGGTGCCGCAGGTGTTGACGTAGGGCGAGGCGGTGGTCGCGCAGGGCACCTTGCCGAGCGGGGAGACCCAGGCGTGGCCCGCGGGCGACGAGGTGTCGTAGGAGACGTTCGCGCCGAAGTCCCGGTGGTAGGCGGCGAGGTCGTCGTTGACCGGGCGGTCGACGGTTCCGTCGTTCCCGCCGTGGTACAGCCAGACCGGGTCGCCGGACAGGTTCGCCACGGGGTCGACGCGGCCCGCCGCCGCCCGCTCTCTGGTCAGCTGCTCCAGCTGCGCCGGGGTCCTGCGCGGCAGGTACGTGTCCATGCAGGCGTAGAGCGCGGTGTTGACGCTGCCCTGCGCGCAGTCGTACGCCCCCGCGCTGAAGATGCCCGCGCCCTTGAAGACGGCGGAGTGGGCGACGTGCAGCTGGTCGGCGAGGTATCCGCCGGACGAGACGCCGGAGACGTACGTCGACTCGATGTCGTACGGGCGCAGTTCACCGGGGATGGGGGTGGGGACGGCCGCGGCGGCGGTCGTGCCACCGAGGCCGAGGGCGCAGGTGAGGGCGAGGGCGGCGACCAGGGTGAGGGGGGTCTTTCCGCGGGACTTTCCGTGGGCCATGCGTACCTCCGGGATCCGGGCGGTGTGGGGGCCGTCATTCTGGACGGCCGCCGGAGGGGGCGACGAGGTGGTGCGGGGCCACAGCCGGGCGGTGCGGGGTGTGGCTCCGCGCCATCGGGGCTGTCGGGTTCGCCGGGCTCACAGGGCCTGCGCAGCTCAGCGGGACGGGACCCATGCGGCCATGCGGCCATGCGGCCATGCGGCCACGCGGCCACGCGGCTCATCGGGCCCATGGAGGCGCATCGGCTTCGCCCGAAGCGCGGGCGTCAGCGGACCATCAGCGACCCCGAAGCGGACCGGAGCAGAGTCGTCCTCGTCAGTCGGCAGCCACGCCGACCGGCCCAGCCGCACCACACAGGGGAGCCCGCCATGACGACCGCCACGGCCACCACCACGATCGCCGACACCGCGACGATCACCGCCACGACAGCAGCCACGACCACCGCCACCACCTTCACCGCCGCGACGGTCACCACCACCCCCACCACGGCACCCTCTCCTTCCC
>NZ_LIPN01000287.1 GCF_001418325.1 Streptomyces atriruber | reverse complement strand
CCCGGGGGCCCCGCCGGGAGACACGGGGGCGAGGGCGCCGGGCGACGGGGCGGGGGACGGTCCGGTCAAGCCGCGCGCCCTCCGCGTACCGAGGCCCCGCCGCACCGCGCGGACCAAGGACGCCAACGGGACCAAGGGAGCCAAGGAGGCTCCCGAGGCCGCGCAGATCCCGGAGCCGCGCCATCCGCCCGACCTCTTCGAGGGCGCCTCGCCGCCGCACCTCGCGGGCTCCGACGAGCTGGGGCCCAGCGACTCCCAGCCCGACTGGTGGCGCGTGGACAGCAGTCCGTTCGGCCTCGCCGACAGCGTCCCCGGCTTCGTCGGCGGCGTGGAGATCCCCGAGCTGTTCAAGCCCCCGCCCAAGGCGGGCGGCAAGCCGGGGGACGAAGAGGAGGAGGCCGAGGAAGAAGAGGCCGACGAGGACGAGGAGGCGTACGAGGAGGACGCGCCGCACGGACGCGGCCGACGGTGGCGGCTGCCCCGGGCCGGTGCCCACGCCGGGCCGACGTTCAGCAACCCGCTGCTCCTGCTCGCCGCCGCGCTCCTCACCGTCGGCGCGGTCCTCGGCAACCTGGTGGTCCTCGGCGTCGGCTGGCTCATCGCCTACGCCTCCCGCAGGCTCTCCCGCACCGAGGTGAAGTTCGCCGTCCTTGGGCTGCCGGGCCTCGCGGTGGCCGCCGGGATCACCTGGCTGTGGGGGCGCAGCGAGGGGCGCTGGGGCGAGGCGATCGAGGAAGGGCACATGAGCGACGCCATGGCCGACACCTGGCCGTGGGTGGTGCGGGGGGCGGCCGTCGCCTCCGCGCTCTTCCTGCTGTGGAGGTCGCAGCGGCAACGGCCGTGAGGAGCGGGCCTACTTCTTCGTCAGGTCGGCCTGCATCTCGTCCAGGATCCGGTCCGCGGCGGTGTAGCCGATGCCCTGGATCCACAGCTCGTCGTCGACGGTGTGGACGTTGCCGGACTTCACCGCCTTCATGTTCTTCCACAGGCCGCTGCCCACGGTCTGCGTCTCCTTGGACTTCTTCGGATCTCCGTACGTGGAGCGGAAGATGACGTCCGTGTCCGCGAGGTCGATCTTCTCGGGGGAGAGGTCGTAGGAGAAGCCGTCCTTGGCCTTCGCGGAGATCGGCGCGCGGCCGAGGCCGACGTCCTTGAGCAGCGTGGCGATGTAGCTCTGGTCGCCGTAGAGGCGGATGTCGGCGCCCTCGATGAAGCGCAGGACGTTGACCTCGGTCTGCTCGGCCTTCGCGGGGCCGCCGAGGGCGGTGGTGACCTTCTTGGTGTGCGCCTCGTAGTCGGCGACGACCTTCTTCGCCTCGGCCTGCTTGCCCAGCGCGTCGGCGTGCACCTGGAAGTTCTCCTTCCAGGGGTAGCCGGTCGTCTCCGTCATGACGGTCGGCGCGATCTGCTTGAGCTGGTCGTACTTGGCGGCGTGCCGGATCTTCGACGTCAGGATGAGGTCCGGCTTCAGCGCCGCGATGGCCTCCATGTTCGGCGTCATCATCTCGCCGACGTCCTTGATGCCGCCGACCTTGTCCTTGGGCAGGTAGCCGAGGAAGCCCGACGACGCCTCGACGTGGGTGGCGCCGACCGGCTGCACGCCGAGCGTGATCGCGGAGTCCAGCTCGGCGGTGTCGAGGACGACGACGCGCTGCGGGTGGACGGGCACCTTCACGTCGCCCATGGCCGTCTTCACCGTGTGGGTCCCGCCCGAGCCCGCGGTGTCGTCGCCGGAGTCCGACGAGCCGCAGGAGGTCAGCGCCAGCACGCCGGTCAGGGCCAGCGAGCCGGTGAGGAGCGCGGGGCGGTGCAGGGGGGAGCGGAGGGAGATCATGGGGGGACGCCTTTCGTGCGGTCGGACGGTGCGATGCGGTCAGGCGGTGCGGTGCTGTGCTCTGTGGTGCTGTGCTGTGCGGTCAGGCGGACGTGCCGCTGTGGGCGGGGGCGGTCGCGGACGCCGACCAGGGAGGGCCGGGGACGACCAGGGGAGAGCCGGTCACGGGGTCGGGCACGACGACGCACTCCAGGCCGAAGACCTGGCGCACGAGTTCCTCGGTGACGACCTCCGCGGGGGCGCCCTCGGCGACGACCTCGCCCGTCTTCATGGCGACGAGGTGGTCGGCGTACCGAGCGGCCTGGTTCAGGTCGTGCAGGACCACGACGACCGTGCGGCCCCGGTCGTGGTTCAGCTCGCGGACCAGGTCGAGGACCTCGACCTGGTGCGAGATGTCCAGGTAGGTCGTCGGCTCGTCCAGGAGGAGCAAACCGGTGTCCTGGGCGAGGGCCATCGCGATCCACACGCGCTGGCGCTGGCCGCCCGACAGCTCGTCGACGGAGCGCTCGGCGAGCGCGGCGACGTCGGTGCGCTCCATCGCCTCCGTCACCGCCTTCTCGTCCTCGTCGGACCACTGCTGCCACCAGTGCTGGTGCGGCTGGCGGCCGCGCGCCACGAGGTCGGCCACGGTGATCGCCTCGGGCGCGACGGGCGTCTGCGGGAGCAGCCCGATCTGCTGGGCGATCTTCTTGGTGGGGAGCTTGGCGAGGGACTCGCCGTCGAGCAGGACGGCACCGCTCTTCGGCTTGAGGAGGCGGCCGAGGGCCCGCAGCGTCGTCGACTTGCCGCAGGCGTTGGGGCCGACGATGACCGTGACCTTGCCGTCGGGGATCGTGAGGTCGAGGCGGTCGACGACCGTGCGGTCCTCGTAGGCGAGGGTCAGCTCGCGGGCCGAAAGGCGGGCGGCGGTCACGACGTGCCTCCATTGCGGACGGAGCGGCTGCGGACGATCAGCCAGATCAGATAGGGCGCCCCGATGGCCGCGGTGAGCACGCCGACGGGCAGCTCGGTCGGCGAGAAGAGCCGCCGGGCCAGCAGGTCGGCGAGGACCACGACGAGTGCGCCGAGCAGCGCCGAGCACAGGAGCGGGATCTGTGCGGTGCGGGTCAGCCTGCGGGCGATCTGCGGGGCGAGGAGCGCCACGAAGTCGACGGGGCCCGCGGCGCCGGTCGCCACCGACGCGAGGACGACGCCGAGCAGGACGAGCCCGAGGCGTACGTGCCCGAGGCGCGTCCCGAGGGCCGTCGCCGTGTCGTCGTCCATGCTGACCGCGCGCTGGGCGCGGGCCGCCCACAGGACGAAGGGGAGCAGCGCGAGCAGGGTCAGGCCGAGCGGGTTCGCCTCGGCCCAGCCGCGGCCGTTCAGGGAGCCCGTCATCCAGATCTGGGCCTGCTGGGCGACGAGGTAGTCGCCCTTGGTCATGAAGAGCGTCGTCACCGAGCGCAGGGCGATGGCGAAGCCGATGCCGATGAGGACGAAGCGGGTGGCGTGCAGGCCGCCGCGCCACGCGAAGACGTAGACGAGGGCGGCCGCGGCGACGCCGCCGAGCACCGACAGATAGGGCAGGACGGTGTACGAGGTGATGCCGAAGGTCATCGCGCCGACCGTGAGCGCGCTCGCGCCCTGGCTGATGCCGATGATGTCGGGGCTGGCCAGGGGGTTGCGGGCGACGGTCTGGATGAGCGCGCCCGCCACGCCGAACGCGGCGCCGACCAGCAGCCCCACCACCATGCGGGGCTCGCGCAGCGTGCCCACGACCAGCTCGTCGGCGGAGGGCCGTCCGAAGACGACCTTCAGGGCCTCGGCGGGGTGGACGAAGGACTCGCCGACGCAGAGGTACGCGAGACAGCTCGCGGCGAGCAGCACGGTGAGGGCCACGGCGACGGCGGCGCCCCTGCGGTGCACGAGGAAGGCGGCCCGGCGCACGCGGAGCACCGCGTAGCCGGCGGGGCGGATCCGGGCCGGGGCCGGTGCGGGCGCCGTGGTCACGCGGCCACCGCCTTCCGTCGTACGAGGGTCACGAGGAACGGCACGCCGATGAGCGCGGTCATCACTCCGGCGGGCACCTCGCTGGGCGGGAAGACGATCCGCCCGACGGTGTCGGAGACCAGCAGCATCACGGGCCCGAGGACGGCGGCCAGCGGCAGCACCCAGCGGTGGTCGCTGCCGATGAGCGCGCGGGCGATGTGCGGGACGGCCAGGCCGATGAAGGCGATGGGGCCCGCGGCGGCGACGCCCGCGCCGGTGAGGACGGTCGCGCCGAGCCCGCCGACGATCCGTACCGCCGCGACGTTCTGGCCGAGGCCCTTCGCGACGTCCTCGCCGAGCGCGAGCGCGTCCAGGCCGCGCGCCACCACGAGGACGAGCACGAGGCCCACGACGAGGAACGGCCAGATCTGGCCGACGATCTCGGAGTCGCGCCCGGCGAGCGAACCCACCTGCCAGAACCGGAACTCGTCGAGCGCGGAGGCCTTGGTGGTGAGGATCCCCGTCGTCACGGAGACGAGCAGCGCGTTGACGGCGGCGCCGCCGAGCGCGAGCTTCACGGGCGTCGCGCCGCCCCGGCCGCCGGCCGCGATGGCGTAGACGGCGACGGACGCGATCCCTGCGCCGACGAACGCCCACCACACGTATCCGGTGAGGGTGTGGACCCCGGCGTAGGCGATGGCGAGGACGACGCCCACCGACGCGCCCTGGCTGATGCCGAGGATGCCGGGGTCGGCGATCGGATTGCGGGTCACGCCCTGGAGGACCGTCCCGGCCAGCGCCAGCGAGGCGCCGACCAGCACGCCGATGACGGTGCGGGGCACCCGCATCTCGCGGATCACCTCGGCGGAGTCGCTGTGGCCGCCGTGCAGCAGCGCGTCGAGGACGGCGGACGGCGCGATGGCGCGGGCACCTACGGCGAGGCTGAGCAGGACGGCCAGCAGCAGGGCCACGACGGCTGCCGTCAGCACGGCGGCGCGTCGGACGGGCACACGCATCGACTGGGCTCGTTTCACAGGGTGGTAAGGGTGGGCTAAGTCTACGTGCGGGCGGGGGGCCCGCCCTCGGCACAATGGGCGCATGACCTCACACACGCTGACCGTCGGCTTCGACCTCGACATGACCCTGATCGACTCCCGGCCCGGCATCAAGGCCGCCTATCAGGCGCTTTCCGCGAGGACGGGGACGTACGTCGACGCCGACCTGGCGGTCACCCGGCTCGGCCCGCCGCTGGAGGAGGAGCTGCGGAACTGGTTCCCGGAGGAGCAGATCGCGGCGACGGGCGACCTCTACCGCGAGATCTACACCACACACGCGATCGAGCCGACGCTCGCGATGCCCGGCGCCCGCGAGGCCATAGCGGCGGTGCACGCGCACGGCGGCCGCGCGATCGTGGTGACCGCCAAGCACGAGCCCAACGCGAAGCTGCACCTGTCGCACCTCGGCATCGAGGCCGACGCCGTCATCGGCTGGCTGTGGGCCGAGGCGAAGGCCGAGGCGCTGCGCGAGCACGACGCGGCGGTGTACGTCGGGGACCACACCGGCGATGTACGCGGCGCGCGTACGGCGGGCGCGCTCTCCGTCGCGGTGGCGACCGGACCCTGCGACGCAGCGGAACTGCGCGCGGCGGGTGCCGACGTCGTTCTCGACGGTCTTGCGGAGTTCCCGGCCTGGCTCGACGCGTACGCGGCGCGGCGGACCGCCCAGGAGCGCTGAGCGCCGCCGGGCAGCGGCGCCCGGCGCCGGACGGGCCCTAGGTGGTGCTGGACCTGGCCTGCCGCCGCTGGAAGGCAATGCCGCGCAGGACACCGGCCATCGCGATGAGGAACCCGACGCCCATCAGCATGCACACCGCGTACGCGATGGACGGAAAGGGATCGGTGCCCAGGAAGAGCGGGGCCACCGTGACCAGTGTGGCCACTGCTCCGACGAAGAAGACGATTGCTCCGGTCCGGACCATTCCATCGCCCGGCCCGGCGGAATTCGCTTGGGTTTTGTCACGCACCCGACCAGGGTAGTTCCCAGCGCGAAGGAAGAATCCGGGGACGTCTTGTCACCGGCCCCGGGACCCATAGTCTTGTGTCTTGGCGGGTCGGGCGACCCGCTGTAGTGCTATCCAGAGCCGTTTTCGCCCCGTCGTTCCGGACGGGCGGACCCGGCACAGACGAGTACGACGAGTACGAGGACGAGGACTTCACGTGCCTACCGGCAAGGTCAAGTGGTTCAACAGCGAGAAGGGCTTCGGCTTTCTCTCCCGCGACGACGGCGGCGACGTCTTCGTGCATTCCTCAGTACTGCCCGCCGGCGTCGACACACTCAAGCCCGGCCAGCGCGTGGAATTCGGCGTGGTCGCGGGACAACGCGGTGACCAGGCCCTTTCGGTGGCGATTCTCGACCCCACGCCGTCGGTGGCGGCCGCGCAGCGCCGTAAGCCGGATGAACTGGCGTCGATCGTCCAGGATTTGACGACCCTGCTCGAGAACATCACACCCATGCTGGAAAAGGGCCGCTATCCCGACAGGGCGTCCGGCGCGAAGATCGCGGGCCTGCTGCGGGCGGTCGCCGACCAGCTGGACGTGTAGCGCGGGCGTACGGCGCGGGCGGAGGCGGGCGTCCGCCTCACGTCCCGCTTCCGCCCCACGTCCCGCCTTCGCCTCACGTCCCGCTGCCGCCTCAAGAGCCGCTAGGGAAACGACAGAGCGTTCGGTCCGAGGGGCGGCACGAGCCCCTCGGCCGCGGCGCGCGTCAGCAGACCCCGGACCGCGGCATAGCCGTTCTCGCCGAGGTCGGCCGTGAACTCGTTGACGTACAGGCCGATGTGCTGGTCCGCCACCGCCGGATCCATCTCCTGGGCATGCTCCAGGACGTACGGACGCGAGGCTTCCGGGTCGTCCCACGCCATGCGCACCGACGTACGGGCCGCCTCGGCGAGCCGCTCCAGCACCGCCGTCCCGAGGCTCCGCCTCGCGATGATCGCGCCCAGCGGGATCGGCAGGCCCGTCGTGGCCTCCCAGTGCTCGCCCATGTCGGCGAGGCAGTGCAGGCCGTAGTTCTGGTACGTGAAGCGCGCCTCGTGGATGACCAGGCCCGCGTCGACCTTGCCGTCGCGCACCGCGGGCATGATCTGGTCGAACGGCAGCACCACGATCTCGCCGACGCCACCGCCGGAGAGCGTGTCCGCCGCCCAGAGGCGGAAGAGCAGATAGGCCGTCGACTTCTCGCTCGGCACGGCGACCGTCCTGCCGGTCAGATCGACGCCCGGCTCACGGGTCAGGACGAGCGGCCCGCAGCCACGGCCGAGCGCGCCGCCGCAGGGCAGCAGCGCGTACTCGTCCAGGACGTACGGCAGCACGGCGTACGACACCTTCAGGACGTCCAGGTCGGACGCCTGCGAGGAGGACGCGGCGCGCTCCGCGATGCCGTTCGTGATGTCGATGTCCGCGAACGTGACGTCGAGGCCGGGCGCGCCCGGCACCCGGCCGTGCGCCCAGGCGTCGAAGACGAACGTGTCGTTGGGGCAGGGCGAGTACGCGATGCGCAGGGGGCGGTCGAGGGCCGCGTTCGGCTCAGTCATGTGTGTTCCAACTCCTCAGTACCGGCGCGAACTTCCCGAACGCGTCGCTCAGCGCGGACAGCGCGTCGCCGATCCGCCAGGCCGCACGGTCGCGCGGGCCGACGGGATTGGAGACCGCGCGGACCTCGAGGACGGGCAGGCCGTGCAGCGCGGCCGCCTCGGCGACCCCGAACCCCTCCATCGCCTCGGCCAGGGCGCGCGGGTGGCGCAGCCGCAGCCCGGCGGCGCGCTCGGCGGAGCCGGTCACGGTGGAGACGGTGAGGACGGTGCCGGTCGCGGCACCGCAGGCATCGGCGACCTCCCGTACGAGGGAAGGCGGCGGACGGTGGGTGACCGCGCCGAAACCCAGCTCGGTGACGGGCGCGAAACCGTCGGGGGTCTCGGCGCCCAGATCGGCGACGGTGATCTCGTCGGCGACGACGAGCGAGCCGACGGGCGCGGCGGGCGGCAGACCGGACGGGAAACCGCCGCCGATGCCGGCCGACACGACGAGGCCGAAGGGCCGCCCCTCGGCGGCGGCACGGGCGAGTGCGGTCGCCGTGCCCGCCGCGGCGGC
>NZ_LIPN01000286.1 GCF_001418325.1 Streptomyces atriruber | reverse complement strand
TCCCCCACACCCGCCCCGGCCTCCGCGGCCGTCGGCACCTACGACGACACGTACTACAAGGACGCGCTCGGCAAGACAGGCCCCGAGCTCAAGTCCGCGCTGCACACGATCATCAGCGACCAGACCAAGCTCTCCTACGACGCGGTCTGGGACGCCCTCAAGACCACCGACGAGGACCCGGCCAACAGCTCGAACGTGATCCTGCTCTACTCCGGCACCTCGCGGAGCAAGAGCAGCAGCGGCGGCGACCAGGGCGACTGGAACCGCGAGCACGTCTGGGCCAAGTCCCACGGCGACTTCGGCACGGCGACCGGCCCCGGCACCGACATCCACCACCTGCGCCCCGAGGACGTCACGGTCAACAGCATCCGTGGCAACAAGGACTTCGACAACGGCGGCAGCGAGGTCGAGGGCGCCCCCGGCAACCTCACCGACGGCGACTCCTTCGAGCCCCGCGACGCGGTCAAGGGCGATGTGGCCCGCATGATCCTCTACATGGCTGTCCGCTACGACGGCGAGAGCGGCTTCCCCGACCTGGAGCCCAACGACCAGGTGGACAACGGCAGCGCGCCCGCCATCGGTCGCCTCTCGGTCCTGAAGAAGTGGAGCGACGAGGACCCGCCGGACGCGTTCGAGAAGAACCGGAACCAGGTCATATTCGACAAGTTCCAGCACAACCGGAACCCGTTCATCGACCACCCGGAGTGGGTGGAAGAGGTCTACTGACCACGACCTGACGGGCCCGGGTCCCGAGGGATCCGGGCCCCGACGTCATGCGTCGGGGCCCCCGAGCGCGTCCAGTTCCGCGAGGTCCTCGGCGCTGAGCCGGAGTTCGGCCGCCGCTACGTTCTCCGCCAGGTGGTCCGGCGACGACGTCCCCGGGATCGCGAGCATCGACGGGGAGGCGGCGAGCAGCCACGCCAGGGTGACCTGGGCGGGTGTGACGCCGTGCCGGTCGGCGACGCGGCGCAGTGCCGCGAGGTCGGGTGCTCCGGCGCCGCCGAAGGGGAAGTAGGGGACGTACGCGATGTGCCGTGCCGCGCACGATTCGACCAGCTCGGCGTGGTCGCGCGACAGCGGGCTGAACCTGTTCTGGACGGCGACGACGGGCGCGATCTCCTGGGCCTCGGCGAGTTGTCCGGGCGTGGCGTTGCTGACGCCGAGGTGGCGGATGAGGCCCTCGTCGCGCAGCGCCGCCAGTGTGGCGAAGCGGTCCTCTCCGGGGCCGTCGCTCCGCAGGAAGCGGAGATAGACCAGGTCGAGGTGGTCCCGGCCCAGCTCGCGGAGGTTGCGGTGGACGGCCGCGCGCAGCTCCGCCGGGTCCGCGGGGTCCATCCAGCTGCCGTCCGGGAAGCGCCCGGGGCCGACCTTCGTGGCGATGACCAGGTCGTCGGGGTAGGGGTGGAGCGCCCTGCGGATGAGGTCGTTGGCCGCGATGTCCTCGTAGAAGTAGAAGGCGGCCGTGTCGATGTGGTTCACGCCGAGCTCCACCGCGCGGCGCAGCACGGCGATGCCGCGTTCCGGGTCGTGCGCGGGGCCGTCCCAGTGGGCGGCGGGCAGGCGCATGGCGCCGAAGCCCATGCGGTGGACGGGGCGGTCGCCGCCGATGCGGTGGTGACCGGCCGCGGCGGCCGGGGCGGGGCGCGTACTGGTTCGCGGGCTGGAACTCGTGCTTTCCGTGGGTGCCATGGGCAGATCCTGCGACATGCGTCCGGGGAGCGCGATCACGTGGCCACTTGCTGCCGACGTTGACCCCTTGCGGGCCGCGCCGCAGACTGTCGCCACCATGCCGAGCACATCCCACACAGATCAGATCGTTTCGCTGCGGGGCGAGCGGGAGCTGGTGCGCCGGGCCGGGGAGCTCTTCACCGGCGCCCGCGAGGAGTTCCTCTGCGCGGCGGCGGACCTGGTGACCTTCTCGCCCGGCGTGAACGCCGCGTTCGCCGGGGGCAGGCGCCCGCCCCTCGTCCCCGGCGGCCTGACCATGCGCAAGCTGTACACCCCGCGCGCGCTCGCCGACGCCGAGTCGGAGGCGCGGCTCGTCCGGATCGCCGGCTCCGGGGCGCAGGTGCGCATTTCTGCGGCGCCCCTCGCCCACGAGGCGATCGTCATCGACCGGCGCGTGGCGATCCTCGCCGGGGCGCCGGTCCAGGGGGTGCGGACGTTCACGGTGATCCGTACGCCGATCGCGGTCGAGGGCGTCAGGGCGCTGGTGCACGCGGCCTGGGAGACGGCCGCCGACCTCGACGAGTTCCGCCGGGCGCGGCCGCCCGCGCTGAGCGAGGAGGGGCGCCGGGTGCTGCGCGCGCTGAGCGCCGGGCACACCGACGAGGTGACGGCGCGCGAGCTCGGCATGTCGCTGCGCACGTACCGCAGGCGCGTCGCCGAGCTCATGGCCGCGCTCGGCGCGACCTCGCGTTTCCAAGCGGGTCTGCGGGCGCGCGAGTTGGATCTCGGCGTTCGGGACGGGGCGGGCAACTGACCGCGCGGAGGGCCGTCTAGATTACTGCTTGATCGTTGAACGCTTGACCGTCGGATCGACAGGTACGACGGCGCAGGTACGTCGCCCAGGAGGCTCCCGTGTCAGATCACGACCCCCAGCTCGGCTCAGCCGCTGACATCCGCGCGCGCATCGACACCAGCACGCCGCACTCCGCGCGGTTCTGGAACTACTTCGTGGGCGGCAAGGACAACTACGAGAAGGACAGGGAGCTCGGGGAGCACATCAAGGAGATCTTCCCCGGCCTGGTCGACGTGGCCCGCACCAGTCGGCTCTTCCTCGGCCGCGCGGTGCGCCACCTCGCCACGGAGCGGGGCGTGCGGCAGTTCCTGGACATCGGCACGGGCCTGCCGACGGCGGACAACACGCACGAGGTCGCCCAGCGCGTCGCCCCGGACTCGCGCATCGTCTACGTCGACAACGACCCGCTGGTCCTCGCCCACGCGCGGGCCCTGCTGACCAGCACGCCCGAGGGCGAGACGGCGTACATCGACGCGAACCTCTACGAGCCCGAGGCGATCCTCGCCGAGGCCTCGAAGACCCTCGACCTTTCCCAACCGGTCGCCCTCATCATCCTCAACACCCTCGGCCACGTCGCCGACCTCGACCAGGCCCGCGATCTGGTGACCCGTCTCATGGCGGGCCTCCCGTCCGGCAGCCACCTGGTCATCAGCGACTCCACGGCCACCAGCGAGGGCATGATCGCGGCGTCGAACGAGTACAACAAGAGCGGCGCGATCCCCTACTACGTCCGCGGCGTGGACGAGATCGCCTCCTTCTTCGAGGGCCTCGAACTGGTGGAGCCCGGCGTCACCCAGGTCACGCGCTGGCGCCCGGAGGCGGAGGACGCGACGGCGGTCGACGCGTACGGAGCGGTGGGCCGCAAGGCGTGAGCTGAGCCGACGCGGTGGCGGGGCCGGGCGGCGGCAGGTACGGGAAACGAGTGGAGGCGTCGGCCGGTGACGGAGGACGAGACGGTACTGGAGAACGTCGGCCCGCGGCTGCGGGGCTTCCGCAAGGCGCTCGGCCTGACCCTCGCCACCCTGGCCGAGCGCACGGGGCTCACGCCCAGCACCATCTCCCGGCTCGAACGCGGACACATCCGCCCGACCCTGGAACAGCTCCTGCCGCTCGCCCGCGCCTACGCCGTCCCCCTCGACGAACTCGTGGCCGCACCGACCACCGGTGACCCACGCGTCCACCTGCGCCCCTTCCGCAAGGACGGGCTGACCTTCGTGCCGCTGGGCGTGAAGACGGGCGGCATGCGCGCGTACAAGGTGATCTACCCCCCGATGTCGAAGCTTCCGCCGCCGCGGTTCCATGTGCACCCCGGGCGCGAGTGGTTCTACGTCCTCCACGGGACGGTCCAGCTCGTCCTGACCGACACCCGCACGGAGCTGACGGCGGGTGAGGCGGCGGAGTTCGACACCGCCACCCCGCACTGGATCGGCAACGCCCGCGACGACGGGGTGGCGGAGACCATCGCCATCTACGGGCAGCAGGGCGAACGGGTGCACGTCACGGACGTCTGACGGCGGCGTCCGGCGTATCGCCGTCCCGTTCCCCCGTTCCAGGGTGTGGGCATTTGTGCTGGTCAAGGGCCGTTCCGGCGTTCCGGCGTCCCGTATCACCGGTGTGTTGTGGCAGCCGGGACGGACCGCGGCCCAGGCTGTGGTCCGACCGGTCACCGACCACTCACCGCACTCATGGAGTTCTCGATGCGTTCGCGTCTCGCCGCCCGTCCCACCCGTCTCGTCCTGACCGCCGTGGCCGCCGCGGCCCTCGCCACCACCGCCGCGGGCACCGCCCTCGCCGTCGGCGGCCAGAGCAAGGCCCCTGTCGAGCAGGTCTGCGGGACCGCCGACCTGACCTTCAAGGTCACCGAGAAGACGCAGGCCGGGGGCTACCTCCTCGTGACCGCCAAGGCCAGGCCCGGCATCACCTGCTACCTGGAGGGCACCATCCCCGCCGCGGGCTTCGGCTCCCACCCCGACCGGCAGGTCACCCCCGCCGAGCAGGCCGTCACCGACAGCGTCAAGCTCTCCGGTTCCACCGCCGCCTACGCAGGCATCAACCCGAAGTCGACCAACGACGACTTCGGCGCGGAGTTCGACCGGATGAGCATCGCCGTCGCCGGGGACGAGGAGGGTGCCGTCTCCGTCCGCCTGCCCAGCCCGACCCTGATCGACAAGCCGCTGAGCACGAACTGGCACGCCGACCCGGCCGACGCCGTTCCCTTCAGCTGACGCTCTCCGAGCCGTGCGGCCCACCTCCCCCACACCCCCGGGGGGAGGCGGCGGCACGGCTCGGTCTGTCGGCCGACGAGTGCGCTGTCCGCCCCACCGTGACCCCGGTGAGCAGGTGGTTCCCGAGCTGGGTGAGCGTGTGGCGCACGTGGTGCCGCTGCCTGGTGCTGGCGATGAGACCGGCACGGCGCAGCACCGTGGCGTGCTCACTGGCGGAGGACACGGACACACCGGCGCAGCGCGCCAGCTCACTCGTGGTGCGCGGCGTTTCGAGTGCTTCCAGGACGGCCGCCCGGGTGTGGCCGAGCAGTGGTGCCAGCCGGGTCCCCGGGTCCGCGGACGTGTCGGGGCCGAGTGGTCGCGCGGGATAGACGAGCACGGGCCAGAGGGTCTCGTCGAGCAGGGCCACCGGTGTGCGGCGGCAGAAGTACGAGGGCACGAGCAGCAGTCCGCGCCCCTTCAGGTGCACGTCCCGGTCGACGGGGTAGTCCGCGCACAGGACCGGCGACTGCCAGCTCAGCAGGGGCGCGAAGGAACGCAGCATTTCCTCGGTGCCGAGGCGGCACTGGGTCTCGGTCCGATGGCGTCGGTCGCCTTCGATGCGGGAGGCGATGTCCCGCCAGCCGGGCTCCAGGACGGAGGCGTGGTACTCGCGCAGCGCCCGGCCCAGGCGGCGCAGGGCGCCCGTTTCGCCCTCGGCCAGCAGCCCGGCTTCCGAGGGCAGCGGATTGTGGTGGGCCAACAGCGTCAATTCGCGGCGCAGTTGACGGCGCGGAGTGGTGAGCACGGCGTCGATCCCGCACTCCAGCCCGCCCGAGCCCTCGGCGGGCGTGAGGAAATCCGGGAAGTATCCGCGCGAGGGCATCAGCGGCGAGAGCATTCTCAGCGCGAGGGCCCCGCGCGCGCACTTGCGGCGCCGCCAGCCGTCGAGCACCGGTTCCCGGCTTTTCTCGCGGAGTTGCTGCAGGCTCAGGACGGTTTCCCATAAGGGGTCCGGTTCCTCGGCGATCCTGGTGCGGGCCAGGTCTCCGGAACTGAAATGAATACGCAGCACGGCATCCCCCGATTGTCCGCCACGGCGTTCAAGGGGACGATAGTGGCAAGAACCACGGTTCCCAAGTACACGTGAGGGTGAGCGCGATACTCCCGGGTTTCGGGCAGCGCCGAAACCCCTGGCCGCCACGGACCGTCGTTCCGCAACCTGTTGGCGTACCGAAGGGAAACGACGACGGGGGAAAGATGATCGACCATCGCAGGACCGCACTCGGGTGCGCTTCGCTGCTCCTGACCGCCGGAACGCTGGCGGCCGTCGGCAGCGGCGCATCGGCCCAGCCGCAGAAGTCCGAAGCCGCGACCGCCGCCCACCTGGCGTCAGCGCCTCAAGCAGAGTGCAAGTACCGGGGGTTCAACGGCTCGGGCTCCCTCGTCACCGCGTGGAAGGGCGGCTCCCCGCACAAGATCGGCGGCGGCCGCTCCCTGGGGTTGCGCACGGGCCGGGACAGCATCTTCATCAACGGGGACCGCTCCAGCGCCAAGCTGATCAACGCGAAGAAGGGCGACAGCGCCTGGGTGGAGATCCGGCACCAGGAGCACCGTCCCGAGAGCTGGCGCAAGGGCGTGGCCTGCGGGATCACCGCGGAGAGGCACCCGTCGGCGACCGTGCCGGGAGCACCGAAGCGCTACTACATCCAGACGCGCTGGTACTTCCACAGCTCGCCGACGCTCGATGACCGCTGGATGCGGGCCTGCGCGGAGACCCGCGGCGACGTCAAGTGCGGCAAGTGGTACGACGACCACGTGTGAGAGCCGCCGGTGCCCTGCCCGAGGTCCACAGGACCGCAGGCGGGGCGCCGCCACGTCGCTGCGTCACGGGGAGGCGAACCCTAACGCGCAGCCATAGCTGAACTCGGCCTCCAGGAGCTCGTTGAAGATGCCGATCGGGTCCTCCCAACACCCCGACACCCAGTCGGCGTTGATGTTCACCGCGAGCATGTGCGTGCCGTCGCGCGTGCCGTAGACGTACGACCAGGACCCGAAGATCGCGCCGCCCATGCCCCACACCGCCGTGCCGGAGGGCAGCATCACGCGGGAGACGCCGAGGCCGTACGTGGCGCGGGGCACCCAGTCGCGCGTCGGGACCATCGTGAGCAACTCGCGCTGCTGCTCCGGCCGCAGGAGCCGTCCGCCGAGCAGCGCCGAGAAGAACCGGGTCAGGTCGGCGACGGTGGAGATCATGCCGCCCGCCGCCCAGTACGGGGTCGTCTCCAGTTCCGTGACGTCGTGGACCGGGGCGTCCGGATCGGCGGAGAACAGCTTGGTGTAGTGGCGCGCGTGCGGCCGGGGCAGGGCCGGGTCGGTACCCGGCGGCAGGGAGGTTCCCGTCAGGCCGAGCGGGCGGACGAGCCGGTCGGCGATCTCGTCCGTGAGCGTCCGGCCGGTCACGCGCTCGACGATCATTCCGGCGACGACGTAGTTGGTGTTGGAGTACGCCCAGCCCGTCCCCGCGGGGAAGTCCGCCGGGTGCGACACGGCGATCCTGACGAGCTCCGCGGGCGTGTAGCTCTCCTGTGTGCTCAGCGCCGCCTGGTCATGGGTGTGGCTGAAGATTCCGCTGGTGTGGTCGAGGAGTTGGCGGACCGTGATCGTGGTGCCGTCGTGCCCGTTCCCGGTCACCACGCCCGGCAGCCACTGTTCCACCGTGTCCCGCAGGGTCAGCCGCCCCTCGGCCACGAGCTGCAGGAGCACGGTGGCGGTGAAGGTCTTGGTGATGCTGCCGACCCGGAACCGGTCCTCGTGTCCGCGCGAGCGACGCGTCCGCGTGTCGGCGACCCCCGCCGTGCCGAACCAGTTCCCGCCGCGGTCCCGGACCTGGGCCAGGATTCCCGGCACTCCCCCTTCTCGTACCGCCCGGTCGAGCACACGCTGTGCGGCGTCGTGATCCCCTCGGGAGGGCGCCACGGGAGTGGCGTCTTCCATGTGAACTCCCCTGATTACGTGTTCCCTTGTCTTCAGCGACACATGAAAGCTACGTTGCGTACGCGTCCGTCAGAAACGCCGCAGGCCGTGCGACTTCGGAGAACAGGGGAGTTTTTCGGATCTTGTAGCGTTGCCGATGACGGCTAACGCAACGCACGGCTACGGACGTTGGCGCGTGCCCCAGGGGCGGGAAGGCGGACATGGGCGGCGGGAGACTGACCGCGGAGGACCGGCGCGTCATCGAGGCGGGACTGTCCGAGGGCTTGGCCTACGCCGCCATCGCGCGTCGTCTGGGGCGGGCGACCTCGTCCGTCAGCAGGGAGGTCGCCCGCAACGGCGGGCCCGGCGCCTACCGCGCGGAACACGCCGACCGCGCCGACGCCTGGCGGCGCCGCAACCGGCCGCCCCGGCCCGCCGCGCCACGGCCCGCCGGCTCCGGTGCGGGCCCCGACCACGACGCGTACGCCCCGTACGGTCCCGACCCCGACGCCGTCCACGCGTACGTGGACAAGTTCGCGGGCCTGCTGATCTCCGTCGGGCTGCCCCGCACGGCCGCCCGGGTGCTGGCCTGCCTGGTGACGGCCCCCTCCGGCGCGGGAACCTCCGCGGAGCTCACCCGGCGGCTGAAGGTCAGCCCCGCCTCGGTCTCCAAGGCCGTGGGTTACCTCGAAGGGCTCGACGTCCTCACCCGCAAGCACGAGCCCGGCCGACGCCAGGACCGTTATGTCATCGACGAGGACGTCTGGCTCCGTGCCTGGCTGACCAGCGCCCACAAGAACGCGGCGTGCGCCGCGGCCGCCCGGGAGGGCGCCGACCTGTTCGGACTCGACACCCCCACGGGAGCGCGGCTCCGCACGATGTACACGTTCTTCGCCGGGATCCACCGGAACATGACGGGTCCGCCGATCGCGGGTGCCCTCGACGACGCGCTGACCGTACTGGCCGCCCTTTTCCACGCGGCCCGGCCCCTCACGACCGGCGAATTGGCCGGCGCGCTCGGCTGGCCGGAGTCGCGTGTCGCCACCGCCGTGGAGGAAGCCGCCGGGAGCGAGCCGCGGCTGCGGCTCACGCCCGCGCAGCGCGCCGCGCTCGACGCGGCGCCGTGACGCCTCCCGGACTCAGTCGTCCAGCGCCTTCATGACCTTCCCGAGGTCGACGAACTTGAAGTCGGTGGACGGGCGGTCACCGTCGCCGGGGGCGTCGTGGCCGTCCTGGACGACCAGGAGGCCGTGCGGGTACTCCGGCCCGAGCGGCTCGTTCAGCGCGGCCGCGCCGTCGCACTCCTCGGAGCCGTCGAGCGCGCCGCCCGCGGGGGTGACGCGGAAGCCGCCCTCGTACTCGTTCTGGTCGCCCAGTTCGCGGTCGTACGCGGCGAAGGTGTTGTCGCCCTGGCTGGAGGCGAGCAGATAACCGTCACCGTCGGCCTCATCGACGAGGGTCAGGCCCTCGACGTCGGCCGTGATCCGCTTGCCGCCGTACCCGGGGTCGGCGCCCGGCGTGCACTCCTCGGTCTCCTCGTCGTAGACGCCGGGAACGCCGTACTCCCGCACCTTGTCGACGAGTTCGGGCTTCCCGGTCAGGTCGGCGCGCAGCCGCCAGATGCCGACGTCCTCCTGCCCGGCGTACAGCGTGCCGTTGGACGGGTCGACGACCATGCCCTCGACCTGCGGGAGTTCGCCCGGCTCGGCGCACGGGCGCCACGAGGTGCCGTTCGGCAGCCGGAACGAGGACGGCAGGTCCAGGGTGCGGACCTTGCGGTACGTGACCTTGCCGCCCTGCCCCGGGATCAGTTCCAGGAGCGCGACGCTGGTGCGCTCGCGGCGGCTGACGAGGGCGTACGAGCGGCCGCTCGCCTTGTCCTGCCAGGTCGCGAGGCCGTACGCGGTGCGCTGCTCGTTGATCTCGGCCTGGTCGGCGGAGAAGACGGGCGGGGCTGCGGGGTCCGTGACGTCGGTCAGCGGCCCGCCGGACCGGTCGCGGTCGATGCGGTAGAAGCGCAGCCGGTCGTGGCCGCGGTCGCTGGTGACGGCGAGGTCGGCGGAGCCGGAGGAGAGCTTCAGGCCGCGCACGAGGTCGACGTTGTTGAAGCGGCCCGGCGCGTCGTCGGGGCCGTCCGCGGGCGGTGCGGCGACGGACTGGACGGGGCGGGCGTCCAGGTCGTAGGCGCGCAGGCCGCCCTCCTTGGCCGTGGCGATCACCAGGCTGCGCGCCGGGTCGGCGGTGTTGCGCCAGATCGCGGGGTCGTCGGCGTCGGCGTTGCCGCCCGCGTCGTCGTCGTGCAGGACGGGGGTCTCGGCCCGGGGCGTGACCCCGGGCAGCGGGTCGGCGGCCACGGCCGTGGCGGAGGCCGAGGTCGCGGCGAGCACGGTGGTCAGTGCGAGGACGACCGAGCCGATCGTTCGACGGGTCGGACAGTGTCTGGTCACGCGATGTCTCCTCGTTCCGGGAACGGATGGATCTTGCGTGAGACTGGGCCTTGCCGGTGTCGGCGCGGCGTACGCGACGCGTCCGGTAACACCCCGCCCGAATGTACACAGGGTTAACACGCGCTGGTTTCAGTGGGGTTGGGAGTCCACGGCGAGTTCCGCCCACACCGTCTTGCCCGCCTTCCGGCCGACGACGCCCCACTCGACGGCGAGCGCCGCCACGATCGTGAGCCCCCCGCCCCGTCTCCCGCTCGGGCGACGGCGCGTCGCGCGCCACCAGGGGTGCGCCTTCCGCGCGGGCATCCGCGACCTCGATACGCAGCGTGTCGGCACGCAGCGTCAGCCCGAGCTCGAAGTCGAGGCCCGGCACGAGGCCGTGCGTCACGGCGTTCGCAGCGAGCTCGGCGACGATCGCCTCGGCGGCGTCCGAGAGTTCGGTGTCGTACGCGATCCCCCAGCCGTCCAGGTGATACCTGGCCAGCCTCCTCGCGAGGCGTGCGCCCCGGGGCGTGGCACTGAAGCGTTGCGCGAAGGTGCGGGGTGCGGCGGCGGGGCGCGCTTGCGTCGACATGGCGGCAACGGTGGCCGTGCACGGCTGTGGACACCAGGAGCAAAACTCGTACGCTGCGTAATTGTACGAGTGCGAAGGGTGGACAGTACGGGTAACGGAACGTGAGCATGGGCGCGTTGGCGCAGACCGATAGCCGAGCGTCAGGGGATACCCGTGATGTCGTCAAGTGCGACGAGCAGTAATGAGCCCGAACCGACCGATGGCTTGAAGGCGTTCGGCGCCGTCCTGAAGAGCTTCCGCAAACGCGCCGGGTACACGCAGGAGTCCCTGGCCGAGGAGATCGGCTACTCAGTCCATTTCATCGCCTCCGTCGAACAGGGCCGCCGTTTCCCTCCGCCGCGGTTCGTCGACCAGTGCGAGGTGACGCTGGATGCGTTCGGGACGCTGCGGCTGGCGGCGAATCAGCTGTCGCGGCAGCGGGGGTTGGCTTCCTGGTTTCGCCAGTGGGCGCAGCTAGAACATGACGCGGTGGCGCTTTCAACGTACGAGTGCAGGCTCATCCCGGGCCTGTTGCAGACCGAGGAGTACGCCCGGAAGCTGTTCGTGAACCGCCTTCCACCACTGGGCGACGAACAGATCGAGACCCGGCTCCTGGCGCGGGTCGAGCGGCAACGGCTACTCACGGAGCGGCCGAACACGGCGTACAGCTTCATCCTTGAGGAACATCTGTTCCAGCGCAGAATGGGTGGGCATGAAGTCACCATGGAACTCATCGACCATGTCCTCGGATTCGCGAAGCGCCGGAACATCGAGCTGCAAATCATGCCGGTGGTACGGGAGAGCCATGCCGGACTGGACGGGCCAATGCATCTGCTGGAGACCCCGGAGAACAAGTGGCTCGCATACTCCGAAGGACAGGAGAGCGGACAGCTCATCTCCGAGCCGAAAGTGGTCAGCATGCTCCAGATGCGGTATGCCAGGATGCGCGCACAGGCTCTCTCATTCGATGACTCGTTGAGCCTGCTGGAGCGGATGCGAGGAGCATGATGAGCACCCCGGAACTGGCCTGGTTCAAAAGCAGCTACAGCAGCGGCAGCTCCGGCGACTGTCTCGAAGTCGCCCTGGCCTGGCGCAAGTCCAGCCACAGCAGTAGCGGCGACGGCGACTGCGTAGAGATCGCCCCCTGCCCCACTACCCTCCACGTACGCGACTCCAAGAACCCCGACGGCCCCCAACTCGCCCTGAACCCTCGCGCCTGGACGGAGTTCGTCGCGTACGCCTCCCGCCCCTGACCCGCGTCAGCGCCACGCACTGGAGGCCGACCGCACACGCCATCGCCAGGCAGATCCCGGGTAGCCCGTGGCCCGACAGCGCGTACGCCGCGCCGAGTTGGGCCGCGACACCGCACACCGTGATGCGGGCCAGCGCCGGGCTGTCACCGCCGCCCTCGTACACCCCGGCCACCCCGATGAAGCACGCGAGCAGCACCAGGTACGGCCCGAGGCACCGCAGGTAGAGCGTCCCGGCGTCGGCCACCTCGCCGTCCGCGCCGAACGCCCGCATGATCCAGGACGCGGCGGCGAGGAGCAGCACGGCGGCCGTCAGACCGAGCGTTCCGGCGACGAGCAGCGCCTCGCGGCGGATCGCCCGGCGTTCGTCGCGTCCGGCGCCCAGTTGGTGGGCGGTGTGGATCGCGGCGGCCTGGCGTACGGAGTAGAAGGCCATCGTCGCGACGTACGTGGCCTTCGTCGCGATGCCGTACGCGGCGACCTCGTCGACACCGATCCGGGCCACCACCGCGACCAGCGCCAACGTGCCCGTCATGCGGACGACGAAGTCGGCCGACATGGGCAGACCGGTCGCGGCGGTCCGGCGCGCGTCCGCGCCGAGGACGCGGGCCCGCAGGCCGGACGGTCGCAGCGAGGGCCGCAACACGAGCAGCCCGCAGATCAGCGCCACCGAGCGGCCGGTCACCGTGGCGATCGCCGCGCCGCGCACGCCCAGGTCACAGCCGAGGATGAGGACCGGGTCCAGGACGAGGATCAGCCCGTTGGCCAGCAGGGCGAGCCGCATCGGGGTGCGCGTGTTGCCCGAGCCCTTGAGGATGCCGTCGACCACGTTCGTGGCGAAGTAGACCGCCATGCCGGGCAGCGCGATCGCGAAGTACTCCGTGGCGAGGTGGACGGAGGCGCCGCCGTCCTCGCCGAGCACCCAGCGGGCCAACCGCTCCTGACCCACGTAACCCCCGACCGCGACCACGGGAGTGAGCAGCGCCCACAACACCCAGCCGCCCCGCACGGCCGAGCGCGCCGCCGCCGGATCACCCGCTCCCCGTGCGCGGGCCACAAGCACGGTCGTACCGGAACCTGCCATGAGGATCACGCCGAGCAACACGTTCTCGACGTTCGTCGCGACCGCCACCGCGGCCACCGCGGCCACCGCGGCCCCACCCAGCCCGGCCACCCAGACCATGTTGATGATCCCGGCCGCGACTCCCGCGAGGAGTTCCCCGTAGACCGGCAGCGCGAGCGACACCACCCGCCGTCGATGCTCCGTCGGACCCATGCCCCATCCCCCTCCACCCGTGTACCTCGAATCGAGGTACCACGAAAAGAGATAGCATCACGGGCACGGAACGTACAAGGGTGAAAGGGCAGCACTCATGCTGGAGTTGGCGATTCTCGGGTTCCTGTACGAGGAGCCCTTGCACGGGTACGAGCTCAAGGCTCGTATCCAGGACCTGAACGGGCACATCCGGCCCGTGAGCGACGGCGCGCTCTACCCCGCGATCAGCCGGCTCACGACGGCCGGGTACGTCGACCAACGCACCGAACCCGGCAGCAGCGCCGTGCCCCGCCGGGTCCTGTCACTCACCGACGCCGGGCGCACCCGCCTGTTCGCCCGGCTGCGCGAGCCCAAGGACGTCGAGGTCACCGACGGACAGCGGTTCTTCACGCTCCTCGCGTTCCTGCGCCACCTGCCCGACCCGGCCGAACAGGCCACCGTGCTCCGCCGTCGACAGGCGTTCCTGTCCACCCCCGCCAGCTTCTTCTACCGCGACGGGAAACCCGTGCGGGCGGAAGAGGCCGAGGACCTCTTCCGCCAGGGGATGCTGCGCATCGCGCGTGCCACCGGCACGGAGGAGAAGGCGTGGCTGGCCGAGGCGATCGCCACGCTGGAGAAACCCTGAGGGAGAAGCCCTGAGGCACCCGCCTCAGGACACTCGCTGCGACTCCACCAGTTCGCGTGCCTCCTCGTCCGTGGCCACCGAGGGCGGCGAGCCCTCCAGCGGCTTGCGGGCCGTCTCCTTCATCGCGGCGACCGCGATGATGCCGACGAGTCCGAAGAGCATCGTGTAGAACGCGGGCATCAGGTCGTTGCCGGTCGCGCCGATCAGCGCGGCGACGACCAGCGGGGTCGTACCGCCGAAGAGCGAGACGGAGATGTTGAAGCCGATGGAGAGCGAGCTGTAGCGGACGTCCGTCGGGAAGAGGGCCGGGAGCGACGAGGACATGGCGCCCAGGTAGCAGACCAGCGCGAGGCCGAGGATCAGCAGGCCCGTGAAGACGGCGACCGTTCCGCCCTGCTTGATGAGGAGGAACGCGGGGAGGGCGAGGACGAAGAAGCCCACCGAGCCCGCCATCAGGACCGGCTTGCGGCCGATGCGGTCGGAGAGGCGGCCGACGGAGTTGATCAGCGCCATCAGGATCAGCATGACGACGACGATCGACATCAGGCCGCCGGTCTCGCCGAAGCCGAGCTGCGTGAGGTACGTCGGCATGTACGACAGGAGCATGTAGTCGGTGACGTTGAACGCCGCGACCAGCGCGATGCACAGCAGCATCGCGCGCCACTGGCCGAAGAAGGAATCCTTGAAGGACTTCTTGTCACGCTCGGCGGCCGGGCCGCTCTCCTCCATCTTCTGGAAGGCGGGCGACTCGTCGAGCTTCATCCGCAGGTAGAGGCCGATCAGGCCGAGCGGCGCCGCCACCAGGAACGGGATGCGCCAGCCCCACGACTGCATGGCGTCGTCGCTGAGCGCCGCGGTGAGGGAGGTGACGAGGACCGCGGCGACCGTGTAGCCGATCAGCGTGCCGAACTCCAGGAACGAGCCCCAGAAACCGCGGCGCTTGTCGGGCGCGTACTCCGCGATGAACGTCGCGGCACCCCCGTACTCACCGCCCGTCGAGAAGCCCTGCACCATGCGGCAGAGGACGAGGAGGATGGGCGCCCAGACGCCGATCGACGTGTAGCTCGGGATCAGACCGATCGCCAGCGTCGCCGTCGACATCATGATCATGGTGAGCGCGAGGATCTTCTTGCGGCCCACGCGGTCGCCGAGCGGGCCGAAGAACATGCCGCCGATGGGGCGCACGAGGAAGGCCGCGGCGAAGGTCGCCAGGGAGGAGAGGGTCTGCGCGGTGTCGTTCCCGGAGGGGAAGAACTCCTTGCCGATGATGACGGCGAGGTAGGCGTAGACACCGAAGTCGTACCACTCCATGGCGTTGCCCAGCGCGGTCGCCTTCACCGCGCGCTTGACCTGGGCTTCCTCGGTGACGGTGATGTCCGTCTGGCGCAGGCGCGGGTTCTTGCGGCGGTGGATCGCCCGGAAGAGCGCCCGGTGCCGTGCCACGGCTTCGGGAGCCGGCGGTGCCGGTGTTTCAGGGGCTTCGGGCGCGCTCACTGGTCAGTCACTCTCTCTGTCGGCACCTGGGTGGGTCGGGTCGGACGTCGATCAACATTGCCAACCCCGGTACCGGAAAGTGCCCGCTGATGGTCCTCACGAACAGGGCCCCAAGTCCTTGATCACAAGGACTTGGGGCCCGTTTCGCCACAAACTTTCCGGGCAGACGTTCCCTCAGTGTGCGTACAGCTGTGACCGGGGAACGATCTGCTGCTCCTGGCCGGGGCTCGACCACAGCAGCTTCAGATGTGCCTCGCCCGTCTGCTCCGCGTACTCGACCTTGATCGCGTGCCGCTTGCCCGCGGTCAGCCGCACCTGCGCCTTGTCGAGTTTCGGCTCGTGCGGCGTCCAGGAGTCGATGACGAGCTTGCCGTCGATCCAGACGCGGGCCATGTCGTCGGAGACGGTCGTGAGCGTGTACGTCTCCGAGCGGCGCGGCTCGACCGAACCGCTCCAGCGGATGCTGAAGTTGTCGGCGGGGACCGACGCGTCCGGCGAACCGGCGTACTTCCAGGCGTGGTTGAGCGTGGGGTCGGTGCGGGTGACCTTCGGGGCCCCTTCGAGCTTCGCGTTGTCGAAGATCTCCTGCTTCAGGCCCTTGCCCTGGCCGGGGCGCGCCGTGGGGCCGGGGTCGACCCGCAGCTCGATCACGGTCGCGGTCGCGTTCGTGGCGGCGCCCGACGGCTTGAGGTCGTAGCCGTCGCCGGATTTGGTGACCGTCACCTGCTGGTCGCTGCCGAGGACGCGGGCCGACTTCACCTTGAAGTCCGTGCGGGCCTTCAGGTGCAGGGCACCGCCCGCCGCGGGCCACTGCGTGACCGCCGCGTACAGCTTGTCGCCCTTGCGGCTCACATGGCCCCAGGCCGGTTCCTCGACGAGGCCGCCGTAGCGGGCGCCGTAGACCGCGTCGCCCTGGCCCGCCGTGCGCAGCCAGTCGCCCATCTGCGCGAGGCGGTCGACGGAGGGCTGCGGGACGCGGCCGCGCGCGTCGGGGCCGACGTTGAGGAGGTAGTTGCCGCTGCGGGATGCGGTGGCGAGGAGGTTGCGGGTCAGGGTCTGGGCGGACTTCCAGTCCTCGTCGTAACGGGCGTACCCCCAATGGCCGTTGAGGGTCATGCAGGACTCCCAGAGCTGGCCGTCGACCGGTGCGGCGGGGATCTCCTGCTCGGGGGTGCCGTAGTCGCCGTCGACCACGCGGCGCTTGCCGACGCGGTTGTTGATGACCAGATCGGGGTCGAGGCCGCGGAGGTAGGACTCCAGCTCCTCGCCGTCCTTGGCCGTCCAGGGGTTGTGGGGCTTGTCGGTGTCCCACTCGCCGTCGAACCAGAGCAGCGCCGGGTCGTAGGTGTCGACCAGCTCCTTGAGCTGCGCGTACATGCGCTTCTCGTACTCGGGGAACGTCGCCGGGTCCGGGAAGTCCTTGTCGTGCCAGTCCCAGATCGAGTAGTAGAAGCCGAGCTTGATGCCCGCGTCGTCGGACGCCTTCTTCAGCTCGGCCAGGATGTCGCGGTTCTTGTCGAAGGAGGAGTGGTCGCGCAGGTTCCAGTCGTTGACCTTCGTCGGCCACATCGCGTAGCCCTCGTGATGCTTGGACGTGATGACGATGTAGCGCATCCCTGCGTCCTTGGCCGCCTTGACGATCGCCTTCGCGTCGAAGTCCGCGGGGTTGAAGTTCTGCGCCTGCTTCTCGTACGCGTCCATCGGGATGTCGCACTCCCGCTTGATCCACTCCGCGTTGCGGCAGATGCTGCCGTCGGGGCGCTTGTACTCGCCCTCCAGGTTCGAGTACGCGCCGAAGTGGATGAACATGCCGAACCGGTCCTGACGGAACCAGTTGGTGCGGTCGGCGGTGAAGGGGTCGTCCGACGCGTGGTCGGTGCCGGGGCCCGCGATCCGCGGCGGCTTCGGGGCGGGGGTGGGGG
>NZ_LIPN01000285.1 GCF_001418325.1 Streptomyces atriruber | reverse complement strand
CGGTGTACGGGTTCGGTTCGGTGTAGGGGTTCCGCTCGGAGCCGGGGCTCGCGTCGGAGTAAGGGTTGGGCTCTGTGTACGGGTTGGGGCCGGAGTAGAGATTCGGGTCGGAGTACGGATTCGGGTCGGCGTACGGGTTCGGGCCCGAATAGTGGTTCGGGTCGGAGTAGGGGTTCGGCGCGGGCGCGTACGGCGTTCCGGGAGCGTGCCCCGACTGCGCGGGGTCGGCACCGGGGCCGGAACCGGAACCGGCACCTGCGCCTTGCGCGGGCTGCCCCGTCTCTGCAGGCCCCACCTCTGCAGGCCCCACCTCCGCAGGCCCCACCTCCGCGGGCAACTCCTGCGCGTGTCCCGTCCTTCCGTCCGGCTCCGCCGACGCGGGCGTGCCCGTCGGCTGCGGGTCGTTCTCCGTGCCGCTCGTCATCGTGCCTCGATGACGCGGACGCGGTGGTCGAAGGGGAACAGGAGGGCGGACGGCGCCAGTTCGATGCGGTCCGTGGCGTCGCCTCTGCGTCCGGTGAGCGGGTCGGCGGGGTGGAGGAGCACCTCGTCGACCAGTTCCACGCCCGGCACCCGCTGGAGCGCGGCGAAGATCTCGCCGGCGCGCAGGGGACGGCCGAACGCCCAGCCCTCGCCGTGCGCCCCGCCGGTCAGCGGGTCGAGGTAGGCGTACAGCGCGTCGAGCGCCTCGGAGCGGACGCGTTCGGCGTGTGCGGCGCGGAAGGAGTGGAGCGTGGCGACCACGGTGACGCCCTGGTAGTAGGGCGGGCCGACCGAGAGCCGGGTGCCCAGCGGGCGGCGGTCGTCGAGGAACTGGGTGACGCGGGAGAGGAGTTCCTCACCGGGCACCAGCTGCTCGAAGCGGAGCCGACCGCCCCGGTCCGGCACCGCCTGGGGGACGACCAGGACCCGGACCGCGTTCTCCCCGGCCTCCGCGGAGTCCGCGGCCAGGCAGTGGATCCGCGCCGTCTCGGGCGCGGCCCGCCGCGCCAGCTCCTCGTAGTCGCGCGCCGTCACCGCACGCTCCTGCGCGCGCAGCGCGATCGGCGCGCGGACCTTCGCCTCCTCGACCGTCTCGCCGTCCACTCCGCCGCGCGCCGCCTCGCGGTTCTCCACGCGGGCGACGTACGGAATGGAGCTGCGCAGCACCTGGATGGCGCCGCGGGCCACGTTGCCCGTGCGGCCGCCGCCCGTGCGGTAGCGGGTCGCGCGGATCGCGGCGCCCTTCGGCGGGACCGCGCCGAACTGCCGCAGGGAGCCGTCCGGTTCGCGCACCGCGGGGCCGAACGCGATCTCGCCGGTCGCCGCGTCCAGCGTGACGTGGGGGTCGTACGGGCCCGACGAGGCGAAGTCGTCGACGACCTGCCACTCGGCCCAGCCCGAGCCCTCGCCGTCGGAGACCTCCAGGACCAGCGGCGGCCGGTCGGCGACCACCGGCGCCTGGGCCAGGCGGACGCGCTGTCCGGGCACGCCCGTGGAGTCGCCGAGGAGTTCGTCGCGTACGACGTCCGCGTGTGCGACGCCGGTCGTGCCGCCGATGGTGAACGCGGCGGCGGACCGCACGGTCGGCGACGCGCTGTAGAACGGCTGGCCCTTCGCGGCCTCGACGACACGGCAGCGCAGCCAGCCCGCGTCCTGCCGCCCGATGCGGGAGACGATGTGACCGGCGGGGATGTGGAGCACGACGTCGCCGGGGCGGTTGAGGCCACCGGTGGAGTCCTCGTCGACCTCGCACTCGGTCCAGCCGTCCGCGGTCCACGCCTCCCACACCAGCGGCGGCTGGCGCGGGTCGACGCCCACGCCGTCCACCCGGCTGTCGAGCTGCAGCACCGCCGCGCACCGCGGCACCGCCGCGCTGAGCCCGAAGAGCAGCGTGTCGCCCGGGCGCGGCGACTCCGCGAAGGCCGCCACGTCACGGCCGCCGAAGATGTCCTGCCCGCAGTCCTGGGGCGTGCTGCCGTCCTCCTGTCGCAGCACGGACGACAGCTCGCAGGGCACCACGGTCAGATCCGCCTCGGTGGCGAAGGCCACCGCTTCCTCGGTCTCGGTGCGGCTGGTCGCTACCTCCGTCCCGGAGGGCAGGACCACCGGCTCGGGCTGCGGCGCGGAGAGCCAGAAGGTGACCTCCGCGCGGGCCGCGGAGGGTGCGAAGAGGGTGACGCCGAGCAGGTCGAGGAAGGCCAGGTGGTTCTTCTCCGGCACGCGGTTGAGCCGGTAGACGATCTGGTCGGCCATGTGCGCGACGGCCTCGACGAGGGTGACACCCGGGTCGGAGACGTTGTGATCGGTCCACTCCGGGCAGCGCTGCTGGATGTAGCGCTTGGCGTCGTCGACGAACTGCTGGAAGCGCCGGTCGTCGAGGTGGGGTGCGGGCAGGGCCATCGGACTTCAGACTCCGCTCTCTGATTCCGTGGACGGGATCACATAGAAGGGGAAGACGAGACTGCGCGGATTGTTGGTGCCGCGCACGGTGTAGCTCACGTCGATGAAAAGGACGGACGGGTCGTCGGGTGCCGGGGTGACCTCGACGTCCAGGACGTCGATGCGCGGCTCCCAGCGATCGAGCGAGGACCGCACCTCGTACCGGATCCGTCCCGCCGTCGCCTCGTTGACCGGCGCGAACACCAGGTCGTGGACGGCGCAGCCGAACTCCGGCCGCATCGGCCGCTCGCCCGGCGCGGTGGCGAGCACGAGGCGGATCGACTCCTCGATCTCGCGCTCGCGCCGGGCCAGCGCGATGCCGCCGCCGGCATTCGTACGCAGCGGAAAGGTCCAGCCCGCGCCGACGAACTGCTCACTCATGTCCTGTGACCCCCTCGACGCACATGTCCCTCAACTCTCTCAAGTCCTTCAAGCCCCTCAAGTCCCTTAGAACGGCAGGCCGTTGCGCAGGACCGCCGGTGCGGTCAGCGCGACGGTGGCCGGTGAGGTGATGGCGGCCGCCGCGCCCGCGTTGACCGCCACGGCGCCCGCAGCGGTGACGGAGACCGCGCCGACCGCGTTCACGGCCACCGCGCCCGCCGACTTCAGGCTGACGACGCCGGTCGCGTTGATGTCCGCCATGCCGCCCGCGTTGACGCCGAACTTGGCACCGGCCTTGATGTCGACCGCACCGCCCGCGCTCATCGTCAGCGAGCCGCCCGCGGTCAGCGACAGGTTGCCGCCCGCCCTGATGCTGACGTTGCGGGTCCCGGAGATGGACACGGAGCCGTCGCTGCGGATGGTCACGCTGGTCCGTGTCTCGTCCATGTGGACGGTGAGGCGGCCGTTGCCGGTCTGCAGCCGGATGCCGCTCTTCATGCGTGACTTGGCGTCGATGAGCTCCATGGTGTGGCCGCTGCGCGAGGAGATGGAGCGCCAGTTGACCCGGCCGCTGGTCGGGTCGATCGGCTGCAGTCCGTCCGTGCTGGGCGTCGGCTTGTCCCTGCCGTTGTACAACCCGGCGAGCACGTAAGGATGTTCGAGGGAGCCCCGGTCGAAGGCGACGAGCACCTCGTCGCCGACCTCGGGCATCATCAGGCCGCCGCCCTTGACCCCGCCCAGCTGCGCGATGCGGCACCAGTCGCTCTCGTACTTGTCGGAGAGCCAGGGGAAGCGCAGCTTGACGCGGTTCAGCTTCAGCGGGTCCTTGGCGTTGCTGACCAGCGCCATCGCGACGCCCGGCATCGTCGGCCCGGCATCCGTGCCGCCGGAGGCGAGGCCGTAGAGGGAGCGGAACTGGCGCCCCGAGACGGTCAGCCACGTCGTGAACTGCCGCCCGGACTCGAAGACGTGCCGCACGCCGGTCGCCGTGTACTTCCCCTCGAAGGGGAACCCGGCGCCCTTCAGCGCCACGGGCTGACCCGGCCGCAGGTCGGGGTTGCCGGTGACGGCGACCTCGATCTCGGCGAAGGAGCCCGCCACGTCGTCCGCCAGCGACTTGGAGGCGTGCGTGACCTGGGCCTGGGTGGTGTACGGCGTCCCGGTCTCGGTCAGCTCGGCCTTCCCGAACGGCTGCGAGAGCTGCGCGGGGGTGATGTCGGCGACGATGTCCTTGCTGCGGATCGCCGGGGACTGCATCGACAGGGCACGCTTGGTCCGCATGTCCCAGCCCCGCACCCCGGCCGTGGCGACCTGTCCCGAGGCGGTCACCGCGACCCGGCTGTGCAGCGCGTTGTGCCCGAATTCGAGGACGTACGGGCTCTGCGCGGCCGGTGTCGAGTCGGACGGCGCGCCCGACGCGGGCGCGAGCTTGGCGAAGTTCAGCTTCCCGTTCTGGTCGAAGGACAGGTGGGTGTCGTTCTCCTGGGCGAGACGGGTGAGGAAGTCCCAGTCGGTGATGTTCGGCTGGGTGGCCAGCTCGTACACCGTCGCCGTGGATTCGATCTTCCCGATCCGCACCTTGTTGGCGGCGGCGACGCGGCGCACGATGTCGGACGCCGTCATGTTCTTGAAGCCCTGCACGCGGCGGTTGCGCAGCAGCCGGTGCCCCTGGTCGTAGCCGCGCACGACCAGCGACTTGCCGCCGCCGTCCGAGTCCACCTCCAGGGCGGTGACCTCACCGGTCAGCATCGGCTTGCCGCGCACGCCGTCCGTGAACGGGCACAGGACGGCCTCGGCGCCCACCTTGATCTGCGGGAACTTCTCCAGGATGTCTCCGCCCGTGTCGGCGAAGGTCAGCTGGAAGGCGGACGGCACGTTCAGGCTGGCGTCCACCCAGCCCTCCACGAGCAGCACGGCGAGCTTGTCGGGCAGGACGGATCCGCCGATCTCGGCGTGCAGGACGCTCGTGTACGTCTTCTCACTCATCAGGGCTCCACGTGCGCGGGGGTGGTGACAGGGCCGGGCCTGGCCTCTTCGGCGGCCGGCAGCAGCAGTTCGGTGCCGGGCCGCAGCCGCATCGGGTCGTCGATGTCGTTGGCCTCGGCGATCAGCCGCCAGCGGGTGGCGTCCCCGTACTCCCGCCAGGCCAGCGACGCCAGCGAGTCACCGGCGACGGTGCGGTGCACACGGCGGGCCGAGAGCGCGCCCGAGGTCGGGTTCTGCCCCTTGGTGGGCATCGACACCTCGGTGAGCGCGAGCGAGCAGGTGGCGCGGATCGGCTCGCCGGTCGGGTTGAAGAGGGTGTACGTCGCGCTGACGTTGGTCACGTACGCCACGAACTGCACGGTGTTGAACGACCCCCAGGAGAACCGTACCCACGGCGGGGAGGGCCGCTTGGAGGTGACGCTCTGCGGGGTCACCTCGCAGCACGAGAGGAGCAGCTCGACCTGCTTCTGCACCTTCCCGGAGTTGGGGGTGCCGGAGGAGTCGAGGAACACCTCCAGCTGGAGGGTGGCCGGGGCGGCGCCGGTGAACTTCGGCGGGGCGCCTCGGGTGTAGGCCACGGCACGCTGCGTCCGCCACTCGGCGGACCGTGCCATCTGCAGCTGCGTCGGGTTGAACTGGAACTCCACCTCGCCGATCCGCCCGCCCATCGACCCGCCGAGGTCGGTGGGCGGCTGGTGAATGGCGAGCGCGGCGCGGACCAGGCTCGCGCCGGCCTTTCCGCCGGTGGGCGCGGCCATCTCAGGCACCTCCCGCGTCGGTGAATCCGTGGTGTGCGATCTCCAGCGTCTCCGTTGCCACGGACGGACTGTCCGGGCTCAGGCTGGGCCCCTGCCAGCGCACGGGCAGCACCTCGACGAGCCCCCACTGCGCGACGATGGACCCGTCCGCGCGCAGCGCGGCGATCTGCGCGGTGGGCCGTGAGATCCCGGTCGCGATGGACGAGATCCAGGCGGCCACGCGGGCCGTGTCGGCGGTCAGGGGCCGGGTGAGCCGGATGGTGGAGAAGGTCACGCGGGTGGGCAGCTGCCAGACGAACCCGTTGTTGCCGCCCTCCTGCCGCTGTTCCACCTCCACCTCGGAGGAGAGCCCGTCGCACCCGTTGAACAGGCCGAGGTCCTGGCCGTCGATGGTGAGCTTGAAGAAGACGGTGGAGCCGGGGTCCTTGGGCGAGGGCATGGTTTCTCTTTGCTGTGGAGGTGGCGGAGGACGGTGGGGCCGGGGGCCGGGTGGTCGGCCGGGCCGACGCGACTGCAGCTATCGGCCGTGGTCCCGGAGCCGGCCCACCCGCTCGCGGTCACTGCGGAGTTCCGCACGGAGCAGCCGCGAGAGCGGAGCGAGCAGCCGCCGCGCGAGGTCGTCGAGATCGGCGGGGGTGGCTGACTCGGAGGCGGGCGCGGGGTCGGAGCCGGATTCGGAGGCCGGGCCGTCGCGGTGGGGCTGAGACGGGGCGGGGGCGGACGACTTGGTCTCCGCGGCGGTGGTCCCGCCGGTCCCGGTGGTGCCGCGGGAGGTCGTGGTGGGCTGTTCGGTCGCGCTGACCGGCTGGGGTTTCGGCTGCGGCTGCGGCTGCG
>NZ_LIPN01000284.1 GCF_001418325.1 Streptomyces atriruber | reverse complement strand
TTCGGCCTGTACTTCTTCCACTGCGCGCAGCGCCAGATCGACGCCGGTCACGGCCCGTACTTCTATCTGCCCAAGCTGGAGAACCGGTACGAGGCGCGCCTGTGGAACGACGTCTTCGTCGCCGCGCAGGACCTCCTGGGCATTCCCCGGGGCACGGTCCGCGCCACCGTCCTCATCGAGACGATCACGGCCGCCGTGCAGATGGAGGAGATCCTCCACGAGCTGCGCGAGCACAGCTCGGGACTCAACGCCGGTCGCTGGGACTACCTGTTCAGCCTGATCAAGACATTCGGGCACCGCACGGACTTCCTGCTCCCCGACCGCGCGAAGGTCACCATGACGGCGCCCTTCATGCGCGCGTACACGGAACTCCTCGTGCGCACCTGCCACCGGCGTGGCGCCCATGCCATCGGCGGCATGGCCGCCCAGGTGCCCTCCAGGGATCCCGCCGCCGACGAGGCCGCCTTCGCCACGGTCCGGCTGGACAAGGAACGGGAGGCGGAGGACGGCTTCGACGGCTCCTGGGTCGCCCATCCCGCGCTGGTGCCGCTCTGCCGCGAGGTGTTCGACGGGGTCCTCGACGACCGGCCGCACCAGATCGACCGCACGCGCGACGACGTCGAGGTGACGGCCGCCGACCTCCTCTCCACGCGCCGCGTCGGCGGGCCGCCCACTCCCGAGGGCGTCCGGACGAACATCTCGGTGGCCCTCCGCTACTTCGCGGCCTGGCTGCGCGGGCAGGGAGCCGTCGCCCTCAACGGGCTGATGGAGGACGCGGCGACCGCCGAGATCGCCCGGGTGCAGATCTGGCAATGGCTCAGGCACCGGGTCGTCGACCGGGAGACGGTCCTGGGGCTGCTCGACGACGAGCTCGGTTCGCTCGGGGCCGAGTATCCCTGGGCGGACATCGAGGCGGTGCGCGAGCTCTTCGAACGCGGCACGCTCTCCGTCGAACTGCCGCAGTTCTTCACGCCGTACGCCTATACGCGGCACCTCGTCCGGCGCGTCGGCGCGGTCGACCCCGGCTGCCACCGCCACGAAGACCTGGGCTGAGGGGCCCGGAGGCGGCCGCCCGCCGAGGGGGCGGGAGGCCGCCCGCGAAGGACGGGCGGGAAGTGCGGAGTGTGCCGCCTTCCCGTCCTCCTCGTCGCCGAAGCGCGTCGGGCGCGTGTTCCACCTCACCTTCCGAATGCCGGACGCGACCCGGCCCACCGGCGGACGGCGCCGTAAGGTGATCAGTGCAGCTGGTTCGCCCCGTCCGCCAGACGGGAGCGTCGCAAGAGGGAACCCGGTGGGAATCCGGGACTGCCCCGCAGCGGTGAGTGGGAACGACCGCCGTCACATGCACTGGGACCGATGACCGGTCCTGGGAAGCGACGGCCAGTAGGTGTCCTCCCCCGGGAGGATGTGCCCACGAGTCCGAAGACCTGCCCGCTGTCCGTGCCCGAACCATTCGTGCGCGGATATCCCGGTGACCTCGAGGGCGGGTCGGCGAACACATCTGACGGACGGCCGCGCTCCCCGCGCGATCCCGGACCGTTCGGTGCGTCACCCTTCGCGCTCTCGTCCCGTCCCCGGGATCTCAGGGATTCATCTCGCGAAGGAGATCTCCGTGACCACCGAGACCGCAGCCGCGGCAGCACGGGCCACCGTGTACGGCTACCCGCGCCAGGGCCGCAACCGCGAACTCAAGAAGGCAATCGAGGGCTACTGGAAGGGCCGTGTCACCGCCGACGCCCTCCGTGCCACCGCCGCCGACCTCCGCCGCGCCAACTGGCAGGAACTCGCCGAGGCCGGCATCGGAGAAGTCCCCACCGGCGACTTCTCGTACTACGACCACGTCCTGGACACCACCGTCATGGTCGGCGCCGTCCCCGAGCGCCACCGCGCCGCGGTCGACGCGGACGCACTCGACGGGTTCTTCGCCATGGCGCGCGGCACGCAGGACGTGGCGCCGCTGGAGATGACGAAGTGGTTCGACACCAACTACCACTACCTGGTGCCCGAGCTGGGCCCGGGCACGGTGTTCACCGCCGACTCCACCAAGCAGGTCACCGAGTTCAAGGAGGCCCGCGCCCTGGGCCTGTCCGCCCGGCCCGTCCTCGTCGGCCCCGTCACCTACCTCCTGCTGGCCAAGCCCGCACCCGGGGTGGCCGCCGACTTCGACCCGCTGACGCTCCTCGACCGCCTGCTGCCGGTGTACGCCGAGGTGCTCGCCGACCTGCGCGCGGCGGGCGCCGAATGGGTCCAGCTCGACGAGCCGGCCCTCGTCCAGGACCGCACGCCGGCCGAGCTGAACGCGGCCGAACGCGCCTACCGCGACCTCGGCGCCCTCACCGACCGCTCCAAGCTCCTGGTCGCCTCGTACTTCGACCGGCTCGGCGACGCCCTCCCGGTCCTCGCCAAGGCCCCGGTCGACGGCCTCGCCCTCGACTTCACCGAAGCGGCCGCCGCCAACCTCGAAGCTCTGGCCGCCGTCGGCGGACTGCCCGGCAAGCGCCTGGTCGCCGGAGTCGTCAACGGCCGCAACATCTGGGTCAACGACCTGGAGAGGTCCCTGACCACCCTCGGCACCCTGCTGGGCCTCGCCGAACGGGTCGACGTGGCCGCGTCCTGCTCCCTCCTCCACGTCCCCATCGACACGGCCCTCGAACGGGACATCGAGCCACAGATCCTGCGCTGGCTCGCCTTCGCCCGCCAGAAGACCGACGAGATCGTGACCCTGGCCCGGGGCCTGGCCCGCGGCACCCACACGATCTCCACCCAGCTCGCCGCGAACCGCGCCGACCTGGCGTCCCGGGCCGGCTCCCCCATCACCCACGACCCGGCCGTCCGCGCCCGCACCGGCGCCGTCACGGACGCCGACGCACGCCGCTCCCAGCCCTACGCGGAGCGGGCCGCCGCGCAGCGCGCCGCGCTGAACCTGCCGCTGCTGCCGACGACGACCATCGGCTCCTTCCCGCAGACCGGTGAACTCCGCACCGCCCGCGCCGACCTGCGGGCCGGACGGATCGACGGCGCCGGGTACGAGGAGCGCATCAAGGCCGAGATCCAGGAGGTGATCTCCTTCCAGGAGAAGACCGGCATCGACGTCCTGGTGCACGGCGAGCCCGAGCGCAACGACATGGTGCAGTACTTCGCCGAGCAGCTCACCGGTTATCTGGCCACCCAGCACGGCTGGGTCCAGTCGTACGGCACCCGCTACGTCCGCCCGCCGATCCTCGCCGGTGACATCTCTCGCCCCGAGCCGATGACGGTCCGCTGGACGACCTACGCCCAGTCGCTCTCCGACCGCCCGGTCAAGGGCATGCTCACCGGCCCCGTCACCATGCTCGCCTGGTCCTTCGTCCGCGACGACCAGCCGCTCGGCGACACCGCCCGCCAAGTCGCCCTCGCCCTGCGCGACGAGGTCAATGACCTTGAAGCGGCAGGCACTTCGGTCATCCAGGTCGACGAGCCCGCACTGCGCGAAACCCTGCCGCTGCGCGCCGCCGACCATCCCGCCTACCTGACCTGGGCCACCGAGTCGTTCCGCCTCTCCACCAGCGGCGTGCGGCCGGACACCCAGATCCACACCCACATGTGCTACGCCGAGTTCGGCGACGTCGTCCAGGCCATCGACGACCTCGACGCCGACGTCATCAGCCTGGAGGCGGCCCGCTCGCACATGCAGGTCGCCCGCGAACTCGCCGCCCACGGCTACCCGCGCGAGGCGGGCCCCGGCGTGTACGACATCCACTCCCCGCGCGTCCCCAGCGCGGAGGAGGCGGCGGCCCTGCTGCGCAAGGGGCTCGACGCCATCCCCGCCGAGCGGCTCTGGGTCAACCCGGACTGCGGCCTGAAGACCCGCGGCTGGCCCGAGACCCGCTCCTCGCTGGAGAACCTGGTCACGGCGGCCAGGACGGTCCGCGAGGAACTGTCAGCCTCGTGACGGCATGACGGCATGACGGCATAACGGCCCCGACTCCCGGACGGCACCGGCCGGCCGGGGTCGGCACCGCCCGCTGATCCGGCCCCGCGCACGAGGCGAGGGGCCGGTTCGGCGCGTTGTGCGGCACCGCCCGGCCGTATCCGACCTGTGTGTGGCTCGTATCGGTCGCTCCTTTCCTTTCGTGCGCTGCGCCGCATTGCACTGTGCAAGGATGCGTTCAGCCGAGCAGCATTCCGCGCCTCTCCCAAGGCCCTTACTCATGCGCCAAGTTCCCTCGCTCCTGTTTGTCCTGTACGTGGCCTGCGCCGTGTGCAAGGCGCATATCGCTCACCTCGAATTCACCCCTCCCGGTACACAACCCGTGAGCATGCCGCGCTGGGACGCGAGGAACCGGGCCGCCTACACCGCCGCCAGGAACCACTCGCTCTGGTGGTTCACGGTGGAGAGCGAGGCGTACACGAACGGCGCTGGTGAGAACATTTCGGCCGATGACGCGGATCGCTGTCGCGGCGCCTTCCGCTATCCGCGCACCTTCGCCCGTATCCACACCGCCGGACTCAAAGGCGACGCGGGTTTCTGCGCGGAGTGCGACGTCCCCTACTGCGCTCGGCACTGGCGCCGGGAGGCGACGGACGGCGAGGGGACGACGCTGTGCCCGCTGGGCCACCGGCGCTGACGGACCGGCTCACACCTCGCAGTCGACCGATGACTCCGCCCAGCCGAACGGATACGGTCCCCGGTCGTCCGCATCCGACACCTGCGGCTCACCGCCCGCTTCGTTGAACGCGGTCAACGCCTCGACGAGAGCACCGCGTTGCTCAGGGGCGAGCCGTTCGACGATGGCCGTGATCTCCGCACGGCGCCGAGCGGTGACGGTCTCGACGGTCCGCCGCCCCTCCTCGGTCACCTGGAGCAACGTCTCGCGCCGGTTGCGGGGATTGGCCCGCCGGTCGGCCAGGCCCGTCGCGATGAGCCGGTCCACCATGCGCATGGCGGTCGAGGGCGCGACCCGCAGATGCTCGGCCAGGGTCACCAGTTTCGTCGCGCCGCGCGTCGAAAGGACGACGAGCATACGCAGTTGAGGGAGCGTCACACGGTCTTCGACCTCCGCGAGGGAACGCGCCGAAACGGCGACCAGCAGCCTCGATGCCGTCAGTACCGCTCGGGTGACCGCGTCGACATCATCCGCACCTTCTCGGCAGTTCCCGGATTCGGCCATGTGTCCTTTCTACTCCAGCTCACGAACGGCCGCCTTCCCTCTGTGACCTTCCGCCGCCGCCTTCCGTCATGGCAGTGACAGCAGCTGCAAAACCTTGAGGAGACGGTGATGGAAACACGCTCGATCACGGCGGAGATCCCGATGGTTCCGCGGATGTCCGAGGACCCCGCGGAGCTCGTTCCCGAGCTGGCGGAGGTGTCGGCGGCGCTGTTCAAGGTCACCGGCAACGGTTCGGTGCCGCGCGCCACGATCGGTCTGGTCCAGCTGCGTGCCGGCCAGCTCGTCGGCAGCACCTACCTCACCGTTCTGCACACGGGGTTCCTGCGCCGGGCCGGTGAGTCCGAGGAGCGCATCACGTCGGTGGCGTCCTGGCCGGACTCCCCGTACTTCACCGGCGCCGAGCGTGCCGCGCTGGCACTGGTCGAAGCGGTGCTCCAGCCGTCCACGGACGGCGAGAGGGTCTCCGACGAGCTGTACGCGCAGGCAGCCGGGCACTATGCGGCCAAGGCGCTCGCCACGCTGATGTTCGCGATCGGCCAGGTCGGCTTCTTCACCCCGGTGGCGCTCATCGCCAAGCCGACGCCAGGCCGGTCGTTCACCGACCCGTGGGGGTGACGCGTCGGCTGCCTCTGGAAGTCGGGCCGCGCCCGCCCGAGCGGCGCGCGCGGCCCGATCCCCAAGGGGACGGGTCCCAGTCAGTTCACCGTCAGCTCCGCCACCCCCGGGTGCTCCTTCGCGCCCGCCTCGCCGCGCACCGTCACCCGTACGTAGCGTGCGAGTTGCGGGTCGTCCGCGTCCGCCCGGTGCCAGGTCCGGCCGTCGAGGGAGAGTTCGACGCTGTGGGCGGCGGGCTCGGTGTCGCTCCAGGTGGGGGTGACCTTCTTGACGCGGACCGGCTTGGTGAGGTCCGTCGTGAGGCGGCCGCGGGGGCCGTCCGGGACCCAGGCCGTGGCCGAGTTGCCGTCGAAGGCGGCGCCCGCGTACATGCCGGGCTGCTCGGACGAGGCCTTGGCGGTGGTGCAGCGCGCCGTGTTCGTGGTGGGGGTCAGGTCGGGGCGGCGGGTGTCGAGGACCGCGGGAGCGTCCTTGGTGACGGTCCGCTTGCCCTGCGGGGTGTCGAGCGTCATCGGCGCGCCGTCGGTGAGGCGCACGGTCGTGCGGCGGGCGCCGATCTCGATGTCGTACGTACGCCCCTGCCAGGCCAGTCCGCGCAGGGTGACGCCCCGGCCGAGCTGCGGAGGCAGCATCGGGTCGACGTGCAGGCTGTTCTCACGCATCCGCATGCCGGTCAGGCCGTTGGTGAAGGTCTGCAGGAAGCCGCCCTTGCCGGTGAGGAAGTCGTGCGCGGGCGAACCCGACAGGGGGTCCTCGGCACCCGCCTTGTCGCCGCGGGCCTCCGAGAACTGCGCGAAGGGGCCACGGACGAACGGCTTGATGGAACGCTCCAGATAGGTGTACGTGGAGCAGCCGGGCTCACCGATTCCGGCGGCGTCGACGGCGTGCACCGAGTCCGTCATGGCCGGGCCGTCCGGGTCGGTGCGCTCCGCGTAGTAGTCGAGGGTCGCGGCCGCCGCGCCCTTGGGCATCTTCCACTCCAGCGGGTACATCAGGAGGACCGTGTCGGCCTGCTTGATGGTGCTGCCCTTGTAGCCGTCGTACTGCTGGAAGACCTTGCGCTTCTCGTCGTACGGGATGCGGATGCGGTCGGCGACGGTCTGCCACTTGGCGGGGGCCCGCTCGCCGAGCAGTTCGGCGGCACGGGTGGCGTGGCGCAGGGCGGTGACGGCACCCGCGTTGGTGAAGACCGCGTCGTCGACGCCGTTGCTGTACTCGTCGGGTCCGGCCGTGTCCTTGATCGAGTAGCTGCCGTCCTTGTTGCGGCTGACGCGGCTCGCCCAGAACTCGGCGATGCCCTTCATCACCGGGTAGCCGCGCTCGCGCAGCCAGTCCGTGTCCTTGCTGGCCAGGTAGTACTGCCAGGTGGCGAGGGAGATGTCCGACTGGAGGTGGACCTGGGTGCGGCAGTGCGGCGGGTCGACGCTGTGGCACTCCTCGGCGAGGTTGCCCGAACTTCCGCTGTTCCAGGGGTAGAAGAGCCCTTCGTAGCCCAGCTTGCGGGCGTTGTCGCGGGCTGACGCCCGGGTCCGGTAGCGGTAGTCGACCACGGATTTGGCGAGCTCGGGCCGGGTGGCGAGCAGGCCCGGGTACATCCAGGTCTCGGCGTCCCAGAAGACGAGGCCCGCGTAATTGTCACTGGTCAGGCCCGCCGGAGCGATGCTGTTGGCGGCGCCTTCACGGGTGTTGGAGAGCAGCCCGTACTGCGCGGACCGCACCCATGACTGCATCTCGCGCCGCCCGCGCACCTCGATGTCACTGCGCCACAACCTGGCCCAGGCGGCGGTGTGGGTACGGAGCATGGCCTGCCAGCCGCGGTCGGCGGCCCGCTGCGAGGTGGCGGTGGCGTCCCGGCGCGGCGCGCGCGAGGTCAGTGCCGTGTCGACACCGACGTACTTGGTGAAGTCGTACGACTGTCCGCGTCTGACCGGCAGCGCCAGTGCCTGGCGGGCCGTCAGCTTCCTTGCGGTGCGAGCCTGTTGGACCTTGGCGCCGGGAGTTCCGCGGTCGGCGCGCAGCGTGGAGGCGACGGCTCCGTCGACCTTCGTGCCGTCCGTGCGGAAGGCCACGTCCATGCTCGGCGCGGTCCTGCCGTCGGTGCGACGCCCGTCGTCCCGGTCGGCCGATCCGGTGCGGTCGCCGCCGCCGGTCTGCTGGATGCGGCGCGCTCCGCGGCCGTCCAGCATGTCAGTGACGGTCGCCCTGCCGCTCCAGTGCGGCGTCATGCTCATGCGTACGGCGCCGACGTGCGGGTCGGTGCGGTCGGCGAGCACCTCGTACCTGAGGTCGGTGCGGCGCCCGTCGGCGGCGGTCCAGGTCAGCGACGTACGAACGACACCGCAGTGCAGGAGGAGCGACTGGCGGTAGTGGGAGATCCGCCCGGACGGCGTCGAAGAGTTGAAGGTATCGCCGCCTTCTCCGCCCGTACTGACCGTGAGGGCGGTCCAGTTGGGCAGGGCGGCGACGGCCTGGCGGTCCTCCGCGGTCTTCTTGTTGTGCGCGTACAGGCCGGACACGAAGGAGCCGTCGTAGCGCGGGGTGAACAGCGGCCACCCGGTCTTGGCCTCGCTGTCGGTGTATCCGGCGCCGTTGGGCGGCACGCGTTGGCCCAGGTAGCCGTTGCCGACGAAGGCGTGGTGGGTGTCCTTCGCGTCGGCCCGGGTGGTGGTGCCGAGCGTCCAGCCGTCACCCGTGCGGCAGTGCGCGGTGGGGGTGGTGTCACCTTCCGGTGCCGTCCGGGCCGCGACCGACGGCACCGAGGCGACGAGGGTTCCGGCCAGCAGCACCGCGGTCAGTCGGGCGGCACGCGGCCGCGCACCGAGGGAGTACGTCATTGTTCTCCGTCACTCTGGTTTCACCTGCGAGGGTCCAGGGACCATAAATTTCCTGAACGAGTCACGTCAATAGATGAGCGTTCTCGGTCAAGTCTCGAAGGCATGGAGGACGAGTGAGGGGATGCGGATGAAGTGTCGCCGCGGGATTTCCGGACCGGAGTCGTACGCGCGGCGCGCCGCGTTCAGCGTCGTGTGCTGCTCAGTCCGCACACCGCGAGTTCCTCGGGCGTGATGGACGGGTCCGGCTGCGCGGCGCGGCCCGGTCCCCGGGCGACACCGAGCAGCACCTGCGGCCTGGCCAGGCAGCTCAGGGGCGCGGAGAGGGTCATGAGATCGGTCAGGGCGCGCAGGACCGCGGGGTTGACGGTGGCGGTCCGCATCATCCGCTGGGTGTAGCCGCGCAGCAGGCGTGCCGCGGGCGGCAGTCGCTTGCCCGTGGTGCCGGGGTAGTTGAGGTCCTCGCCGGTGGCCAGGTCCCAGGGGCCGCCCGTCGTGCGGGCCACCGACCGCTGGACGTGCCGTGCGAAGCCCTCGGCACCGGCTCGGCGCTCGTCGAGGGCGCGGTCGAGCACGGCCGCGCTGTGGGCGGCCACCGACAGGCCCTGGCCGTAGACGGGGTTGAAGGTGGCGACCGCGTCGCCGAGGGCGACGAACCCGTCCGGTGCGGCGGGCAGCCGGTCGAAGCGGCGGCGCCGGTTGACGGTGCTGCGGGTGAGGTGGACGTCGGTCAGGGGCTCGGCGCGCGAGATCAGGTCGGCCATCAGGGGGTCGCGCAGGCTCCGGGCGAACGGCTCGAAGTCGGCCGCCTCCCTGGTGGGTTCGCCGCCTCGGGTGCCCGCGACGGTGACCAGCCAGCGGCCGTCCTCGACGGGCAGCAGGGTGGCGCCCCGGCCGGGGGTACCGGCACGGGGGTCGGCCTGGATGCTGACGAGCGGGAAGCGCTCCGCGCCCGGCGGCGCGCGGAAGAGCCGGGTGGCGTAGACCTGACCGGCGTCCACGGTCTCCTCCTGCACGGCGGGCAGTCCGAGCCGGGCGAGGTGCCGGGAGGCCTGGGAGCCGCGGCCCGAGGCGTCGACCACCAGGTCCGCCTCCAGGTTCTCGACCGTGCCGCTGCCGGTGTCGCGTACGGCCACTCCGGTGACCCGGCGCAGGTCGCCGAGGAGTTCCACCGCCTCCGCGCCGTCCCGCAGGACCACCGGATCGAGGGCCAGGACGCGCTCGCGCACCACCGCGTCGAGGAGGTCCCGGGTGCAGGAGACGAGGAACTTCGTGTCGGGCCGGCGCGGGAACCAGCCCTGGGGCCCGAGCACGACGATTCCGTCCGTCACCCCCAGCTTCCGTGCCCCGGCGGCCACCCATGCGTCGACGGTGCCCGGCAGCAGGGCGTCGATGACGCTCGCGCCGCCGGACATCACCATGTGCGCGTGGCGGGCCTGCGGCAGCCCCCGGCGGGGCGCGGCCGTCTCCGGCATGGGGTCCCGGTCGACGAGCACCACCTCGTCCACATGGCCGGACAGGACACCGGCGGCCAGCATCCCGGCCATGCCCGCCCCGAGGACCACCGCGCGACTGCCTCCGCCGGACTCCCTGCCTCGTGCCTTCATGACCACGACCTTCCGGGCGGGGACTGCGGCGCCGGACGCCCCGAATGCCCCGGCTGCTCGTACGGGCACATTCCGTCCGGGGGCCGAGGCCAAACTGCGACACGGAGCCCGTACCCCACAAGCCATGAATCGGACTGGTCAGGGGAGTTCGGTGGTCGCGAGTTCCACCGTGGTGACGACACGGGTCAGGGACGGGCGGCGGGGCACGGAACCGAAGCCGAAGCGGACCGGGGGATCCACCCGCGTCAGCCCGCCCAGGTCCCGCCCGTCCCACGTCGCCCGCGCCGCCGTGATCGTGCGCAGGTCCCTGGCCGCGTACCACTCCCGGCGTCCCGTGCCCGCGCTGCCGCGGGTCCGCACGCCCGGCATCAGCAGACGGGCCGGCACGTCGCACAGCGCGGCCCAGCCGGGACTGCTCGCCAGACGCCCCGGGACCGCCCTCAGCAGTCGGCCCAGCGCCGTGGACCGCCCGGGATCGAAGGCGAGCCGCAGCGGTCCCGCGGCCACGGTCCACCGTTCGCGCGCGGGCCGGACGGCGACGGGGCAGATGACGACCTCGTCGAAGCGGTACGTGGCGGAGACGAACTCCGCGACCTGCTGCGACGGCGCGAGCAGCGCGCGGTGGCCGTCGGCGTGCTCCACCATGACGTCGGCGAACGACCCCAACGGGGAGACCGGCCAGCGGCCGACGACAAGGCGCACACCGGCCTCGGTGCCCAGCCCCGCGATCCACCCGTCGAAGCGCATGCGGCGCGTGGGCGCGCGCATCAGGCCCCCGCCTCGCCGTGTCGTACGGAGGAGCGGGGGCCTCTGCCGTGAGTTCGCCGTGCCGGGATCAGTCGGCTTCTCCCTAGCTCTGCGGCGGGTCCTGCTGCGACCTGTCCGAGCCGAACTGCTCCTTGAGCTTGTCCTGGGCGGTGTCGACCTGGCTGGAGTACTTGCCCTGGGTCTTGTCGTCGACGAAGTCGCCCGCCTTGTCGATGCCCTGGCCGGCCTTGTCCTCGTGCCCCTTGAGCATTTGCTTGAGCTTGTCCATGACCGTCATGGGCTGTACCTGCCTCTCGCCTCTCTGCGTTCCGCCCCCTCTCCAGATTCAGGGCGCAACGCCCGATCCGCATCCCGTAGCCACAACTGATATCGAACACGTGAACGAACCCCTCGACGGTCAGGTCAGCGGCGCTCCGGCGGTGCGCCGCCCCGTGGGCTCGCGCGTGTCCTCGGCTGCGGGAGTGCGCAGCCCGTCGACGACGATGCCGAGCAGACGTTCGGTGCGCTCCTGCCACTCGGAGCCGCCGGTGGTCTTCCACAAGAACGACACGAGCAGCAGGACCTCGTCGGCGTCGGCTTCGGGCCTCAGCTGCCGGGCTTCTTTGCAGGCGGCGAGGAGCTGGTCCAGGGCCGCGGCGACCGGGGGGTGGACGGGACTTCCCGGAGCGGGGCAGGTCGCTGCCTCCACGGCCCGGGACACCCCGCATCCGCCGCGGCCGTGGGCGGCGAGCCGGGCGAGCCAAAGGCGCAGTGCGTCCATGGGCTCGTGTTCGCCGAGCAGGCCGGGCGCGGCGGCGACGAGCGCTTCGAGGTCGGATCGGTAGACGGCGAGGAGAAGCGCCTCCCGGCTGGGGAAGTGCCGGTACAGCGCCCCCTGGCCCACACCGGCTGCCTTCGCGATCGCGTGCAGCGACGCGTCGGGGGCACCGGTGAAGGCGGTTCGGGCGCACTCGACGATGCGGGCGCGGTTGCCCTCGGCGTCCGAGCGTTTGGGGCGCGACCGGGGTGGCGCCGTCCGGCCGCCGCCGGGACAGGAGTCGGACACAGGACGCCCCGTCAGAGGGCGGAGCGGAGCAGGACGAGCGACCCGTCGTAGGCGGGCCGGTTGCGGAGGTGACCGAAGGCCGCGTCCCACGCGCCGGAGCCCAGGGCGTGGCGGAGCGAGGTGTCGAAGTCCTGGCGGGCTCGGTCGTCGATGAAGCTCCACGCGGAGCAGGCCTGGCGTGCGGCCGGGTCGAGGAGGAGTTCGGGGCGACCGTAGTAGGCCTCGTTGAAGCCGTCGGTGCAGTCCAGCGGGATGGGAACGGGCTGGACGGTGGTGGTGCCGCCGAGCGCGGCGGTGAGGGTGCGCAGCGGCGGATGGCGGCGGGCCTCGGCGTCCAGGACATCGGGGGCGTACTCGTAGAGCCAGAAGTCGCGTACGCGCGCGGGGTCGTGGGCCAGGACGACGACGGGCCCGCGGGTGACGCGCCGCATCTCGCGCAGCCCCGCTTCGACGTCGGACCACTGGTGGACGCTGAAGAGGGTCATCGACGCGTCGAACCGGCCGTCGGCGAAGGGCAGGTCCTCGGCGACGGCGTCGATGGCCGTGGCGAGCGCGGCCGGTCGCTGTGCGCGCATGGCGAGGGAGGGCTCGACCGCGGTGACGGCGTGGGCGGCGATCTCGTAGGAACCCGTGCCCGCTCCGACGTTGAGGACCGAGCGCGCGTCGCCGAGGGCGCGCGCGATGAGGCCCGCGATCCGCGGGTCCGGGCGGCGGCGCGCCACGGTCCGTGAGCTGCTCGTGCCGTAGCCGATGCCGTCGTCGGTGCTGCTGTCGTAGGTGCGCGTGCTCATGGGACCTCGCCTTGTGGGCCTGGACCTGGGCTGGGGGGTGGTGGACGCCGCCTCCCGGATAACGCCTCCCATACTGCATCTGCGATGCCGTCTCTCATAGAGACCTTGCAGATGTTGGACCGATCAGCCAATTGCGGCAGTAGATGCGTTTGTGGGTTCCGGGGTGCCGCTGCCGTCCGTGCAGGCCCCTCTCACTGCTTCTCGTACGCGTGATCCGGGGATGTTGCGGGCATGACAAAGCTGCCGTGGCCCTGAAACACCGGAGGAGAGTCCGTGAAGCCGAGTCGAGCGATCCGCAGAACGTCCCTTTCCGTAGGCGGCGCCCTCACTCTGGTGGTGGCCTTCGCGGGTTCGGCCGTCGCCGCCCCGCCGCAGGCCCTGCCCGCGAACGCCGACAGCACCGAGCAGACGTTCCAGCCCGCGTTCGACTACGACGGCGACGGCTGCTACCCGACGCCCGCCATCGGCCCCGACGGAACGGTGAACGGCGGCCTCAAGCCGAGCGGCGCCGTCAACGGCCAGTGCCGTGACGCGAGCGACCTCGCCAACACCAACGGCTACGCCCGCAGCAAGTGCAACAACGGCTGGTGCGCCGTCATGTACGGCCTCTACTTCGAGAAGGACCAGGCCGTGGCGGGCAGCGGCCTCGGCGGGCACCGGCACGACTGGGAGCACGTGGTGGTGTGGGTGAAGGACGGCCGCGCCGAGTACGTCGCCACCTCGGCCCACGGCAAGTTCCGCATCCAGCCGCGCGACCAGATCCGCTGGGACGGCACCCACCCGAAGGTCGTCTACCACAAGGACGGCATCGGCACCCACTGCTTCCGCGCCGCGACCGCGGGCGACGAGCCGCCCGAGAACCACCGCGGCACCTGGCAGTTCCCGGCCCTCATCGGCTGGAACGGATATCCCGCCGGGCTACGGGACAAGCTGAGCTCCCACGACTTCGGCAGCGCCAACTTCGGGCTCAAGGACGCGAGTTTCCCCGGCCACCTCGCCGGGGCGCTGCCCGCCGGGGTGCCATTCGACGTCAACGCCTGACCGGTCCTACTTCGGGTCCACGTCGGTGTGCAGCATGTGGTGGTCCGAGTACGGAGTGGGCCGCACGCGGTGCTCGCGCGCGGTGAAGCCTCGTAGGAACACGTAGTCGAACTTGCTGTGCCAGTCGGTCGTCGGCTCGCACGGACCGGTGGGCAAGGGGCGGCACTCGGGGTCCGTGTCCGCGGCCAGCGCCCAGATGCGCGAGAGTTCGGGGGCCTCCGGCACGGCGTTGAAGTCGCCGACAACGATGGCGCGGTCGTGCCGGGCGACGGCCGCGGCGAGCACGCGGGTCTGTCCCGCCCGGATCGTCTCCTGCTGCCGCTGGGCGAGGTGCGTGTTGAAGACCCGGACGGACCGGCCGCCGACCGTGGTGGTGACGGCCATGTATCCCCGGTCCTCGGAACCGCCGTCGGGGTATTCCACATTCACCCGGTCCGTCATCGGCGCGGCCGAAAGGATCGCCTGGCCGAAACCTCCCGGACTCCACGGCACTCCCCCGCAACGGCCCCAGTCCTGGAGGACCGTCCCGTATTGCACGTGATAATCCAGTCCGTAGAAGACCTCCAGATAGTCCCGGATCCTCTCGACATCACGCGCGCACGCCTCCTGCAGACCGATGACCTGAGGCGCGTACGTGGCGATCTCCGCCGCCCGGTCGATGTTGCTCACGTCGCAGGGATTGCAGAGGTTCCACGTCATGACGCGGTTCGGCACGACTGCCTTGACGGCACCTACGGGCAGCGACCTGACGAAGAGGGCACCGCCTGGCGCGCTGGGGCCGACGAGCAGCATGAAGACCACGAACATGGCGCCAGCCAGCAACCGCGTGCCCTTACCGAGCACCATCGCCTCCTCGATCCGGCATATCCCTCATAACCCTGTACACGCTCCTGCACGAGTTCTTGCACGAGATTATGGGACGGGGTCGGAATACGGTGGCGAGTGTGATCGAACAACCGGTCATCGCCGGGCCACAACGTCCGGTTGTGCCCGCCTAGGGTGATCCGGTGGACACCGAGGCACTGCGATCGTTCGTCCGGGCCGCCGAGCTCGGACGCCTGCACCATGCGGCCGATGAGCTGGGCGTGACGCAGCAGGCGGTCTCCAAGAGGATCGCCGCTCTGGAGCGCGAGCTGGCAGTCCGTCTGTTCACCCGCACCGCCCGAGGGGTCGAGCTGACGCCCGACGGCAGGGTCCTGCTCGGCCATGCGCGGAGCATCGTCGCGGGTGTCGATCGTGCCGTCGCCGCGGTCGGTCCTGGCTCCCGGGCCCTGCGGATCGACGTACTCGGACTGCGGAGCGCGCAGGCCGTCGTACTGCACGAGTACTGGCGGTCGCATCCCGAGCTCAAGCTCGACGTGGTGACCCTCAGGGTCGACGACCCCGGGGTGGCGGCCGCCGCCGTCGCGGCGGGCGATGTCGACGCCTCGTTCCGCACCGTCACCGGCCCGGGCGCGCTGCCCACGGACGTAGAGATGATCCACGCCTTCTGCAATCCGCTGGAACTCGTCGTCGGGCCGGGGCATCCGCTCGCCTCCGCGCAGAGCCTGACGCCGCGGCAGCTGCGCAAGCACCGGATCTGGGTGCCGGGCATCGCGACCGGAAGCGAATGGGCCGAGTTCTACGATCAGCTCGCCACCGAATTCGACCTGCGCATCGACGCGGCGGGCCCCCATTTCGGGGACGAAGTTCTCCTGGAGACCCTCGCGGACTCCTCGGACGTGGCCACCCTCATCGGGGCACGCGACCGGTACGCCTTTCCGGCGCAGTACGGCCTGCGTCGCATCCCCCTCGTGAATCCGGCCCTCGCGTACCCGCTCTCCCTCGTCCTCCCGAAGACGAATCCGCACCCAGGACTCCGCGGAATCATCGCCCACTTCGGAAACCTGCCGAGACTCCCCGAGACGGTCTGGCTCCCGTCCTGGGCATCCGCGTCACCGACACATTAGAAGAGGATCGTGACCTTGTCCGACGACCGTCTCCTGCGCATTCACAGCGCCGAGTTCCAGTCCATGGCCGAAAGGGTCCTGCGGGCCACCGAACTCACCTCCCGCCTCAATGTCCTGCCTTTCGAGGACGAAGAGGGCAAGTCGGAGTTGTTCCAACAGATCCTGGGCAAGCCGCTGCCGCCCGGAGTCACGATCTATCCGCCCTTCTACACGGACCACGGCCTCCGCCTGGATCTCGCGGAGCGCGTGTTCATCAACCAGAACTGCACGTTCCTGGATTACGCGGGCATCCGGCTCGGCGAGCGCGTCATGGTCGGCCCCAAGGCCACGTTCATCACCGTCGGCCACCCCGTCGACCCCGTGGAACGCCGGGGGTGGCTGAGCGGCGGGCCCATCGATGTGGCGGAGAACGTGTGGATCGGCGCCGGTGCCACGATCCTTCCCGGCGTCAGCATCGGCCGCGATGCCGTGGTCGCCGCCGGTGCGGTCGTGGCCGACGACGTCCCACCGGCAAGCCTGGTGACCGGAAGCAAGGCGACCGTGCGCCGCCAGTGGTGACGCCGTCTTCGGAACCGCGTTCGGCTCCCTGAGCGTCTCGGTCCCGGAACATGTGACGGGACGGGGCTGGTGGGAACTGGTGGGGCTGATGGGGACGGGGTCGCTCGCGGAGTTACTTCGAGAGCTCAAGGAACGGTCCGGGCTCAGTTACGGAGTGCTGGCCCAACGGCTCCACATGAGTACATCGGCGGTGCACCGGTACTGCAGCGGGGACGCGGTGCCCCCGGAGTTCGCGACGGTGAAGCGGTTCGCCCGCCTCTGTGAGGCGTCGCCCCAGGAACTGGTGGAGGCACATCGACGGTGGGTTCTGGCCGACGCGGGGCGGGGACCGAGGCCGTCGTCGTCCACGGCCTCGGCGCCCCCCGGTGCGCAGGAGCCCGCCGGGTCCGCGCCGGAGTTCGGGGCCTCGTCGGAACCCGGGCCTCCGTCGCGCAGACGCCGAGCCCCCGTCGTCCGAGTCGCCCTCGCAGTCGCCGTCGCCGCGGTGACCGCGGTCGGCTCCGTCGCTCTTGCCCTGCACGACAACGGCGACAGGGACCAGCAGACACAGCGGCACATCGCCGGGCCCTCCGTCCCGCCGCCCCGGGGCACCCCGAGCGCCTCGCCGTCCGACCGCCCCGGGCAGAGCTCCGACAAGAACCGCGCCCACGGCAAGGACCGGCCCGACGACAGGGACCGATCCGATACCGGGGCCGAGGGCAGCAGAGGCGCTGCCTCTCCCCGGCCCGCCCGGAACGGGAAGGGCGGCCAGGCACCCGGCGCCCCTCGGGGCGGACACAAGGGAAGCGCACCCAGCGGCGCGCCGGCCCAGGCCCCCGGCGCTCCGCTGGCGGCGCGCGTCAGGCCGTACGTCTACGACGGCTGTCTGCACAGCTTCCTGGTGAACCGGGAGCCGGGCGCGATGCCGGAACCGCCCGCCGATCAGGACGTGCCCGCCTGGGTGGCGGAACTCGGCGCGGTCTCGGCCCGCCGCCAGCACATCGAGGTCACCTTGCAGGGCGCGGCCAAGGACGACATCGTCCTGCGCGCCATGCGCGTCCGCGTGCGGAGCAGCGGCGCCCCGCCGGCCTGGAACAACTTCCAGATCAGGACGCGCTGTGAGGAGAAGGTGTACGCCAAGTCCTTCGACGTCGACCTGGACGAGGCGGCGCCGCGCCCCACGCCCATGATGGGACAGCGCGACTTCCCGTACCGGGTCAGCGAGCGCGATCCGCAGGTCCTCCTCATCACCGCGGGCACCAAGCTGCACAACGTGGAGTGGTACCTGGAACTGGAGTGGTCCAGCGGCGAGCGGCACGGCGTGCTCCGCATCGACGACCAGGGCAGGCCGTTCCGTACCAGCGGCATGGAAGGGCGCCCCACCTACACCTGGCTGGGTTCCGACGGGTGGGGAACGGAGAGGCTGCCGCTCGGCTGAACCGCAGCAGTCCGATGAACCGCGGCCCTCCGAGGCCGGGAAAATCGATCGACAGGCCGGTCCACTCGACGCTGTGATGTCTCCGACTGCCCGCCGCATCGCGCGGGCCCACCAAGGGAGTTGTTCTTGGCGACCGGAAGAACCGCGGACCCCTGCCCCGCGATCTCGGACCCCCACCCCGCGACCTCGGACCTCCGCCCCGCGATCGATGCCGCACTGGCCAGGCGCCTGGTCGACTCGCAGTTCCCGCAGTGGACCGCGCTGCCGCTCGAACTGCTCGACCCGGCAGGTTCGGACCATGTGATCTACCGTCTCGGCGAGGACCTGGCCGTCCGGCTGCCCCGTCACGCGGGGGCCATCGGGCAGGCCGCGAAGGAGTCCGAGTGGCTCCCCCGGCTCGCGCCGCACCTGCCGTTGGCGATCCCGGCACCGGTGGGGGTCGGCGAGCCCGACTTCGGCTATCCGTGGTCGTGGGCGGTGTCCCGGTGGCTGGACGGCGAGGTCGCGACCACCGAGTCCTTGGCCGACTCGTCCCGGGCCGCCGTCCAACTGGCGGATTTCCTCGCCGCCCTGCAGACCTTCGTACCCGAGGACTTCCCGGCCGACGGTGCTCGTGCTCGCGACGACCTGACCGGTGAACCGCTGGCCGACCGGGACCGCGAGACGCGGGCCGCCATCGCGAAGCTCGACGGTGTGTTCGATGCCGCGGCCATGACCGAGCTGTGGGATGCGGCGCTCGGCGCACCCGGATGGGATCGTCCGCCGGTCTGGTTCCACGGCGACTTCCACACCGGCAACCTGCTGACCGTCGACGGCCGCCTCAGCGCGGTCATCGACTTCGGCGGCCTCGGCATCGGCGACCCGGCCTGTGACCTCACCATCGCCTACACGCTGATGTCGACCGCGAGCCGGGCCGCCTTCCGCGCCGCGCTCGGCGTCGACGACGCCACCTGGCTCCGGGGCCGCGGCTGGGCGCTGGCCACCGGCCTCAACGCCTACACCTCGTACGCCGCCGTCAGCCCCCGGGTCGCCGCGCAGACCACCCGCCAGATCACCGAGGCGCTGATCGGCTGACCGACTCCCGGCGCCGCTTGGCCCGATGGGCGAGGGCGTCGATGATGCGCTGCCACGCCGGTGACGCCTCGCGGATCCGGGAAGAGACCAGCTTCAGATACCCGGCCCGGTCGCCTGCGCGCCCGTGCGCGATCTCCCATGCGTCCAGGTCGTCGATGAGCGGCTCCAGCCGCGGATCGTCCGGGTCCCAGTCGACCGCCCGGTCGCAGGCGAGGAACAGGCGCGTCGTCTCGGGGTCGTCGAGTCCGGCGTTCTTCTCCCGTATCCGCTCCGGCACGACCTGCGGGTCCAGCGCCTGCATGAGGATCCACGAGTCGCGTTCGAGCCGGATCCTCCGTTCGCTGATCCCGAGGTCGCGCATCCGGTTCAGGACGGCGATCACCTCGGGAGGCAGCACGAGCCTTTCGCCGCCGGCCAGTTCGGCGATCCGGCGCCGGTTCTCGTTGAGCTCGTCGATCCTGCGCCGCAGACCTGCGTCGATGTCGCTGATGGCCGCGGCGAACTCGGCCGGTCGGGCGTGCAACAACGCGTCGATCCGGGCGAGTGGCACCCCGGCGTCGGCGAGGGTCCTGATCCGGATGAGGTCGACCGCCGCCTGGGCGCTGTAGCGGCGGTAGCCGGAGGCATCACGTCGGGGCTCCGGCAACAGGCCGACGTGGTGGTAGTGGCGCACGGTGCGCACGGTCACGCCTGCGGTCGCCGCGAGCTGGCTGATCGTGAGCACCGTTCTCCTCGGTTCGTACACCGCGATGGCGTTCGAGTCTAGTCAGCGGAGCATTGGGTGGTTCCCGGGCTGAGCTCGGGCGATGACGTCACGGATCGCCCGGACCACCGCATCGGGCCGGTCGAAGCAGAGCCGGTGGTGGGCGGTGTCGGAGATGACGCGTTGTTCCCCGTGCGTGACCGCGCCCACGAGGGCCGCGTCCATTCGGGTCTTGCCGTCGTTCATCTCCTGCCATGTCCGTTCCGCCGCCAGCGCCTGCTGGGCCGGGTCGGCGCCCACCACGGTGAGGGCGACCACCGGGACGTCGGGAAGGTCCGGCCCGGCCCGCAGTTCGGTGGCGAGGTCGGCGAGACCGGTGCGTTCGGCAATGCCCGCTGCGGTCCACTCCCCGCTCTCCTTGGCCTCGGTCAGCGCCTGCCGCACGTGCTCCGGGTAGTCGGCGAGCAGCTCGGCCCGCATCTCGCGCAGGGCCGGACGCATCTGTTCCATCTGCTCCCGACCCGGAGCCATCCGCTCGACCGCCGTCAGCGTCGCCGTGGCGGGCATGAAGTCGTCCCAGTCGCGGTGGAGGGCGTCCAGTGAGACGAGTCCGGCCACGTCCTGCGGGTAGAGCTGCGCGAACCGGTGCGCGTAGAGGCCGCCGAGGGAGTGCGGCACCAGAATGTACGGGGCGGCGATGTGCTGGGCGCGCAGCAGCTCGCGCAGTTCCGTGGCGACCGCGGCGGCGCTGCGCGGCAGCGGGACGGGGTCGCTGTAGCCCGTGCCGCCGCGGTCGTACGTCACGGCGGTGGTGAACTGCGCGACGCTCTCCTGGACGCCGAAGTAGTCCAGTCCCACCGCGCCCGCGCCCGGCAGGAACACCACGGCAGGTCCGCCGCTGCCCGATCGGTGCACGAAGACGTTGCGGTCGTCGATCTCCTGGAATCCGCCGACCGGCGGGGCGGGCCGGGCCGAGGCGGTGCTGTTGTTCGTCATGCGACCAGCCTCCAACCCTGACGTAGGGTCAGGGTCAACCTCCCCCTCCCGATTCAGGGTTCAGGCGCCCGGGAGGAAGAGGCAGAACGGATGACCGTGCGGGTCGCGGAGGACCCGCACGCCCTTCTGGGGCTGATGCTCCTCCAGCGTCGCGCCCAGGGCGCAGGCACGCTCGGTCTCCGCCGTCAGATCGTCGACCTCCAGGTCGAGGTGCGCCTGCATCTGCTGGGTGCCGGGGCGTTGCGGCCAGGTCGGGGGCGTGTGGTCGGTCTCCAGTTGGAAGCTGAGGCCGGGACGTTCCTGTTCCGGCGGCCGCAGACGGACCCATTCCGGGCCGCGTTCGACTTCCTGCCAGCCCAGCAGGGCCCGGTAGAAGTCGGCCAGGGCGGGCGGATCGGGTGTGGCCAGAACGAAGGCGCCGAGCGTCGTGGTCATGCCCCCACCCTGCCCCGGCTCTCACGTTCATGCACGGGCTCCTCGGCCGGGGGTTGGCTCATGGGTGCCTTCTCGGGGCCGTGGTGCATGTGTTCGGCTGGGAAGTTGTCCATCGACGGGGAGGCTGAACAGCTGTGGGGCGCCGCGAGAAGCCGATCGATCCCGGGGCCGGGCCGGTGCAGGGTTTCGCCTACGAGCTGCGCAAGTTGCGTGGGGAGGCGGGAACTCCGACGTACCGGGTGATGGCCGAGGGGGCGGCGTATTCGGCAGCCGCTCTGGCGCGCGCGGCGGCCGGTGAGGCGCTGCCGTCCCTGGCGTTGACGCTGTCGTACGTGCAGGCGTGCGGCGGGGACGCGGCGGAGTGGGAGCGGCGCTGGCACGAGGCGCACGAGGAGGAGGCCGCTCGGCCCCGGGCCGATGCCGAGGAGTCGGCCGAGTCGCCGTACCGCGGTCCGGCCCGCTTCGAGCCCGGCGACCACGCACGGTTCTTCGGCCGCGGCCCGTCTCACGGAAAGCCTGACCACCCTGGCCGAGACACACCGGTGCGTCGTGGTCCTCGGCCCGTCCGGCAGCGGCAAATCCTTCCTCCTGCGGGCCGGGCTCGTCCCCTGGCTGCGGAACACCGAGGACCCGGGGCTGCGTCCGGCGACGATCCGCATCCTCACGCCCGGCCCCCGGCCGGTGCGTGATCATCGGAAACTGTTCACCCCTGCCGAGGGTCCTGGCGACACCTGGCTGGTGGTGGACCAGTTCGAGGAGGTCTTCACGCTCTGCCACGACGCGGAGCAGCAGCGGGAGTTCGTGGGGCTCGTGCTGTCGGCCCAGGAGCCCCGCAGCCGACTGCGGGTGGTGGTCGGGATGCGGGCCGATTTCTACGCGCGGTGCCTCGAACACGAGGGGCTGGCCCGGGTCCTCGGGGAGGCGAGCCTGCCGGTCGGCCCGATGACACCGGACGAGCTGCGCGAGGTGATCGTCAAACCGGCGGCCGCCGCAGGGCTGATCGTGGAACGGGCCCTGACCGCCCGCCTCGTCGTGGAGGTGCACGGCGCGCCGGGCGCGCTGCCGCTGCTGTCGCACACCCTGCTGGAGACCTGGCTCCGGCGCCGCGGCCGCACCCTGACCGTGCAGGGCTACGAAGCCGCGGGCGGTGTCCACGGCGCCATCGCCCAGACCGCCGAGGACTTCTACACCCGCCTCGCCCCGGACCGCGCGGAGACGGCCCGGCACATTTTGCTGCGGCTGATCACCCCCGGCGACGGCGCCCCCGACACCCGCCGTCCCATCGGCCGGGGCGAGCTCGCCACCACCCGCTGCGCGGTTCGGGACGCGGGCCCGGAGACCGTGCTGCACGAGCTGGCGCGGGCCCGTCTGGTCACGCTGGACGACGACACCGTCGATCTCGCCCACGAGGCGCTGATCACCTCGTGGCCCCGCCTCCGCCGGTGGCTCGAGGACGACCGCGAGCGCCTGCGCCGGCACCGCCGCCTGACCTCCGCGTCGCACAACTGGCACGAGCGGAACCGCGACAGCGGGGGCGCTGCTGCGCGGCACCGAACTCGGCGAGGCCCAGGACGCCTTTTCCACCCCCGAGCAGCGCACCGAACTGACCGCGCTGGAAGCCGATTTCCTCAGTCGGTCGACCCGCGCGAAACGCCGGCGCACCCACCGCGTCCGTCAGGTCATCTCGGCCCTCAGCGTGCTGCTGGTGCTGGCGCTCGCCGCAACCGCCGTCGCCGTCCGGAAGACGACCGCGGCCGACACGCAGCGGCGTCTGGCGGTCTCCCGTGAACATGCCGCCTGTGCCGACCAGTTGCGGGAGAACCGCCCCGAGGCCGCGATGGTCCTCGCCCTGCGGGGCTACCGGCAGTCCCCCACCAAGGAAGCGCGCAACAGCCTGTTGAGCGCGCAGGCCCGCGTCTACGCCAACCAGTTCACCGGGCACACCAACACGGTGCAGGGCGTGGCGTTCTCTCCCGACGGCGACACCCTGGCCACGGCGAGCTTCGACCACAGCGTCAAGCTGTGGGACGTACGCACCCACCGCCTCCTGGCCACCCTCACCGGCCACACCGACGCCGTCAACGGGGTGGCGTTCTCCCCTGACGGGGACACCCTGGCCACGGCGGGGAACGACCGCAGCGTCAAACTGTGGGACGTACGCACGCACCGCCCTCTGGCGACCCTGACAGGCCACACCAACATGGTCGAAGCGGTCGCGTTCGCACCCGACGGCCGCACCCTGGCCAGCGCTTCCAGCGATCGGACGGTGCGGCTGTGGGACGTACGCACCCATCGGAAGCGCGCCGTTCTGACGGGGCACGCGGATGCGGTGTACCGCCTGGCGTTCTCACCGGACGGCCGCCTGCTCGCCAGCACTGACACCGGCCGCACGACCCGCTTGTGGGATGTGTCGTCCCACAGGACGCGCGCCGTGCTGGCCGGACGCACGGGCGCGGTCACCACGGTGGCGTTCTCCCCCGATGGCCGCACGCTGGCCACCGCGGACAGGGAACACGCCGTGAAGCTGTGGGACGTGCCCTCCCGTCGCCTGCGGGCATCGCTGACCGGTCACAAGGGCGCTGTGTACGGGGTGGCGTTCTCGCCGGACGGCCGCATCCTGGCCGGTGCGAGCACCGACGGCACCGTCCGCCTCTGGGACCCCCGGTCGCACAGGGCCCTGGCCACACTGACCATGAAGAAGCCGCTGTACGCGGTGGCGTTCTCCCCCGACAGTCGCACGCTGGCCACCGGGGGCCAGGATCCCACCGCCCGCCTGTGGGACGTGGCCTCGCACCGGAAGACCGCCGAGTTGCCCGACCGCTCCGGCTCGATCACCCGGCGGGCCCCCTTCGCGGACCGCCGGGCGTTCCTCACCGTCGATCAAAAGGCCATGGCGGCCCGCTGGTCCACCGCCGCCCCGCGCGTCCGTCCGGCCCCGGTCCGCTTCCCGGAACGCGTCGTCTCCGCCTCGGCCAGCAGCGACGGCAGCGTGCTGGCCACGGTCGATCGCGACCGCACCATTCGCGTGTGGAACCTCGCGACCGGCAAGCGGGTCATCACGCTCCGGAAAGCCACCTGGACCCTGCGGCTGGTGGGCATCACCCCTGACGGCAGGACCCTCGCCGCCGGCGGGCGCGACGGCACCGTCCGGACCTGGGACGTCGCCACCGGCCGCCCCACCGCCGTCCTGCGCAACGCCCGCCCGGTGAACGCGCTGGCACTGCGGCCCGACGGCCGTGCCGTCGCCTTCGTCAGCGACGACGGCGTCACACGCCTGTGGAACACCCGCTCGGGGCAGCGCCCCAGGCCCCTGCCCGGCCCCCCTGACGTCAGCCTGGTCCTGGCCTTCAGCCCCGACGGCCGCACCCTTGCCGTCGGGGGCAACGACGGCACCATCAGGGTCCGGGGCGCCGCCGCGCGCACCAGAACCGCAAGCCTCACCGGGCACACCGGCGTCGTCATCGGGGTGGACTTCAGCCCGGACGGCTCCACGCTGGCCACCACGAGCACGGACAGGAGCATGCGGCTGTGGGACCTCCGCGGCGGCACCCGCGCAGCGGCGCACACCGTCCTGACCGGCCCCGCCGCGGAGGGCATCGACACGGTGCGGTTCTCCCCGGACGGCCGAGCGCTCGCGGTACTCGACTCCCGCGGGGGCGCCCGCGCCTGGAGCATCGACGTCGACTACGCCGCCCGACGCACCCGCGACCTCGTCAAGGACCAGCACTGGGCCCGGCTGCTCCCCGACCAGCCGGTGGAGGACGCGTGTCCGTCGTAGCGGACGGCTGACGCACAATGGGGCCGGGCCGAGCCGATCCCCGCCCGGCAGTCGGCGTATGCCGGGCCCCATCGCGTATGGCGCAGGTCACAGGAACTCCGCCGGTGCGGCGGAGAGGAATGACTGTGAGGGACTCAGAAAACGATCTGCGCAAACGCGTGAGAGCAGGGGAACGTGACGCGTTCGCCGAGCTCTACGACCAGTACGCCGGGCCCGTCCACCGGCATGCGCTGTGGCTCACCGGCGACTGGACGACCGCCGAGGACATCATGTCGGAGACGTTCCTGGCCGCGTGGCGGGCACGAGAACGGCTCCATCCGGACGAGGGCTCCCTGCGCCCGTGGCTGCTGGGCATCGCCACCCACAAGGCGGAGAACACCCGGCGCGGCCTCCGCCGCCGCCTGGCGTTCCTGGCCCGCCAGCGGCAGCCGCCCGTGGTCGCCGACTTCGCCCCCGAGGTCGCCGGACGCATCGACGACGCCCGGCGGCTGCACGCCGTCCAGGCCTCGCTGGACCGGCTGAAGCGCCACGAGCGGGAAGTACTGACGCTGTGCGTGTGGTCGGGGCTCGACTACCAGCAGACGGCCGAGGCGCTCGGCGTCCCCGTCGGCACCGTGCGCTCGCGGCTGTCCCGGGCGCGGGCGAAACTCGCCCGGTTCGCCGACGAGGCGGCGGCGCAGGAACGCGCGGAAGAGCGAGCGGAGAAGCGAGCCGAGAACTGGGAACCGCGCGCCGCTCGCGGAGAGATGACCGGTGAAGCCGCACTCGCGGCCCTGCCCGTGCGGGAGGAAACAGCATGAACAACAGGGACACCACCTCGAACCCTTCGGACTCCCCGAGCCGCTCGAATCCGGCGAACTCCTGGAGCGAGGCCCGGCGTTCGGACGCCGACATCGAGGAGATCGCCCGTCTGCTGCCGCCCCCGACTCCTCGGGGCCTCCCGCACGAGCAGCACCTCCACCACAAGGAACGACTGATGCGACGCATCGACCGCGACCAGGCCGACCGGACCGACCAGGCCCGCTCCGGCCCCCGCCCCGCCC
>NZ_LIPN01000283.1 GCF_001418325.1 Streptomyces atriruber | reverse complement strand
GCGGCGTGCGAGGTGCGGCTGGTGGGTGACGGGAGGAAGCTTAGGGCTCGCGCCCCGCCGAACCCACGTGCGTCGCCAGGTCGCCACGGCCGCACCCGCACCACGCACGCCGCCGGTACGGGCCTCAGCGGTACGGGCCTCGGCCGGAACGCACCTCAGCCCAACTCCCCCCTACGGCTGAATCCGTATCCACACCGGCGCATGATCCGAACCCGGCACATTCCGCCGCCCCGCCGGATCCCCCTCCTCCACCGACGGCAGCGCGGTCGCCGCGGCGCCCGGCGCGCCCGTGCCCGCCCCGCGGACCTGGTCCATCAGGCCACGGCTCACCAGGACGTGGTCGATGAGCTCGCGGCGGCCCGCGTGGATGCGGGAGAAGCGCTGGTCGGCCGGGATCAGCGGTGCCACGTTCCACAGCCGCGTCGCGTCCCCCTTGTCCGGGCGGTCGAAGCCCGGCGTGCCGATCTCGGAGCCGGGCGGGCCGAGCAGGATCTGTGTCGTCGCCGCCCCGACCTCGTCGTTGAGGTCCCCGAGCACGGCGACCCCGTGTTCCCGGCCGTCGCCCTGCAGCCGCCGGTCGGCGAGCGCGCGCACCGCGGTCGCCTCGGCCGCACGGCGGTACAGGGCGTACGCGCCGTACCGCGCGCGCTCGCCCTCGTCGCGCGGGAAGAACCGGCCGCCGGGGTAGCTGAGCAGCTTCGACTTGAGGTGGCAGACCACCGCGTCGAAGAAGAACGCCCGGGTCGACACCGTCACCGCGAGGATGCCCCGTCCGGCCCGCGCCGTCGTCCGTCCCGAGTCGTCGGTCTGCACCGGCCGCACCGGGTCCGGCAGGCCGACCTCGTCGGCGACGACGAAGACGGGCAGGCTGGTGAGGAAGCCGACCCGGATGCCCCGGTCGTCCGCGTGCTGCGAGAGCGTGACGTGCCAGGTGCCCTCCAGCATGCCCGCCAGGTCGGCCAGCGCCGCCGGGTCGCCGACCTCCTGCACACCGAGGACGCTCGGCCGCAGCGCGGTGATCGTCGCCGCGAGCGAGGCCAGTTTCGCCTCGTACGCGGCCTTGTCCTCGGGGCCGAACGGCCCGCCGGGGCGGTAGAGGTTCTCCAGGTTCCACGTGCCGATGATCATCGCCGACTCCCTCGTCCGAATCCCTGGTCCGAATCCCTGGTCCGTGTCCCCTCGGCCGATCGGCGGGTGGGGCCAGCGTGCCCGCGAAACCGTCCCCGCGACAGGGCCGCCGGATGCGCACTCGCACTACCTTGAAGAGATGACGCCGCCTCCCTCGCCCGGCCCCGCCGGACTCGGCACGCCCGGCCCCACAGACCTCGTCGTCACCGGCTGCACCGCGCTGACCCACGATCCGCGGGGAGAGATCGTCTTCGTCGACGACGCCACGATCGTCGTACGTGACGGAGTCATCGCCTCCGTCACGGCGGGCGGCCCGCAGGCTCCGCCGGGCGCCGGACACGTCGACGGCCGCGGCACCGTCGCCCTCCCCGGACTCGTCAACTGCCACACGCACACGCCGATGGTGGCCCTGCGCGGCCTCGCCGAGGACCTGCCCGCCCACGCGTGGTTCAACGACTGGATCTGGCCCGTCGAGTCCAACCTGACCGAGCGCGTCGTCGGGCTCGGCGCGCGGCTCGCCTGCGCCGAGATGATCCGTGGCGGCGTCACCACCTTCGCCGACCACTACTTCGCCATGGACGAGGTGGCCGCCGCCACCCGGGAGAGCGGCCTGCGCGCCGTCCTCGGCCAGGCCTACTTCAGCACACAGGGACCCGAAGGGCGCGCCGCCTCCCTCGACTTCGCGCTCCGGCAGCGGGGCGCCGCCGACGGCCGCATCACCACCTGCCTCGCCCCGCACGCCCCCTACACCGTCGACGGGTCCGACCTCGCCGCGACCGCGGAACTCGCCGGGGAACACGGCCTGCTGGTCCACATCCACGCCGCCGAGAACCGCGAGCAGACCGCCAACAGCCTGGCCCGCCACGGCCGCACCCCCATCGAGATCCTGGAGCGCGCCGGACTCCTCGACACCGACGTGCTCCTCGCCCACGTCACCGGCCTCGACACCGCCCGCGACCTGCCCGTCCTGCGCCGGGCGGCGGAACGCACCGGCGGACGCGTCGCCGTCGCCTCCGCACCCCGCGGCTATCTGAAGTTCGGCTGGGACACGACGCCCGTGCGGGCCCTGCGCGAGGCGGGCGTCCCGGTCGGCCTCGCCACGGACGGCGCCGCGTCCAACAACACCCTCGACGTGTGGGAGTCCATGACGCTCACCGCGCTCGTCCAGAAGTCCGTGGAACGGGACCCGACCTGGCTCACCGCCCGCCAGGCCCTGGACCACGCCACCCTGCAGAGCGCGCGGGCCGTCGGGCTCGGGGACGAGATCGGGAGCCTCGCCGCCGGGCGGCGGGCCGACATCGTCCTCGTCGACGTGACCGGACCGCACACCCAGCCGGTGCACGACCTCGCGGCCACGCTCGTGCACAGCGCCCGCTCCGGCGACGTGCGCACCACGATCGTGGCCGGGCGGGTCCTGATGCGCGACCGCGAGCTGCTGACGCTCGATGTGCCGGACATCGTGGGCGAGTTGAGCGGACTCCTGCCCGAACTCGTCGACCGGAGCCACGGGAAGCGGATCCAGGAGTACGAGGGGTAGGTGCGGTGGTGGGGGCGGCCGAGGAAGCGGCCGGGGCGCTCCCTAGGGTGGGAGGCATGGCGACGACGAGGACACACCAGGGCCCGGGGAATCAGGACGGGGCCGCAGGTCAGGACCCGGCCGAGGGGCTCGTCGACGATCCGTACGCGGTCTGCGCGCGGCTGCGCGACACCGCCCCCGTGCACCGGATCGCGGGCGCCGACGGCAGCCCCGCCTGGCTCGTCACCCGGTACGACGACGTCCGCGAGGCCCTCGCGAATCCGCTGCTCTCGCTCGACAAGAGCCGCGCCCTGCCCGGCGGCTACCGCGGCCTCGCGCTGCCGCCCGCCCTCGACGCGAACCTCCTCAACATGGACCCGCCCGACCACACCCGCATCCGCGGCCTGGTCGGCCGGGCCTTCACCCGGCGGCGCGTCGAGGGGCTGCGCGCCCCCGTCCGGCGCACCGCCGACGCCCTCCTCGACGCCGTCGAACCGCTCGGCCGCGCCGACCTCGTCGACGCGTACGCCGCACCGCTGCCCATCACCGTCATCTGCGACCTCCTCGGGGTGCCGGACGGGAGCCGCCGCGACTTCCGGGAGTGGACCGACGCCCTCCTCGCGCCCGACCCTGCACACCCGGAGAAGGCGAAGCAGGCCGTCGTCGCCATGCTCGGCTTCTTCACCGGGCTCCTCGCGGACAAGCGGCAGAGCCCCGCCGACGACCTCCTCTCCGACCTGATCGCGGTGCGGGACGCGGGGGACCGGCTCAGCGAGGACGAGCTGATGTCGCTCGCCTTCCTGATCCTCTTCGCCGGGTACGAGAACACCGTCCACCTCATCGGCAATGCCGTGCTCGCCCTCCTCGACCACCCGGAGCAGCTCGCCGCCCTGCGGGACGACCCCGCCCGACTTCCCGCGGCCGTCGAGGAGTTCCAGCGCTACGACGGGCCCGCGCCGCTCGCCATCCGCCGCTTCCCGGTGCGGGACATCACGATCGCGGGCGTCACGGTGCCCGCCGGTGAGACCGTGCTGCTGTCGATCGGCTCCGCCAACCGCGACCCCGGGCGCTTCCCCGACCCCGACCGCCTCGACCTCGACCGCGCCACCGCCGGACACGTCGCCCTCGGCCACGGCATCCACCACTGCGTCGGCGGGCCCCTGGCCCGGCTGGAGATCGAGATCGCGGTCGGGGCCCTGATCGAGCGCTTCCCGCGCCTCGCGCTGGCCGTCCCCAGGGACGAGATCCGGTGGCGTCGGTCGATCCGTTCCCGGGGTTTGCTCGAACTCCCGGTGCTCCTCTGAAAGTTCTCCGGAACTTCTTCGCCCGCGAGCGATGAGTTCCGGGAAGCCCGCCGGTCCACCCTTCGCAGACGTATGCGCCCGACGGGTGGAGGAGACACACCATGGGACTTCCGGAGATCGTCACGCGCGAGGAGTGGCTCCTCGCGCGTGAGGGACTGCTGGCCAAGGAGAAGGCGGCCACCCGCGCCCGCGACGCGCTCAACGCCGAGCGGCGCGGGCTGCCGATGGTCGAGGTCGACAAGGAGTACTACTTCGACGGCCCCGACGGAAAGGCGACCCTGCTCGACCTCTTCGACGGCAGGGACCAGCTGATCGTCTACCACTTCATGTTCGCCCCCGAGTGGGACGCGGGCTGCCGCAGCTGCTCCGGGTTCCTCGACCAGATCGGGCACCTCGCGCACCTGCGGGCCCGGTCCACGAACTTCGTCGCCGTGTCGCGGGCGCCCTTCACCAAGCTGCTGACCTTCAAGGCCCGGATGGGCTGGACCGTGCCCTGGTACTCGACGAACGGCGGCGACTTCAACTACGACTTCCTGGCCTCCTCGCCCGAGGAGCCCCAGGACGTGCCCGCGATCAACTGCTTCCTGCGGTACGCCGACCGGATCTTCCACACGTACGCGACGTTCGCCCGCGGCCTGGACGGCGTCGGCTCCACCACGAGCCTCCTCGACCTCACCGCGCTCGGGCGGCAGGAGGAGTGGGAGCGGCCCGCGGGGCGTGCGTCGGTGTACGGGGCTCCCGCGGGCAGCGCGCGCGTCCGGTACCACGACGAGTACGAGCACTGAGCCGACCGGGCCGAGCGCCGGAAGTTCCCGGGGAGAACCCTGGGAAATGGCCCAACTCCGTCTCGATTCCGTCACGTTGCGCATCCTCGGGACCGTTCCGCGCGTTCTCCTCCGTACAGAGTCTTCGGATGCGGAGGCTCGGGACAGCGCACGCGACGGAACGACAACGGGGGACAGGGATCATGATGAACGGACGAGTGGTGCTGGAACGCTTTCCCGCGGGCGGACCCCGCGGATCGTGGCCCGCGGAGGAGTTCGCGCGGGACCGGCGGCAGGAAGGACAGCCCGCCGAGGTCGTCATGGACCTCGCGTCGGATGCCTTCCTGGTGATCGTGCGCGTGCCCGACGAGGCCGTGGAGCTGGCGGCCGTCGCGTAGGACGCGCTCAGAGCCTGTGTCATGACCCCGGCCGGGTGGGCGCCGCCTGGCACGCACGCTCGCCGCGTTGCCGAAGCGCCCTCCCAGGCTCTCAGCGCGCCAGGAACTGATCGGCCTGGAGCGCGTACAACTCGGCGTAGACACCGCCGGCGGCGAGCAGTTCCTCCGGGGTGCCGGACTCCACGAGCCGGCCCTCGTCGAGGACGTGGACCAGATCGGCGTGGCGCACGGACGCCAGCCGGTGGGTGATGAGGACCACCGTCTGGCCCGTCCCGGCCAGCGCCCTGATCTTCTCGAAGACCTCCAGCTCGGCGCGGGCGTCGAGCGCCGCGGTCGGCTCGTCGACGACGAGGATCCGGCCCCGCCGGTACGCGGCCCGTGCGATGCCCAAGCGCTGCCACTGGCCCCCCGACAGCTCGTGTCCGCCCGTGAACGCCTTCGCGAGCAGTGTGTCCAGGCCGCGCGGCAGATCCGCCACGACGGGCTCCGCGCCCGCCTCCGTCAGCGAGGTGCGCAGCCGCTCGTCGGTGCGGGCCGCGGAGGCCCGGCCGATCGCCACGTTCACGCGCGCCGTGAACGGCCACCGCTTGAAGTCCTGCGCGACCATCGCGATCCGCTCGGCGAGCCGGGCGCGGTCCGCGGTCGCGGCGTCCACGTCGTCCCACAGGATCCGGCCGCGGTCCGGCGCGTACAGGCCCGCGAGCAGCTTGACCAGGGTCGTCTTGCCCGAGCCGTTCTCGCCGACCAGGGCGATGATCTTGCCGGTGGGCAGCGACAGGGAGACATCGCGGAGCGCGTCCCGGCCCGCGGCCCCCGGATAGCGGAAGGTGACGTGGTCGAAGCGGATCTCGCGCGGGTCCCGCGGCAGCGGCGCGCCGCCCACGGGGATGGCGCGGCGCGCCGCCTCCACGCAGAGCCGGTCGAGATCGCCGACGAACAGGGCGTCCTCGTGCAGGGAGTTGACCTCAAGGACGAGGGTGTCCAGGCTTGCCGCGCCCGTCCGGATCGCGATGACGGCGGTGCCCGCCACGGACAGTGCCATCGCCCCGGCGAGCAGCAGCCCGCCGAGCGTCGCGTACGTCGCCGCCGTCGCCAGGCCCGTCCAGACGGCCGCGATCAGACCGGTGCGGGCGGCGAGCCGCGCCAGCCTGGCCTGCTCCTCCTCGGCCGCCTCCGACATGGACCGGAAGTGGCGCAGCAGGAAGGGCCCCACGCCGTGCACGCGGATCTCGGGCGCCGCGGCCGCCTCGGTGAGCAGACCGCTGATCAGGCGGCCCGCACGGGCGTGCTGCACCCAGGCGTGGAAGGAGCGGTAGCGGCGCCGGGCGATGGTGAGGGCGCTCCACGCGCTCGGCAGGGTCATGGTCACGAGGAGCGGTAACAGCACCGGGTGCAGCACGGTGAGGACGCCCGCCGCCGCGATCAGGGAGATCAGCGCGTTCACCACGCGGGTCGAGGTGGCGATCATGCGGCGGGCGGACGCGGCACCGTACTGCGCGGTGTCGAGCAGTTTGTGGAAGGCGTCGTCCTCGATGGCCGACAGCTCCACGGCGGCGGCCCGCTCCAAGTACTGCTCGGTGGCGACGCGTTCGACCTTCGGCTCCAGGCGTCCCGTCGCATACGTCGACGCGGCGCGCAGCAGCGCGGCGGCGCACAGCATGCATGCCATGGTGACCAGCGCGGGGGCCGCGCCGCGCAGCCGGTCCGCGATCGGGGCGTTCGTCATCAGGCGCGCGAGGACGCCGTTCACCGCCAGCAGGCTCACCGCCTGGGCGACTCCGCGGGCCAGCTCCGCGCCGAGCACGGTGCGGGCGGCCTGCCGGTCGGCCTGCCAGGCGAGCCGGAAACTGGCGCCGAGCAGGGCGGGCAGCCGCGTCAGCATGGCGCGGAACCCCAGCTGCAGAAAGGCGTCCTCGTGCTGCGACCAGCCGGTGTCGTAGCGCAGCGGACCGCCGAAGAGCAGTGCTTCGGACTCCGAGGTGCCGCCGCAGGGGCTCTGTGGTCTCTTCGTTTCGTCCAAGCCGGTCTCCGTGGGCGCGTTGGGAAGCGGCGGCCACTATCGCGGCGGCCGCGGGGCGTGTGCAGGGCGCGTGCGCGCTCCGCCACGGTGTACCCGGAGCACGGCCGGGGCGCTCGTGGCGGAGAAGGGGCGGTCGGGGCGGACGCAACCCCGGGCAACTCTTGCCGGGTCGGCGGGCCGAGGGTGCCATGCCCCATGGACGCAACTCCGCCCCCGTACAGGCAAAGGAGTTATTCCGTGACCGACGCTCTCCGGACATCCGAAGGCCCCCGTGCGCACGGCCTCGACGGCCCCGCGCTGCTCGACGCCTACCGCACGATGCGTACCGTCCGCAGCTTCGAGGAGCGCCTCCACGACGAGTTCGCGACCGGCGAGATCCCCGGCTTCGTCCATCTCTACGCAGGGGAGGAGGCCTCCGCGGCCGGGGTCTGCGCCCACCTCGACGACGAGCGCGACACCATCGCCTCGACCCACCGGGGCCACGGCCACTGCATCGCCAAGCACGTCGACGTGAAAGCGATGATGGCGGAGATCTACGGGCGTACGACAGGAGCGTGCCGGGGCAAGGGCGGCTCGATGCACATCGCGGACCTCGCCAAGGGCATGCTCGGCGCCAACGGCATCGTCGGCGGCGGCCCGCCGCTGGCCTGCGGGGCCGCGCTCGCCGCGAAGGTGCGCGGCGACGGAGGCGTCGGCGTGGCCTTCTTCGGTGACGGCGGCAGCAATCAGGGCACCACCCTCGAATCCCTCAACCTCGCCTCCGTGTGGCGGCTTCCGGCCGTCTTCGTCGCCGAGAACAACGGATACGCGGAGGCCACCGCGGCCGAGTGGTCGGTGGGCGGCGGCTCCATCGCGGACCGCGCGGCGGCCTTCGGCATGCCGGGCGTGAGCGTCGACGGCTTCGACTTCTTCGCGGTGCACGAGGCGGCGGGCGCGGCGGTGGAGCGGGCCCGCGGGGGCGGCGGACCGACGCTGATCGAGGTCCGGCTCACCCGCTACTACGGCCATTTCGAGGGCGACCGGCAGGCCTACCGGGCCGACGAGGTGCGGCACGCGCGCGCCGAACTCGACTGCCTCACCCGTTTCCGCGCGACCGTGACCGGCACCGGTGAGCTGACCGCCGACCGTCTCGACGCGGTCGACGCCGAGGTCGCCGCGCTCATCGACGAGGCGGTCGCCGAGGCCAGGTCGGCGCCCCTGCCGACCCGCGCCGACCTGGAGACGGACGTCTACATCTCGTACCTCTGAGGGGAGTCGGAGCCGCATGGCACGCAGCATCAGCTACCGCGAGGCGATCAACGAAGCGCTGGCGCAGGAGATGGAGCGCGACCCCTCCGTCATCGTGATGGGCGAGGACAACGCGGGCGGCGCGGGCGCGCCCGGAGCGGACGACGCGTGGGGCGGTGTGCTGGGGGTGACCAAAGGGCTGCAGCCCCGGTTCCCCGGACGGGTCCTGGACACCCCCATCTCGGAGTCGGCGTTCATCGGCGCGGCGATCGGGGCCGCCACCCGCGGACTCCGCCCGGTCGCCGAACTGATGTTCATCGACTTCATGGGGGTGTGCTTCGACCAGATCTTCAACCAGGCGGCGAAGTTCCGCTACATGTTCGGTGGCAAGGCCGTCACCCCGGTCGTGATCCGCACCATGTACGGGACGGGCCTGCGGGCCGCGGCCCAGCACTCGCAGGCCCTGTATCCCCTCTTCACGTCGGTGCCCGGCCTGAAGGTGGTGCTGCCCTCCTCGCCGTACGAGGCGAAGGGGCTGCTGATCCAGGCGATCCGGGACGACGACCCGGTGATCTTCTGCGAGCACAAGGCGATGTACGACGTGGTGGGCGAGGTCCCCGCCGAGAGCTACACGATTCCCTTCGGCGCGGCGGACGTGGTCCGGGAGGGCCGGGACATCACGGTCGTCGCGCTCGGGCGGATGGTCTCCGTCGCCTGCGAGGCCGCCGACGAGCTGGCCGGTGCCGGGGTGCGGTGCGAGGTGCTCGACCCGCGCACGACCAGCCCGCTCGATGCCGGGACGATCCTCGAAAGCGTGGAGCGCACGGGCCGGTTGGCGGTCGTCGACGAGGCGGGCCCGCGCTGCGGCATGGCCGCGGACATCTCCGCCCTGGTGGCCCGGGAGGCCTTCGCGTCCCTCCGCGCCCCGATAGCCACGGTCACCCCACCCCACACGCCGGTCCCCTTCAGCCCACCTCTGGAAGACCTGTACACACCGGACGCGGGACGAGTCGCGGCCGCGGTCAGATCCACGGTGGACTGGAAACCGTGAAGCCCGTTCAGGCGCCGGGGACGCCGGGTTCCAGGGGCGCGGGGAACTGCGCCACAAGCCCCCACTCACCCGCAGTCGGGCAACAACCCTGGGTCCCCGAACCCAAAGCCGCCAAACCCAGCGGAGCGCTTACGCGCTGAGGGCCCGGGACCATCCCGGCGTCGTCCCCGTCACCCGGCACAGCGCCAGATACAACGGGATCGGCGGCGTATAGGGGACGTCGTCCGCAGGACGGTTGATGAGCACCGGGCGACAGTCCGCGTCCCGCACCACCGCTCCCGCCGAGTAGGCGACAGGGGCGGGCCACTCCATGGCCACGTCGGAGTCCGCGGGCACGATCCACCACCAGCGCGCCCCGTCCTCGTACACACACCCCACGCGGGGGAGCCGGGACATCAGCCGGGGCCCGAGCGCCGCGGGCACCGCCACCGCGTCGCAGCCGAGCGGCTCGGTCATGCCCTCGGGCAGATCGAGCCGCAGGGGCGGCGGGGTCGATCTCCCGGCGCGCTGCCGCCGTCGCGACAGACGGACCAAGGTGTTCAGATCCAACGGCCGCACCGTACCCGCGCTCACATGCCCCCCGCCCGTGCCACTGCCACGCTCGATCGTTCCGTTCCGCTGTGCCTCTATGCGTACGCCGTCGCTGTCGTCGTCGGCGACGACGTACGCCGCAACTCCGCCCACACCGTTCGCCCGATACCGGGCCCCGCGTCGTGGACGCCCCACGCGCTGCTCACCGCGTCGACAAGGAGCAGTCCCCTCCCGTGCTCCTCGTCGGTCCCCCTGTGCACCGGGCGCGGCATCCCTGAACCGCAGCCTTCGTCACGCACGGCTATTCGCAGCTTCTCCGGATCCGCGCAGAGCTCGCAGATGATCCGCCGGCTCGCGGTGTGCACCACGGCATTGGTGACCAGTTCGGAGAGAACGAGTGCCGCCGCGTCGCAGGCGTCGTCGTCGCTCACCGCCCACCCGTCCAGCTGCGTGCGCATCAGGCGTCTGGCCTGTGCGACGGAGCCCGGACGAGGTGCGAGAGCGAAACTGACGCAGACCTCGGCGTCCTCGGGCCGTGCCTCGGCGAGATCGCCAAGACGGCCTCCGGCGGCTTCGGTTCGTAACGGCGCGGGCGGAGTCACGCTCTCCACTATCGCCCCGCCCGGAACACCTTGGCAAGACCCACTCTGAAAAGTGCACAGTGGCGTGTTCCTCTGTGACAGCGCATGGCACACTGCTCGCTACAGCTCGCGGTGCGGTGTGAGTTGAAGCAACGCGGAGTCAGGTGGAGGTAGGAGACGTGAGCGAACCGCGGTCCGCGCCGACCGTCGGCCAGGTCGTTCTCGGTCGTCGCCTGCAGGACCTGCGCGAGAGCGCGGGCCTGAAACGCGAGGAGGCAGCGAAGGTCCTGCGCGTCGCCCCCGCCACCGTCCGGCGGATGGAGACGGCCGAGGTCGCGCTGAAGATCCCGTACCTCCAGCTGCTCCTGAAGTCGTACGGAGTCGCGGACGACGAGGCCGACGCCTTCGTCATGCTCGCCGAGGAGGCCAACAAGCCCGGCTGGTGGCAGCGGTTCCACGACATCCTGCCGGGCTGGTTCAGCATGTACGTCAGCCTGGAAGGGGCCGCCAGCCTCATCAGGTCGTACGAACCCCACTTCGTGCCGGGACTCCTGCAGACCGAGGAGTACGCACGCGGAGTGATGCGCTCCGGCGCCATCGGCCAGACCCGGCCCACGGACATCGAGCGGTATGTGGCGCTGCGCATGGAGCGCCAGGCGCTGCTCACCCGTGAGGACGCGCCCCGTCTGTGGGTGGTGATGGACGAGACCGCGCTGCGCAGGCCCGTGGGCGACGCGGAGGTGATGCGGAACCAGATCGACCGGCTGCTCGAAGCCGCCGAACTGCCCCATGTCACCCTGCAGGTCGCGACCTTCGCGGCGGGCCCGCATCCCGGCACGTTCGGACCGTTCGTGCTCTTCCGCTTCGCCATGGCGGAGCTGCCCGACATGGTCTACAGCGAGTACCTGACCGGCGCCGTCTACCTCGACGCGCGCACCGAGGTGGCCACCCACCTGGAGGTCATGGACCGCATGGCGGCGCAGGCCGCCACCGCACAACGCACGAAGGAGATCCTCCGGGACCTCCGCAAGGAGCTGTGACATGGACCGACACCGATCCGGAACGCGCCCTGCCGGTCCGCGTTCACCCGGGGCCCGCGACGACTCGCGCAGCGAGATCAGGGAATCCCGGATCTACAACGGCATGCCCGCCCGCGACCTGGGCACCGAGGGCTGGCACAAGCCCTGGAGCGGCGGCAACGGCGGCAACTGCCTGGAAGCCATGAAGCTCGCCGACGGACGGGTGGCCGTGCGTCAGTCCGCCGACCCCGACGGCCCCGCGCTCATCTACACGTACGGAGAGATCAACGCGTTCATCCAGGGGGCGAAGGCGGGCGAAGCGGACTTCCTGCTGTCGTGACCGCGTGACGTTCCCCGATCCACTCGCTTGGAGTTCGCATGACCGACTCGTCGTACATCGACACGAGTAAGCCGCACCCCGCGCGGATGTACGACTGGTTCCTCGGGGGCAAGGACAACTACCCCGTGGACGAGGAGATGGGGCGGCAGCTCGTCGCCATGGACGGGCGGGTCCTGACGACGGCGCGGGCCAACCGCGCGTTCATGCAGCGCGCCACGCGCTGGCTCGCCTCCCAGGGCGTACGGCAGTTCCTGGACGTCGGCACCGGCATACCGACCGAGCCGAACCTCCACCAGATCGCCCAGGGGATCGCCCCCGAGACCCGCGTCGTCTACTGCGACAACGACCCCATCGTCCTCGCCCACGCCGGCGCCCTGCTGCGCTCGACCCCGCAGGGCGTCACCGAGTACATCCAGGCGGACTTCCGCGAGCCGGAGAGGATCCTCGAAGAGGCCTCGAAGGTCCTCGATCTGGAACGGCCCGTCGCCCTCTGTCTGGTCGCGCTGCTGCACTTCATCGCGGACGAGGACGGCGCCTACGACCTGGTGGACCGGCTGATGCGGGCGCTGCCGCCCGGCAGCCACCTGATGCTGTCGCACGGCACGGCCGACTTCACCCCGGACACGGCGAAGCAGGCCGGTGAGCTCTACAAGGCGCGCGGCATGACGCTGGCACTGCGCACACAGGCCGAGGTGGAACGCTTCTTCGAGGGGTACGAGCTGGTGGTGCCCGGAGTCGCGGTCCTCGACCGCTGGAAGCCGGAACTGGGCGAGTGGACGCCGGAGTCGGCGGACGGCCCCACCCCGGGATACGGCGCGGTGGCGCGAAAGCCCTGACGGCACGGGACCCCGCTGCGTGCACGCGTCCCGCCGCCCCGCTCAGCCGTCACACGGTCATCGGGCGGTCGTGCGGTGTGATCGGGGAGGGGAGGCCGGTCGTCCCCGTCAGCCAGCGGTCCACCGCGGCTGCCGTCGCGCGGCCCTCCGCGATGGCCCAGACGACGAGCGACTGACCGCGTGCCGCGTCGCCGGTAGCGAAGACACCGGGGACGTTCGTCGCGAAGTGGTCGTCACGGGCGAGCACGCCCCGCTCGTCGAGGTCCACGCCGAGCTGGTCGAGCAGGCCGCCCGCCGTGCGGTCGGGGCCGGAGAAGCCGAGCGCGAGCAGCACCAGATCGGCCGGGAGTTCCCGCTCCGTGCCCGGCAGGGGGCGCCGGGCCGCGTCGACCTCCGTGAGGTGCAGGGCGCGCACGTGTCCCGCGGCGTCGCCGTCGAAGCGGAGCGTGGACGCCGCGAACAGGCGTGCGTCGGTGTCGGCATCGGTGCCGGTCGCGGGGGCGGTCCGCAGCTGCCCGGCCTCCTCGTGCGCCGGGGAGAGCCGGTGGATCTTCGGGTACGTCGGCCAGGGCTCCGTCTCCTCGTCGCGGGACGCGTCGGGGCGGGCGTAGATGTCCAACTGCGTGACGGTCGCCGCCCCTTCGCGGATCGCCGTGCCCAGGCAGTCGGCCCCCGTGTCGCCGCCGCCGACGATGACGACGTGCTTGCGGGCGGCGCTCAGCGGCGAGGTGGCCAGCTCGCCCGCGCACACCCGGTTGGCGAGCGGCAGATACGCCATGGCCTGCTCGACCCCGGCCAACTCCCGTCCGGGTACGTCCAGGTCCCGCCACGCGGTGGCCCCGACGGCGAGCACCACCGCGTCGTACCGGTTCCGCAGCTCCGCCGCGCCCACGTCCCGCCCGACCTCGGTCGACGTACGGAACCGCACGCCCTCGGCGGCCAACTGCCCCAGCCTGCGCTCCAGATGCGCCTTCTCCATCTTGAAGGCGGGTATCCCGTACCGCAGCAGACCGCCGGGCCGGTCGTCCCGCTCGTACACCGCGACGGTGTGCCCGGCGCGCGTCAGCTGCTGTGCGGCGGCGAGGCCCGCGGGCCCCGATCCGACGACGGCGACGGTCCTGCCGGAGAGGCGCTCCGGGGGCCGTGGCGGGGCGAGGCCGTCGGCCCAGATGCGGTCGGCGACGGCCACTTCGACGTTCTTGATCGTCACGGCGGGCTGGTTGATGGCGAGGACACAGCCCGCTTCGCACGGGGCGGGGCACAGCCGCCCGGTGAACTCCGGGAAGTTGTTCGTGGCGTGCAGCCGCTCCGCCGCCGCGTGCCAGTCGGCACGGGAGACCAGGTCGTTCCAGTCGGGGATGAGATTGCCGAGCGGGCACGCCTCGTGGCAGAAGGGGACCCCGCAGTCCATGCAGCGGTCCGCCTGCCGTTCGACGATGGGCAGCAGCGCCCCGGGCACGTACACCTCGTCCCAGTCCCTGACCCGCTCCCCGACGGGGCGGCGCGGCCATTCCTGGCGGGCGGTGGTGAGGAAGCCCTTGGGGTCGGCCATGGCCGTCTCCCTCGCGCAGGCTTTTTGTCACCATACGTCGGGTCGGGCCGTGGCGCCCGGTGCGAGGCCGGGTCGGGTCAGGCAGCCGGGTCAGCTCAGGTCAGGGCGAGTATGAAGGACGCCGTCGCGGCGAGTGATGCGACGGTGCGGACGTGGTTCCACGCGGTCCACTCACTGACGTACGTACGCCAGTACGCGGCGCCCTCCGCGCTGTTCTCGTCGACCTCGGCGAGCGCTTCGTTGCGCGGCACGTTCGCCGCGATGGTCACGCCGAACGAGCCGACGAGATACAGCGCACTGCCGAGCAGCAGCTCGACCGTGCCCTCGTCCGGCCAGAGCACGAACGTCACGACGGCGAGCACCGCGCAGAGCGCCGCCGCCCCCATGAACACGGCCATGAACGCCGGGGTGACCGCGGCGACGTTGATGCGGTTCATCGCGGCGATGCCCTGGGCCGGAGGCAGCGCCGCGAGCCCCTTCATCACGAAGGTCGAGAATCCGGCGAAGACGCCCGCGGCGAGGCCGCAGGCGAGTGCCCCGAGCACGGCGAGCACGAAGTACGGACCGTCGATCATGACAACTCCCGTGAAGAGTGGGGTGGTTACACCGGATGGCGGGCAGCGAGTACATCGGATGGCGGGCAGCGAGTGATCCTGCAACCCGGCGCCCCGTCACCACAAGTCAATTCCCGCAGGTCGACGAATGCCATACGCGATGCTCGCGGCCGCATGCGCCTGCGTCTCGGGGGTGGCAGGCCGGGTGGGGGCCCTACGCGTCGGATGAGGGGTGCCCCCGCGGCACGCGCCAGCCGCACAGGGTCGTCTCCACCGCGGCGGCGATCCGCCGCCGCGCCTCCCCGCGGGGCACCCCGCTCATCAGCAGCCGGTCGTACGGCGTGGCGGTGTGGCGCACCGCCGCTGTGACCGCGGCGGTCACCGCCCCCTCGGACAGGGCCCGGCCCGCCGCGCTCCGCCCCACCCGGCCGCTGCCCCGCACCGAGGCGTGCGCGGCGATGGCGCGGGCGCGGTCCGGCGGGCAGCCGGGGAAGAGCCGACGGATCTCCGCGGCGAACGCCTCCGTGAACCGCACGTCCTCCACGGCCCGGCGCGCCGCGTCGCGGGACCGGCGCCGCGCCCGTGCCTCCGCGTCCGCCAGGCAGCGCTCCTCGGCACGGGCCAGCGCGGCCTCCTCGACGAGGACGCCCTGCCGCTCGTACCGGGCACGGCGCCGGTGGAAGCGGACGACGACCGCCGACAGGCCGCTGCCCTCGCGGGCCCGGCGGGTGAGCGCCGTGTCGCCGCGCGGCAGGTAGACGAGGTGCCCGAGGTCGGCGCAGTCCAGGCAGCGCGGCTCACCCGCCTCCAGGGCGACCAGCGGCAGCGGACCGGCGTGGCACTCCGCGCAGCGCCGCCGCTTCAACGGCTGGAAGACCAGGAGCCCGGCGCGGGCGGCGGGGGAGACCGGGGAGCTCGCCATGCCCCTCTCATCCCCGCGCCCGCTCCCGACGAAGCCGCGCCGATGCCTGCGAAGCCGCGCCGACGCCCGCGAAGTCGTACCGATGCCCGCGAAGCCATACCGGCACGGCGCCCGGCATCATGGGCCCGTGCGACTCGAACCGATCACCTGGGAACGACTGGCCGACACCCTCGCCGACCGCCTGCTCGACCTGAAGACGGCCGACGGGGGCGCCTGGCCGCGGATCGCCGTGGACGGAGCCCCGGCCGGTGACACCGGTGCGCTGGCGCGCCGGGTGGCCGACGCGCTGCGCCTGCGCGGACGGAGCGCCCTCGTGGTCGGCACGGAGGGCTTCCTGCGCCCGGCGTCGCTGCGGTTCGAGTACGGCCACGAGGACGTGGAGGCGTACTACAGCGGGTGGTTCGACACCGGCGCGCTGTGGCGGGAGGTCTTCGGGCCGCTCGACCCCGGCGGCACGGGGCGGGTCCTGCCCGATCTGTGGGACCCGGTGGCCGACCGCGCGAGCCGCAGCCCGTACGTGCAACTGCCGCCCGGCGGAATGCTGTTGCTGCACGGACCGCTGCTCCTCGGCCACTGGTTTCCGTTCGACCTGACCCTGCACGTGCGGCTCTCGCCGGGGGCCTTGGCGCGGCGCACGCCGGAGGGCGAGCGATGGACGCTGCCGGCTTTCGCGCGGTACGAGACGGAGGCCGACCCCGCCGCCGCGGCCGACGTGGTGGTGCGGGCGGACGACCCGCGGCATCCGGCGTGGAGCGGCTGACCGGGCCTCGGGAGGCTCCGGATGCGTGCCGACGGGCCCGCCGCGAGAATGAGGAGCGCCGGGACCAGCCGCGCCTCCGCGCCGCTCCGGACACTGCCCGGCAACGGGAGGTAGTGATGACCACCGCCGGAGACATCATGCACCGGGGCGCCCAGTGGATCCCCAAGCACGAGACCCTGGACCGCGCCGCCCAGCTGATGCGCGAACTCGACGTGGGCGCGCTGCCCATCAGCGACGAGAACGAACGGCTCTGCGGCATCCTCACCGACCGCGACATCGTCGTCGGCTGTGTGGCCATGGGGCACGACCCGTCCCGGATCACCGCGGGCGACATGGCCAAGGGCACCCCGCGCTGGATCGACTCGGGCGCCGATGTCGTCGAGGTGCTGCGGGAGATGCAGGGCCACCAGATCCGCCGACTGCCGGTGATCGAGAACAAGCGGCTCGTCGGCATGATCAGCGAGGCCGACCTGGCCACCCACCTCGACGACGACCAGCTCGCGGGCTGGGTCGAGAGCGTGTACGCAAGGAGCTGACCCCGGGCCTCTTGCCCGGTGGGCCGCCCCCCTTCTCCGAGCCTTCTCAGAGCCAGCCGTTCCTCCGGAAGCCGCGGTACAGCGCCACACAGGCCGCCGCGATCAAGGACATGACGAGCGGATAGCCGAACCGCCAGTGCAGTTCGGGCATGTGGTCGAAGTTCATGCCGTACATGCCGCAGACCATCGTCGGCACCGCGATGACCGCCGCCCAGGCGGTGATCTTCCGCATGTCCTCGTTCTGCGCGACCGTCACCTGCGCCAGATGCGCCTGGAGGATCGAGTTCAGCAACTCGTCGAAGGCGGCGATCTGTTCGGTGGCGCGCTTCAAGTGGTCGTCGACGTCCCGGAAATACGCCTGTATCTCCGGGGCGATGACGCGCATCGGCTGGGTGGCGAGCACCTGGAGCGGCCTGCCGAGCGGCACCACCGCCCGCTTCAGTTCGAGCAGTTCGCGCTTGAGCTGGTAGATCCGGCCGGGGTCGGTCCGCGCGCCGTCCGGGGCGAACACGTCCGTCTCGACCTGGTCGATGTCCGACTGCACGGCGTCCGTCGCCGCGAGATAGTCGTCCACGACGTGGTCCGCGAGGGCGTGCAGCACCGCGGCCGGGCCCTGGGCGAGCTGCTCGGGCGCCGCTTCGAGCTCCTCACGCATGGGGCCGAGCGAGCCGTGCCTGCCGTGCCGGACCGTGACGACGAAGTCCCGGCCGACGAAGACCATGATCTCGCCGGTGTCCACCACCTCGCTGGTCGCGGTCAGTTCGGTGTGTTCCACGTAGCAGACCGTCTTGAAGACGGCGAACAGCGTCTGGTCGTACCGCTCGACCTTCGGGCGCTGGTGGGCGTGCACCGCGTCCTCGACGGCGAGCGGGTGCAGGCCGAAGAGCTCGGCGATGCCGGCGAACTCCTCCTCCGTCGGCTCGTGCAGCCCCAGCCAGACGAAGCCGTCGCCGGTCTTGCGGATGCGCTCCACCGACTCGACCAGATCGCGGTCCGGCGGCTGGCGCACGCCTTCCCGATACGTCACGCAGTTCACCACCGACGAGCCCAGTGGGGAGCGGGACGGGTGACTCAGATCGACGCGGGTGCCGCGGCGGGCCAGCCGCGCGACCTTCCGGAGGCCGCCGACCCCGCGCAGGCCGCCGACCTTGCGCAGGCTTCCTACCTTGCGCAGATTGCCTGCCATCGACATGTGGGCTCCTCGCACCGACGATTTGGCGTGTCAGTCTGCCAGTACGTTCCGGCAGCTCGCCAAGGCCTGGGGGAACGGAGAACTCCGTTCCGGATTGCCCGGTTCTGCCTCCCGGGAGCAAGCGGGACAACTGGGATGATCGCCGCATGACGCGAATCGACGGCCATCTCCTCGACCCCCGGCAGTACCCAGGACCCCGTCAGCTCTCCGACCACCGTCAGCTCTCCGATTCCCGGCCGCCCGGGGCGCGGTCGTGCTCCGACGCCTTCGCCGCCCTCTTCGACCCCACGACCTTCGGGCACGTCGAACGCCTCGGCATCGGGCCGGGCTGGCGCTGCTGGGAGGTCGGGGCGGGCGGCACCTCCGTGATCTCCTGGCTCGCCAAACGGGTCGGCCCCACCGGACGGGTCCTGGCGACCGACATCGACACGTCGTGGCAGACGCGCGCCGCGCGCTCGCCCCTCGAAGTGCGGGTCCACGACATCGCGGCCGACCCGCCGCCCGTCGGGGGCTTCGACCTCGTGCACGCGCGGCTCGTCCTCGCCGACGTGCCGGACCGGGAGCGGGCCCTGGCATCGATGCTCAGGGCGCTGCGGCCCGGCGGCAGGCTG
>NZ_LIPN01000282.1 GCF_001418325.1 Streptomyces atriruber | reverse complement strand
GTCGGCGCGCAGTTCTGGTCGGTGCACGTGCCCGACGGACCGGGCGACGACCGCACCGTCCGCGCGACGCTCGAACAGATCGACCTGGTGCGGCACGTCGTCGCCGCCCACCCCGAGGCCCTGCGGCTCGCCCGCAACGCCTCGGAGACCGCCGACGCGCGCAACTGCGGCCGGATCGCCACCCTCATCGGCCCGGCCCGCGGCGCCGCGCTCGGCGACTCGCTGGGCACGCTGCGGGCCATGCACGGCCTGGGCCTGTGCGTGGTCACCCTCAGCGGCACCTCGTGGGCGGGTGCGGGCGGCCTGACGCCGTTCGGCGAGGAGGTCGTCAGGGAGATGAACCGGCTCGGGGTCCTCGCGGACCTGTCCGGCGCCGCCGAGGTGACGGCGCGGCGGGTGCTCGCCGTCTCCAAGGCCCCGGTGGTCTTCATGCGCTCGGGGGCCCGAGCCCTGTACGACCATCCGGCGAACCTCTCGGACGAGCTGCTCACCGAGGTCGGCGCCGCCAAGGGCCTGTGCCTGGTCCCGCTCGCCGCCGCGCGGACCGGCCCCACGGTGCGCACGGTGGCGGACCACCTCGACCACGTGCGCCGGGTCGCGGGACCGGAGTGCGTCGGCCTCTCCGGGGCGTACGACACCCTTGAGCCGCACCCGGAGTCCCTCGCGGACTCGGCGGGTTATCCGCGGCTGATCGCCGAGCTCGTCGAACGCGGCTGGCCCGAGGCCGACTTGGCGCTGCTCACCTGGGGCAATGTCCAACGCGCCCTGCGCGGCGCGGACTTCACGGCGCGGGCGACGCGGGACCGGCGGCCCGCGTCGACGGCGACGATAGACCGGCTGGACGGGGCGGACCGGCCCTAGGCCGCGGGCCTGCCCATCGCGCGGTACGTCCAGCCCGCGGCGCGCCACACCGCGGGGTCCAGTGCGTTGCGGCCGTCCAGGATGAGGGGGGCGGCCGCCGCCGCGGCGAGCTCCGCCGGGTCGAGCTCGCGGAACTCGCGCCACTCGGTGAGGTGCAGGACGACGTCGGCGCCCCGGACGGCGTCCAGCGCCGTCTCCGCGTAGCCGAGGGTGGGGAAGAGCCTGCGGGCGTTCGCCATGCCCTTGGGGTCGTAGACGGTGACCTGGCCGCCCTGGAGGTGGATCTGTCCGGCGACGTTCAGGGCCGGGGAGTCCCGCACGTCGTCCGAGTCCGGCTTGAACGTGGCGCCGAGGACGGCGACCCGCTTGCCGAGGAAGGACCCGCCGCCGAGCGCCTCGCGCGCCATCTCGACCATCTGGCCGCGGCGCCGCATGTTGATGGAGTCGATCTCGCGCAGGAACGTCAGGGCCTGGTCCGCGCCCAGCTCGCCGGCCCGCGCCATGAACGCGCGGATGTCCTTGGGCAGGCAGCCGCCGCCGAAGCCGATCCCGGCCCGCAGGAACTTCTTCCCGATCCGGTCGTCGTGGCCGAGGGCCTCCGCCAGCTTCACGACGTCGCCGCCCGCGGCCTCGCAGACCTCGGCCATGGCGTTGATGAAGGAGATCTTCGTGGCGAGGAAGGAGTTCGCCGAGGTCTTCACGAGCTCCGCGGTCGGGAAGTCCGTGACGACGAAGGGCGAGCCCTCGCCGATCGGGGCCGCGTACACCTCGCGCAGGACCTTCTCCGCGCGCTCACTGCGCACGCCGACCACGATCCGGTCCGGGTGCAGCGTGTCCTTGACGGCGAAGCCCTCCCGCAGGAACTCGGGGTTCCAGGCCATCTCGACCTCATCGCCCGCCGGGGCGAGCTCCGCGAGGCGGGTCGCGAGCCGGTCCGCGCTGCCGACCGGGACGGTGGACTTGCCGACGACCAGCGCCGCCTTGGTGAGGTGCTTGGCGAGGGACTCCAGGGCGGTGTCGACGTACGACATGTCGCACGCGTACTCGCCGTGCTTCTGCGGGGTGTTCACGCAGATGAAGTGGACGTCGCCGAAGTCCGCGACCTCCGCCCAGTCCATGGTGAAGCGCAGCCGGCCGCTGGAGCCCTCGATGCCCGCGACGTGCTTGCGCAGCAGCTCCTCCAGACCGGGCTCGTACATGGGGACCTCGCCCCGCTGGAGCATCTCGATCTTCTCGGGCACGACGTCCAGACCCAGCACCTCGAAGCCGAGCTCGGCCATGGCCGCGGCGTGCGTGGCGCCGAGATAGCCGGTGCCGATCACAGTGATCTTGAGGGCCATGCGGTGCTCCAGAGGTCTGTGGCTTCAGTGCGCTGACGAGCATAGTCCCGCGTGTCGCGGCCTCTCACCGGCCCGGATTCCCGCTGTCGCGAAGCTCACGTATCCCTCCCGTGGGGGGCGCCACTAAAATTTGGGTTACTTAACGGTAATTAGCGTCCTTGGAGCGTGAGAGACCTTGGCCGGATCGGCTGATTTCGACCTGTACCGCCCGTCCGAGGAGCACGACATGCTCCGCGACGCGATCCGCTCGCTGGCCGAGGCGAAGATCGCGCCGTTCGCCGCCGCGGTGGACGAGGAGGCCCGCTTCCCGCAGGAGGCCCTCGACGCGCTGGTCGCCAACGACCTGCACGCCGTGCACGTCCCGGAGAGCTACGGCGGCGCGGGCGCCGACGCCCTCGCGACGGTCATCGTCATCGAGGAAGTGGCGCGCGTGTGCGCCAGCTCCTCGCTGATCCCCGCCGTGAACAAGCTCGGCTCGCTGCCCGTGATCCTCTCCGGCTCCGAGGAGCTGAAGAAGAAGTACATGACGCCCCTCGCCGGCGGCGAGGGCATGTTCTCCTACTGCCTCTCCGAGCCGGACGCCGGTTCGGACGCGGCGGGCATGAAGACCAGGGCCGTGCGCGACGGCGACTCCTGGGTGCTCAACGGCGTGAAGCGCTGGATCACCAACGCGGGCGTCTCCGAGTACTACACGGTGATGGCCGTCACCGACCCGGAGAAGCGCTCCAAGGGCATCAGTGCCTTCGTCGTCGAGAAGGGCGACGAGGGCGTCTCCTTCGGCGCCCCGGAGAAGAAGCTCGGCATCAAGGGCTCCCCCACCCGCGAGGTCTACCTCGACAACGTCCGCATCCCCGCCGACCGCATGATCGGCGAGGAGGGCACGGGCTTCGCGACCGCCATGAAGACCCTGGACCACACCCGCATCACCATCGCGGCCCAGGCCCTCGGCATCGCGCAGGGCGCCCTCGACTACGCCAAGGGGTACGTCAAGGAGCGCAAGCAGTTCGGCAAGCCGATCGCGGACTTCCAGGGCATCCAGTTCATGCTCGCCGACATGGCGATGAAGATCGAGGCCGCCCGTCAGCTGACGTACGCGGCGGCGGCCAAGTCGGAGCGCGGCGACAAGGACCTCACCTTCCAGGGTGCGGCCGCCAAGTGCTTCGCCTCGGACGTGGCGATGGAGGTCACCACGGACGCGGTGCAGCTCCTCGGCGGGTACGGCTACACCCGTGACTACCCCGTCGAGCGCATGATGCGCGACGCGAAGATCACGCAGATCTACGAGGGCACGAACCAGGTCCAGCGCATCGTGATGGCGCGCAACCTGCCGTAGCCTGCGGCGCTTCAGCGGTAACGGTGCCCTCTCCCTGACTTCAGGGGGAGGGCACCGTTCGTGCTCCGTAAGGGGCGCCCTTGCCTCAGCCGTCGAGCTGCTCCAGCGTGGCGATCGACGGGCCCCTGCGGGACTGGAGGTCCCGCGAGACGTCCTCCGCCGCGCCCAGCACCCGTACCGCGTTCTGCCACGTCAGCTTGGCGAGGTCGGTCTTCGACCAGCCTCGGTCCAGGAGCTCCGCGAGCAGGTTCGGGTAGCCCGCCACGTCGTCCAGGCCGGACGGGGTGAAGGCCGTGCCGTCGTAGTCGCCGCCGATGCCGATGTGGTCGACGCCCGCCACCTCGCGCATGTGGTCGAGGTGGTCGGCGACCGTCGCGGCGGTGGCGACCGGGCGCGGGTTCGTCGCCTCGAAGGCCTCGTGGACCTTCATCGCCTCCGGCGTCGTGTCCAGGTGGTGGAAGCCGTTGGCCCGCATGTTCTCGTCGGCGGCCTGCGTCCAGTCGACCGCCGCCCGGAGGACGAACTTCGGGACGAAGGTCGCCATCGCCACGCCGCCGTTGGCGGGCAGCCGCTCCAGGACGTCGTCCGGGATGTTGCGCGGGTGGTCGCAGACCGCCCATGACGAGGAGTGCGAGAAGATCACCGGGGCCACCGACGTGTCCAGGGCCGCCCGCATCGTCGTCGCCGCCACGTGCGAGAGGTCCACCAGCATGCCGACGCGGTTCATCTCGCGTACGACCTCGTGGCCGAAGGGCGAGAGGCCGCCGACGCCCGGCTCGTCCGTCGCCGAGTCCGCCCACGCGATGTTGTCGTTGTGCGTGAGCGTCATGTAGCGGACGCCGAGCGTGTGCAACGCCCGCAGCGTGGCGAGGGAGTTGTTGATGGAGTGGCCGCCCTCGGCACCCATGAGGGACGCGATGCGGCCCTCAGCGCGGACCTTCTCCATGTCCGCCGCCGTCAGCGCGCGGGCCAGGTCCTTCGGATAGCGGGTGAGCAACTGGTCGACGCAGTCGATCTGTTCGAGCGTGGCGCTGACCGCCGCGTCGCCGGTCAGGTCCGTGCGCACGTACACCGACCAGAACTGCGCGCCGACGCCGCCCGCGCGCAGCCGGGCGATGTCGGTGTGCAGGCTGCCCCGCTGGTCGGCCGCGATGTCGAGCTTGTCGATGTCGTAGCCGGCCTTCTCGCGGAGGGCCCACGGCAGGTCGTTGTGGCCGTCGACCACGGGGAAGTCGGCGAGGAGGGCGCGTGCTTCGTCGAGAGATGTCATGCGATCACTTTCCCGAGCCGAACCCGAATCCGGAACCCGCTCCCTCGACCTTGGCCCGGAGCCGCTTGCCCTTCTCCGTCGCCTGGTCGTTCAGCTCCTGCTGGAACTCCCGCATGCGGGCGAGGAGTTCGGCGTCGTGCGCCGCGAGGATGCGGGCCGCGAGCAGGCCCGCGTTGCGCGCGCCGCCGACGGAGACCGTCGCGACCGGGACACCCGCGGGCATCTGCACGATGGACAGGAGGCTGTCCATGCCGTCCAGGTACTTCAGCGGGACCGGCACGCCGATCACGGGCAGCGGGGTCACCGACGCCAGCATGCCGGGCAGGTGGGCGGCGCCGCCCGCGCCCGCGACGATCGCCTTGAGACCGCGGTCCGCCGCCTGCTCGCCGTACGCGATCATCTCGTGCGGCATGCGGTGCGCGGAGACGACGTCGACCTCGAAGGGGATCTCGAACTCGTCGAGCGCCTTGGCGGCGCCCTCCATCACCGGCCAGTCGGAGTCCGAGCCCATGACGATGCCAACAACGGGTGCAGTCATTCGGTGATCGTTCCTCTGAGATAGCCGGCTGCGTGCCGGGCGCGGTCGAGGACCTCGTCCAGATCGTCGCCGTAGGTGTTCACGTGACCGACCTTGCGGCCGGGCTTCACGTCCTTGCCGTACATGTGGATCTTGAGCTGCGGGTCGCGGGCCATGCAGTGCAGGTACGCGGTGTACATGTCGGGGTAGTCCCCGCCCAGCACATTGGCCATCACGGTCCACTTGGCGCGCGGACGCGGGTCGCCGAGCGGCAGGTCGAGCACGGCGCGCACGTGGTTCGCGAACTGCGAGGTGATCGCGCCGTCCTGCGTCCAGTGGCCGGAGTTGTGCGGGCGCATCGCCAGTTCGTTGACCAGGATGCGGCCGTCGCGGGTCTCGAAGAGCTCGACCGCGAGGTGTCCGACCACGCCGAGTTCCTTGGCGACGCGCAGCGCGAGCTCCTGCGCCTCGCCGGCCAGGGCCTCGTCCAGGCCGGGCGCCGGGGCGATCACCGTGTCGCAGACGCCGTCGACCTGCTGGGACTCCACGACGGGATAGGCGACGGCCTGGCCGTGCGGCGAGCGGACGACGTTCGCCGCCAGTTCGCGCGCGAAGTCGACCTTCTCCTCCGCGAGCACCGGGACACCGGCCCGGAAGGGGTCTTCGGCGTCCTCGACGGAACGTACGAACCACACCCCCTTTCCGTCATAGCCGCCCCGCACCGTCTTGAGGATCACGGGGAAGCCGTCGCCGCCGTCCGTCGCGCCCTCGGCCGCGAAGGCGGCCACGTCGGCCGGGTCCTTCACGATCCGGTGGCGCGGACACGGCACGCCGATCTCCGTGAGCTTCGCGCGCATCACGCCCTTGTCCTGGGCGTGCACCAACGCGTCGGGCCCCGGGCGGACGGGGATGCCGTCCGCCTCCAGGGCCCGTAGGTGCTCGGTGGGTACGTGTTCGTGATCGAAAGTGATCACGTCGCAGCCCCGCGCGAACTCACGCAGCGTGTCCAGGTCGCGGTAGTCGCCGATGACGACATCGCTGACGACCTGCGCCGCGGAATCCTGCGGGGTGTCACTGAGGAGCTTGAATTTCAGGCCGAGGGGGATACCCGCCTCGTGGGTCATGCGGGCGAGCTGACCGCCGCCGACCATGCCGACTACCGGGAACGTCACGCCCCCAGGGTATCGGCCGGTATCGGCCACCGGGGAACGGCCGGAAGCCGCGCTCCGCGCCCCCTCCTGTCACAGCGGTGCCACAGTGTCCGGGAGCCCGCGCGCGCCCGTGATGCCCGCTGGTTAGCATGGCTGGGTCGACACGACCGAATCACAATCCGTCGGCACGTACACGACCGGCACGAACGACCGGTACGCAATCGACGGGGGCTGGGGCGACACCATGACGGAACGGGGCTCAGTGCGCGTGCGGCTGGACCGGCTGGGGCGCGAGATCGCCAAGTTCGGTGCCGTGGGGGCGGTCGGGACCCTGGTGAACTTCGGTGTCTTCAACCTCGTGCGGCACGTCACCGACCTCCACGTGGTGCGCGCGAGCGTGATCGCGACGGTCGTCGCCATCGCCTTCAACTACGTGGGGTTTCGTTACTTCACGTACAGGGACCGTGACAAGAGCGGCCGTACCAAGGAACTCACGCTGTTCCTGCTGTTCAGCGCGGTCGGCCTGGTGATCGAGAACGGCGTGCTCTACGCGGCGACGTACTGGTTCGGCTGGGACGGCCGGCTGCAGGCCAACTTCTTCAAGTTCCTCGGCATGGGCATCGCGACGCTCTTCCGCTTCTGGTCGTACCGGACCTGGGTGTTCAAGGCCCTGCCCGCGCGCGAGACCACCGTCGCACGTGCGGAATCGTTCCTGGAGGAGACGGACGAGAAGCCCGTCGCACGGCGTTCCTAGCGGATCGTCTTGTCCTCCGCTTCGCTGTCCGTGCTCCTCGAGAGCGGCGTACGGGACAGGAAGAGCCCGAAGACGGGCGGCTGTGTCTGCAGCATCTCCAGTCGGCCGCCGTCCGCCTCGGCCAGATCCCGGGCCACGGCCAGGCCGATACCCGTCGAGTTGCGGCCGCTGATCGTCCGCTCGAAGATGCGCGCCCCCAGGTCGGCGGGGACGCCGGGACCCTCGTCCGTGACCTCGATGACCGCCTGGTTGCCGGTGACGCGGGTACGCAGCGCGACGGTGCCGCCGCCGTGCATCAGCGAGTTCTCGATCAGCGCGGCGAGGACCTGGGCCACCGCTCCCGGCGTGCCCACCGCCTCCAGGTGCCGCTTGCCCGAGCTGACGATGGCGCGGCCCGCGCTGCGGTAGGCCGGGCGCCACTCCTCCAGCTGCTGCTTGACGACCTCGTCCAGGTCGAAGGCGACGGCGGAGCCCGTGCGCGGGTCGCGGGAGTTGGTGAGCAGCCGCTCCACGACGTCGGTGAGCCGCTCGACCTGCGCCAGCGCGATCGTCGCCTCCTCCTTCACCGTGTCCAGCTCCTCGGTGACGGTGATCTCCTCCAGGCGCATGGAGAGCGCGGTCAGCGGCGTGCGCAGCTGGTGCGAGGCGTCGGCGGCCAGGCGCCGCTCGGCGGTCAGCATCCGCCCGATGCGCTCGGCGGAGGAGTCCAGGACGTCGGCGACGCGGTCCAGCTCCGGCACCCCGTACCGCTTGTGGCGGGGCCGCGGGTCGCCCGAGCCGAGGCGCTCCGCGGTCTCGGCGAGGTCGGTGAGCGGGGAGGCGAGGCGGTTGGCCTGCCGGACCGCGAGGAGCACCGCCGCGATGATCGCGAGCAGCGCCACGGCGGCGATGATCAGCAGGGTCCTGCCGACCTCACGGGTGACCGCGGCCTTCGGCTCCTGGACGGTGACCTGCTCGCCCTGCTCGCCGGGGCGGGTGGCGCTGATGACCTCGCCGCCGGGGCGGGTGCCGATCTCGATGGCCTTGCGGCCGGGGATCTCGATGCGGGCGTAACGGTCGGTGGCGACCTGGTCGCGCAGGATCTCGCCGCTGATCTTCTCCTCGCTGATCAGGCGGCTGTCGACGATGCTGGCGAGGCGCAGCGCCTCGGAGTCCACGCGCTCCTGGGCGCTGCTGCTGATCGTCCTCGTCTCGACGATGACGAGGCTCACCCCGAAGACCGCGATGACCACGAGGACGACGGCGAGGGTGGAGTTGATCAGGCGACGGCGCATGCACCCAGTGTCGCGGATCGAGCGCCCCTGGGGAGGCGGAGTTACCGCCCCCGCAGGGGCGCCGTCAGCTCTTCTCGAAGCGGAAACCGACGCCCCGCACCGTCGCGATGTACCGCGGATTCGCCGCGTCGTCCCCGAGCTTCTTGCGGAGCCAGGAGATGTGCATGTCGAGGGTCTTCGTGGAGGACCACCACGTCGTGTCCCAGACCTCGCGCATCAGCTGGTCCCGGGTGACGACCCGGCCCGCGTCGCGCACCAGGACCCGGAGGAGGTCGAACTCCTTGGCGGTGAGCTGGAGCTCCTCGTCGCCCATCCACGCGCGGTGCGACTCGACGTCGATCCGCACGCCGTGCGTGGCGGGCGCCTCCTTCGGCTCGGTGGCGCCGCGCCGCAGCAGCGCCCGGACCCGGGCGAGGAGCTCGGCGAGACGGAAGGGTTTGGTCACGTAGTCATCCGCGCCCGCGTCCAGACCGACGACGGTGTCCACCTCGTCGGCGCGCGCGGTCAGGATGAGGATCGGCACCGTGAGCCCGTCGGCCCGCAGTCGACGGGCCACCTCCAGGCCGTCCATGCCGGGCAGCCCAAGGTCGAGTACGACGAGGTCCACGCCGCCCTGCAGACCTGCGTCGAGGGCGGTCGGGCCGTCCTCGCGGACTTCGACCTCGTAACCCTCCCTGCGCAGGGCACGGGCCAGCGGCTCCGAGATGGACGCGTCGTCCTCGGCGAGCAGTACACGGGTCATGGAGTGATGGTAGTCCGCAGTGGACAACGGCAGGGAGGTGATCGCAGAGTGGAGGGGCGACCCTGCGGCTATGGGAAGCGATTCTGAGAAACACCTTTGATTGTGTGCCGTTGGTTGCAGGGACACCTGTGATCCATCTCTCAAGTCCTTCCATATGCATCCCTGACGTGTCGTATGGTGACCCAACGCCTGATGCACTACTCAAGGACCTTTGGCCCGCTGTGCGCGCCTTAGGTCTCTTTTATGTGCGGGCCGGCTCCGGCCAGCCTTGAAAGGAATGACCTGTGGTCGGGCCCTGCGCGCGAGGTTGCGCCAGGGTGTGGATCCCGGAGTCACCGCCCCTCGCCTCTTCAGCGGGGTGAACTCCCCCTGGGCGTGGGGGTGGGCGGCATGACGACGGTGCCGACCGCCCCCCACCGGGCGCGCTCACGCTCCTGCCGCGCGCGTCCCGAACCCACGAGGATCGACCCATGGCGTCCAGCCTGACGAAGGACTCCGCCAGTACCCCTGGCTCCGAGAAGACCTTCTTCGGCCACCCCCGCGGACTGGCCACTCTCTTCATGACCGAGATGTGGGAGCGCTACAGCTTCTACGGCATGAAGGCACTGCTCCCGCTGTACTTGATCGCCCCCGGCGGCATGAACATGAGTGCCACGACGGCGACGGCGATCTACTCCGTCTACATGTCGATGGTCTACCTGCTCGCCATGCCGGGCGGCTGGATGGCGGACCGCTTCTGGGGTCCGCGCAAGACCGTCATCATCGGTGCCACCGTGGTCATCCTCGGCCACATCACGCTGGCGCTGCCGAGCTCGGCCACCTTCTTCGCCGGCCTCGCGCTCGTCGCGCTCGGCTCCGGCCTTCTGAAGGCGAACATCTCCGTGATGGTCGGCCACCTCTACGACGGTCCGAAGGACCCGCGCCGTGACGGTGGCTTCACGCTCTTCTACATCGGCATCAACCTCGGCGCCTTCCTCGCCCCGCTGTCCATCGGCACGGTCGGCGAGAACGTCAACTGGCACCTCGGCTTCGCGCTCGCCGCGGTCGGCATGGCGCTGGGCCTCGCCCAGTTCATGATCGGCTCGCGTCACCTGAGCTCGCAGAGCAGCGTGGTCTCGCAGCCCGCGACGCCGCAGCAGCGCGCCTCGGCCCTGCGCAACGGCCTGATCTGGCTGATCGTCGCCGCCGCGCTCTACACGCTCATGGGTGTGACCGGCAACTTCGCCGACTGGGCCCTGATGCCGCTGATCATCGCGGGTCTGGTCATCCCGGTCACCGTCCTCGCCCGCATGAAGCGCGACAAGGAGCTCTCGGAGCTGGAGCAGTCCAAGCTGTCGGGCTACATCTGGTTCTTCGTGGTCGCCGCCGTCTTCTGGATGATCTACGACCAGAACGGCTCCACCCTGTCGATCTTCGGCAAGGGCTCGACGACGAACAACCTGCTCGGCTTCGACTTCCCGACCTCCTGGTACCAGTCGCTGAACCCGATCTTCATCATGGCGCTGGCCCCCGTGGTCGCCTCGGCGTGGCTGTGGCTGAACAAGCGGGGCAAGGAGCCGAGCACGGCCGTCAAGTTCGCGTCCAGCCTGACGCTGATCGGCATCTCCTTCGCCGTCTTCCTCATCCCGCTGATCGACACCGCCAACAACGGCGGCCGGGTCAGCCCGATGTGGCTGGTGTCGATCTACTTCATCCAGACCGTCGGCGAGCTCTGCCTCTCCCCGGTCGGCCTCTCGCTCACCACGAAGATGGCCCCGGAGAAGTACAGCGCCCAGATGATGGGTGTCTGGTTCCTCGCGGTCACCGCGGGCGACTCCGTGACGGGTCTGCTCACCTCGCCGCAGCTCGGCGTGGACCTGAACAATTCGGGGGCGGTCGCCGTCGAAGCGATCATCGCCGTGCTGGCGGGCTTCGGGATCTGGACGTCCCGCAAGAAGGTCAAGCAGCTCATGGGCTCGGTCAACTGACCCTGTCGACGTGAGGAAGGGCCGCTGCTCCTGGAGCAGCGGCCCTTTCCGCTTTCTGCCTTCCACTTTCCACGGGCCCGGGCGTGCGAACAGAGGAACGTCCCGCCACCCGCACAGGTGGTGCGGAGGCGTTGCGCGGGAAGCGTGCGGCCGTGCGGTGCAGCATCTCGCCATGCGTCGTACGTTGCTGAGCGTTGCCCTCTGTGGGGCGCTGTTGTCGTCGAGTGCCGCTGCCCAGGCGGCCCCCGAGCCGCCGCCCGGGCAGCTCTTCCGCTACGGGACACATCCCCGCCAGAACATCACCGTGTACGGCGACAGCGGCCCCCCGCTCGTCATCGTGCACGGCGGCTACTGGTCGAAGGACACCGACTGGAGCGGGTGGGCGCGGTGGTTCGCGGCGCGCGGCTTCACCGTGTACGACACCGACTACCGGCTGACCTCGGACGCGGTCTGGCCCGCGCAGCGCGACGACGTCCTCGCGGCACTGCGCTGGGTGCGGCTGCGGGAGGGCGGCGGGCGGCGGCCGCTCGTGCTCGGGTCGTCGGCGGGCGGGCACCTGGCGCTGCAGGCGGGGG
>NZ_LIPN01000281.1 GCF_001418325.1 Streptomyces atriruber | reverse complement strand
CGCGGCCGCGTCGAGCTGCGCCGGGCGCTCGCCGACTATCTGACGCGGGCCCGCGGGGTGCGCGCCGACCCCGAACGCATCGTGGTCTGCTCCGGGTTCGCGCACGCGTTGCGGCTGCTGTTCGCGGGGGCGCGCGGCGCGGGCGGCGGGGTGTTGCGCGGGCCGTTCGCCGTGGAGTCGTACGGACTCGGTTTCCACCGCGAGATCCTGGCGGACTCGGGCGTCCGGACGGTGCCCCTGGGCCTGGACGAACAGGGCACGCGTGTGGAGGAGTTGGCCGATGCGCCACGCGCGCATGGCGTCCTGCTCACGCCCGCCCACCAGTTCCCGACTGGCGGCCCCCTGCACCCCGCCCGGCGCGCGGCGGTCGTCGACTGGGCGCGTGGCAGCGGCGGTCTCATCCTTGAGGACGACTACGACGGGGAGTTCCGCTACGACCGCGAGCCGGTCGGCGCCGTACAGGGCCTGGACCCCGAACGGGTCGTCTATATCGGCTCGGTCAGCAAGAGCCTGTCCCCCGCGGTGCGCATCGGCTGGATGGTCCTGCCCGAGCAGCTCGTCGACGGCGTCCTCGCGGCCAAGGGGCAGCGGGAGGCGTGGGCGAGCGTCCTCGACCAGCTCACGCTCGCCGACTTCATCTCCTCCGGACAGTACGACCGGCACATCCGCCGGATGCGGCAGCGCTACCGGCACCGCCGCAACCACCTCGTCACCGCCCTCGCCGAGCGGGCCCCGCACATCACGGCCACCGGCATCGCGGCGGGCCTGCACGCGGTGCTGCGGCTGCCGCCGGGGACGGAGGCGTCCGCGGTCAAGGCGGCGGCCTGGCAGGGGATCGCGCTGGACGGACTCGCGGCGTTCCGTCACCCGGGGGCGACGATGCCCGCCGGGGACGGGCTCGTCGTCGGGTACTCGACGCCCACGGAGCACGCGTACGCGGCGGCGGTGGAGGCACTGCTCGGGGCGCTGCCGCCCTCCCCCTGAGACCCTGGGAAATAAGCGCCGTCCAGTGATCGTTGAGGGCACTGCCGTACCGGACGACACAGGGGGAATCGAGCCGTGACCAGCACAAACAGCAACAGCAGTGCGCACAGCAGCATCAGTACGAAGACCACCGCGGAGACACGCGACGACGGGGTCAACGACGACGGGGTCAACAACGCCAACCCCTTCAACCGCCGCGTCATCGAGGAGTTCCGCGCGAACGAGGGCCGGGTCGGCGGGCCCTTCGAGGGCGCGAGCCTGCTCCTGCTGACCACGCGCGGCGCGAAGAGCGGACTGCCGCGGACGACCCCGGCGGTCTATCTGCCGGATCCCCCGGCGGCGGCCACGGACGCCGCGCACGACCGCCTGATCGTCTTCGCGTCCAACGGCGGCTCCGAGAAGGCCCCCGGCTGGTACCACAACCTCGTCAAGGACCCGTCGGTCGTGGTCGAGGTGGGCGGCGAACGCTACGCGGCCCTGGCCACGCCCGTCGACGCGCGTGAGCACGACGAGCTGTGGCGCCGCCAGATCGAACGCGACCCGAACTTCGCGGAGTTCCGGGACCGCGCCCCGCGCACGATCCCGGTGATCGCGCTGACCCGCGCGGGTCATACCTCCGGATGAGTCCTCAGGCCCCCTCCAGGTGAGTCCTCATGCCGGTGAGTCCTCAGGCCGTCAGCAACGGCATCATCAGCGGCGCGTCCTCGCGCCACTTGAGGATCTTGTCGAAACTGATCACCGCTCCGCCGCCCCTGCCCGGCCTGTTGCCGAGCTGGACGTGGTCGGCGAGCTCCTCGATCAGGCACAGGCCCCGGCCGTGCTCGTCCGTCTCCGTGGCGGCCGGCCGGGGCGCCGGACAGCCGTGCAACGACGTCCCGGGAAAGCCCGGACCGGAGTCGGTCACCTCGATGCGGCACTTCTCGCCGTCGAGGTAGGCCGTGACCCGGTATCCGCCCGGCGCACCACCGGGCGTGCCCGCGCCGCCGTGCTCGACGGCGTTGGCACACGCTTCGCTCAGGGCGACCGACAGGTCGTAGGAGACGTCCGGGTCCACGCCCGCGGTCTCCATCGTGCCGATCAGCAGACGGCGGGCGAGCGGGACGCTCGCGGCTTCGCGCCGCAAATGGAGAGACCACCAGATGCTCATGCTCCAGCCTCCTGGCTGCGGCTCGACATACCGATACCTATTGCCGCCCGCGCCCCCGAATAAGCGCGCGACGGACGTGATGCCGCCCATACGGCGGATGCGCACCGGCCGCCACTCGGTGTAGGACGACGCGGCCAGGACGGCCGCGCGTGCCCCGTCCCTGCCCGCGGATGCCCCACCTATCACCTGGAACAGGACCTTCCGGACCTGCCGTGTGCACGGGGTGGGCCCAGTGCGATGATGGCCCGGCCATGACTGCCCCCCATCAGCGCCAGCCGCGCGACGGAGCCGACCTCCGGCTGCTGAGGGCCGCGACGTTCGCCGCGGTCTGCGTCGTGCTGTCCGCCGGGGGCCATGTGCTCGCTTCCTGCGTCGCCGTCCCGCTGTGGACGCTGGGCGTGGGCTTCGTCGCCGTCCTCGCGGTCGCGCTGCCGCTCGCCGGGCGGGCCCGTTCACTGCCCGGCATCGCCGCGCTGCTCGCGGCCGGACAGCTGGGCCTGCACGCGCTGTTCGGCCTCGGCCAGCACGGCACGGCGTCGGCGACCACCGCCGTGAGCGGTGACGCCTCCCTGGTGGAGCGGGCCGCGCGCCTGGTCTGCGGGGCGGGCGCCGCGACGATCACCCCCGCGCAGGCCCACCGGATCCTCACCACCGCAGGGCTCGGCCCCGGCGGAGCGGGCGGTTCCGGAGCGGGTCGGTCCGCGGGGCACCAGCACGGTCGCTCCGCCGCCTCGGCCGCGGACACGGCGCTGGACTCGGTGGCGTCCGGCACCCCGGGCAGCGGCGGCATGGGGTCGATGGCCGGGATGGGGCTCATGCCGTCCCTGCCGATGCTCGTCGCGCATGTCCTCGCGGCCCTCGCCGCGGGCTGGCTGCTCCGCCGCGGCGACCTCGCGCTGCTCCGCCTCGTCCGGCTCGCCGACGGGGCGCACGGGGTGGCCCAAGGGGCTCTCGTACGGTCCCTGCGCTCGGCGCTCACGCTCGTCCGCGCCCTGCGGGCAGGCCTGCCCGGCGCGCCCGAGACGGCCGGGCCGCGGGCTCCCCGCACCGCGCTGCTCGTACCGCCGAAGCCGCGCACGGTCGCGCTCGAGGACGCGGTGATCAGGCGCGGGCCCCCGGTCGGCGCCCGCGACGTCGAACTCGCCGCCTGACGCGACACACTCCACACCGCAGTACGGAGAAGCACTCCACACCGCCGTACGGAGGGGTCGCTCAGTGCGCACGCGCGCGTGCCCGCACGGCCGCGCACCCCTTCGTATCCCGTACTTCGCATCCCGTACCCGCACGGCGTCCCGCGCCCGTGCCGGTCACCACTGACGAAAGTGGAGTGTTCCTGTCATGAAGATGTCCCGTATCGCCGCCGTCGGCACCGTCGCCGCCTCCGCCGTGTTCGTTCTGTCGGCGCCCGCGTTCGCGCACGTCAGCGTCTCGCCGGAGGGCCAGGCCGCCAAGGGCGGTTACGCGACGGTCAACTTCAAGGTGCCGAACGAGCAGGACGACGCCTCGACCAACAAGGTCGAGGTCTCCTTCCCGGGCGACCACCCGCTCGCCTCCGTGATGACGCAGCCCGTCCCCGGCTGGACCGCGAAGGTCACCAAGACCAAGCTCGACAAGCCGCTGGAGATCCACGGCGAGAAGATCGACGAGGCCGTCTCCAAGGTCACCTGGACCGCCGACGGCAAGGGCATCCAGCCCGGCACCTTCCAGAAGTTCCCGGTCTCCATGGGCCAGCTGCCCGAGGACGCCGACGAACTCGTCTTCAAGGCGGTCCAGACGTACGACAACAAGGACGTCGTCCGCTGGATCGAGCCGCAGCAGAAGGGCCAGGAGGAGCCGGAGCACCCGGCGCCCACCCTCGCGCTGACCGCCGCCGAGGACGGCCACGGCGCCGCGGCCGACACCGCGAAGGCGGACGACAAGTCCGGCACGACGGAGAACGCGTCGTCGGACTCCTCCGACAGCAGCGACACCACCGCGCGCGTGCTCGGCATCGTCGGCATCGTCGTCGGCGCCGCGGGCGTCGCGTTCGGCGTGCTGGCCGGCCGTCGCCGCGCCACGAGCTGAACTGTCCGCTGAGCCCCTCGGGGTGCACCGACGCGGCACACAGCCGCCCCGGTGCACCCCGGCCCCCTCACATCTGGGACATTTTCGTATGCGCACCAAGAGCACCAACAAGAAGCTCGCCGCCGCTGCCCTGCTGGCCGTGGCCGCCCTCACCCTGACCGCCTGCGGCGGCGGTGACGACAAGAAGTCGGTCGCCGACGTCTCCGTGGAGTCCGACTCGGGCAAGGCCGCCACGGTCCTCGACAAGCCGTACAAGAAGCCGAACCTCGTCCTCACCGACACGCACGGCAAGAAGTACGACCTGCGCAAGGAGACCGCGGGCAAGCCGACGCTGATCTACTTCGGCTACACGCACTGCCCCGACGTCTGCCCCCTGACGATGAACAACATCGCGGTCGCCAAAAAGGCGCTGCCCAAGGCCGACCAGGACAAGCTCAAGGTCGTGTTCGTCACCACCGACCCCGAGCGCGACACCTCCGCCGAGCTCGGCAAGTGGCTCAAGGGCGTGGACGCCGACTTCGTCGGTCTGACCGGCGACTTCGCCACCATCCAGGCGGGCGCCCGCCAGCTCGCCATCAGCATCGAGCCGTCCAAGAAGGACAAGAACGGCAAGATCGTCTCGATGCACGGCACACAGGTCCTCGCCTTCTCGCCGAAGAACGACGCGGGATACGTCCTCTACGGCGAGGACGCCACCGCCGGCGACTACACCAAGGACCTCCCCAAGCTCCTCAAGGGACAGACTCCGTGAACCACCGCACCACCAAGCACCGCGCACTCGCGGGCGGGGCCGTCGCACTGACTGCCGTACTCGCCCTCGCGGGCTGCAACGACGACTCGGACTCCGGCTCCGGGGACACCGCGAAGAAGCCCCGGCTCAAGGTCAGCGGGGCCTACGTCCCCGAGCCCACCATGGACGACATGGCGGCGGGCTTCCTCACGCTGGCGAACGACGGCAGTGCCGACAAGCTCACCTCCGTCACCAGCGACGCCGCCGGCGCCGTCACGCTGCACAGCACCAAGGACGGCGCGATGAAGGAGGAGAAGTCCTTCGACGTCCCGGCGAACGGCAAGCTCGCCTTCGTGAGCGGCGGCAACCACCTGATGCTCGAGAAGCTCAAGCACAAGCCGAAGAAGGGCGAGAAGGTCGCCCTGACGCTGCACTTCCAGAAGTCGGACCCGATCACGGTCGAGGTTCCGGTCAAGGAAGCGACGTACAACCCCAAGCAGCACGGCGACGCCACCGCCTCGCACGACTCGAACGCTTCACACACGTCGCACAAGTCGCACTGAGGGACGGACCGTTGATGCAGACCATCGCTCCCCGCTCCAGGATCCCCGGCTCCGGGGCAGTCCCCCGGACCGGCATGGCTCCCCGCCTCTGGCGGCTCCTTCTGGTGCTCCTCGCCGCGACGGGCGTCTTCTTCGCCGGCGCCGCGCCGTCGTCCGCGCACGCCGCGCTGACCGGCAGCGACCCGAAGCAGGGAGCGGTGGTCGACCGGGCCCCCGACCAGGTGAAGCTCACCTTCTCGGAGAAGGTCGCCATGTCGGACGGCTCGGTGCGGGTGCTCGACCCGTCCGGCAAGCGTGTCGACACCGACAAGACGACCGACCTGGGCGCCAACACGTACGGCGTGAAGCTGCGCCCGGGCCTGCCCGACGGCACCTTCACCGTCGCCTACCAAGTGGTGTCCGCCGACAGCCACCCGGTCGCCGGCGCCTTCACGTTCTCCATCGGCGCGCCCTCGGACACCAAGGTCGCGCTGCCCGACCAGGAGGCCGGCGGCGGCCTGGTCGGCGCGCTCTACGACGCCGCGCGCTACTTCTCCTACGCCGGATTCATCCTGCTCGTCGGCGGCGCCGCGTTCGTCCTGGGCTGCTGGCCGCGGGGCGCGGGCGCGCGGCCCGTGCAGCGGCTCGTGACGGCGGGCTGGCTCACGCTCACCGCCTCCACCCTCTTCCTGCTGCTCCTGCGGGCCCCCTACACGGGCTCCGGGAAGCTCGCCGACGCCTTCGACATGGGCAAGCTCGGCGACGTCCTCAACACCAAGACGGGCGCCGCCCTGGTCTCCCGGCTGCTGCTGCTCGCCGCCGCCGCGCTGTTCATCGCGGTGCTCTTCGGCGCGTACGTGAAGCGTGAGGGGCCCGGTCAGGCCGCCGAGAAGAAGGACCTCACCTTCGGGCTCGCCATCGGCGGCACCGTCGTCGCCCTCGGCATCGCGGCGACGTGGGCGATGGCCGAGCACGCCTCGACCGGCATCCAGACCGGCATCGCGATGCCCGTCGACGTGCTGCACCTGCTGGCCGTCGCCACCTGGCTCGGCGGACTCGCGTCGCTGCTCGTCGCGCTCTTCCGCACGACCGCGGTGGACGCGTCGGCCGTGCAGCGGTTCTCGACCGTGGCGTTCACCAGCGTCGTCGTGCTGGCCGCCACCGGCACCTACCAGGCCTGGCGGCAGGTCGGCTCGTGGTCGGCGCTGACCGGCACCTCGTACGGGCAGCTGCTCCTCGTCAAGATCGGGCTGGTCGCCGTCCTGGTGGGGATCGCCTCCGTCTCGCGGCGGTGGACGGGGCGGATCGCCACCGAGGCGAGCGTGGCGCCGGAGTCCGCTGCCGCCGTGGTCGTCGAACAGCGCGCGAAGCAGGCCTCGAAGCAGACGTCGAAGAATCCCCAGAAGAAGCCGGTCACGGTACCGGCCGCCGGGAAGGACAAGGACGGCGACGACACCGAGCGCTCCGCCCAGCTGGCGCGCCAGCAGGCCGCCATGGACACCGCCCGCGAGAAGCGCATCCGCGACGCCGATCCGCACCGCTCCGGCCTGCGCCGCTCGGTGCTCGCCGAGGCCGGCATCGCCGTCGTCCTGCTGGGCGTGACGACGTTCCTCACCACCACCGAGCCGGGCCGCACCGAGGAGGAGGCCGCCAAGGCCACGTCCGCGGCGGCCGCGCAGCGCTCGGGCCCGCTCCAGCTCAAGGTGCCCTTCGACACGGGCGGCACGGACGGCAAGGGCACCGTTCAGCTGGACCTCGACCCCGGCCGCAGCGGCAGCAACACCCTGCACCTGTACGTGAAGCGCCCCAACGGCAGCGCTTTCGACGTGCCCGAAGTGAAGGTCTCCTTCACCAACGAGTCCCAGGACGTCGGCCCGCTGCCCGTCGCCCCGGACCACATCGCCACCGGACACTGGAGCGCGAACGGCGTCCAGGTCCCGATGGCAGGCAAGTGGAAGATCGCGGTGACGGTGCGGACCTCCGACATCGACCAGATCACCGTGAAGAAGAACGCGCAGATCGGCTGAACGGAACAACCACCATGGCGGACAACGGGATTTCCAGGCGGCGGCTGATCGGCACCGCCGGCGCGACGGGCCTGGCGCTCGGCGCGGCGGGCGGCGCGGTCGGGTACGCGGCGGCGCCCTCGGACGCTGCCGCGGACTCCGCCGGGTCGACGGCGCAGCTGGCCTCCCTGGGCGCCGATCAGGTGATGTTTCACGGGAAACATCAGCCCGGCATCACCACGCCCCTCCAGTCCCGTGGCCATCTGATCGCCTTCGACCTGGCGGCGGGCGCGGGCCGCAAGCAGGCGGCGGCTCTGCTGCGCCGCTGGTCGGCGACTGCCGAGCGGCTGATGGCGGGCGAACCGGCCGACGGCCGGGACACGGCGGTCGCCCGGGACGCGGGGCCGTCCTCGCTCTCCGTCACCTTCGGGTTCGGCGCTTCCTTCTTCTCCCGCACGGGCCTGGAGAAGCAGCGGCCGTCCGCTCTGGACCCGCTGCCCGACTTCTCCTCGGACCACCTGGACAAGGCGCGCAGCAACGGCGATCTGTGGGTGCAGATCGGCGCGAACGATCCGCTGGTCGCCTTCCACGCACTGCGCGCGATCCAGAAGGAGGCGGCCGGGACCGCGCGGCTGCGCTGGCAGATGAACGGTTTCAACCGCTCGCCGGGCGCCACCGCGCGGCCGATGACGACCCGGAACCTGATGGGACAGGTGGACGGCACGAACAATCCGAAGCCGTCGGAGAAGGACTTCGACGAGCGGATCTTCGTGCCCGCCGACGGTGACCCGTCGTGGATGGCGGGCGGTTCCTATGTCGTCGTGCGGCGCATCCGGATGCTCCTCGACGACTGGGAGGAGCTCGGCACGAAGGCGCAGGAGGCGGTGATCGGGCGGCACAAGTCCGACGGCTCGCCGCTGACCGGCGGCACGGAGACGACCGAGCCGAAGCTCGACAAGGCCGGTCCGGACGGCAAGGCCGTCATCGCCGCCAACGCGCACGCCCGCATCACCCGTCCCGACCAGAACGGCGGCGCCGCGATGCTGCGCCGCCCGTTCTCGTACCACGACGGCTTCGACGGCAAGGGCGAGGCCGACGCAGGGCTGCTCTTCGTCTGCTGGCAGGCGGACCCGATGCGCGGCTTCGTCCCGGTGCAGCGCAAGCTCGACCGGGGGGACGCCCTGTCGGAGTTCATCCGGCACGAGGCGAGCGGCCTCTTCGCGGTGCCGGGCGGGGCGGGGAAGGGCGAATACGTGGGGCAGCGGCTGCTGGAGAGGTAGGGG
>NZ_LIPN01000280.1 GCF_001418325.1 Streptomyces atriruber | reverse complement strand
CCACCCCTCCCTCCCGAATTCCACGACATGGCCAAACGCGTCCGGAACTGGGGCCGTTGGGGAGCGGACGACGAGACAGGAACCCTCAACCTCGTCACCGACGGGGTCGTACGCGCCGCCGCCTCCGAGATCCGCTCCGGCCGCCGCATCCCCCTCGCGCTCCCCCTCAAGGAGGACGGCGTCCAGACGGGGATGATCCCGGGCCGCATCAACCCGCTGCACACCATGGTGCAGATCAACCAGGAGCTGTTCGGCCCCGGCACGATCGCCACCAGCGACGACGCGGTGACGATGGGCCTGCAGACGGCGACCCACTGGGACGCCCTCACGCACGTGTCCCACTCGGGAATGATCTACAACGGCCGCCCCGCGGACAGCATCACGGCCCACGCGGGCGCGCGGTTCAGCGGCATCGACAAGGCCCGGCACGTCGTCTCGCGCGGCGTCCTCCTGGACGTGGCGCGCGCCAAGGGGCTCGACCGGCTGCCGGGCGACCACGCGGTCACCCCCGAAGACCTGGACGAGGCAGCGGAGTTCGGGCGTGTCACGGTGCGCGCGGGCGACATCGTGCTGGTGCGCACGGGTCAGATCCAGGTCTATCTGGCGGGCGACAAGCACGCGTACGGCTATCCGTCGCCCGGCCTCTCGGTGCGCACGCCCGAGTGGTTCCACGCACGGGACGTCGCGGCGGTCGCGAACGACACCCTGACCTTCGAGATCTTCCCGCCGGAGATCGAGAACCTGTGGCTGCCCGTACACGCGCTCCATCTGGTCGAGATGGGGATGATCCAGGGCCAGAACTGGAATCTGGAGGAGTTGTCCACAGCCTGTGCAGAAGTTTCCCGCCACTCGTTCCTGCTGTCGGCGATGCCGGAACCCTTCATCGGCGGGACGGGCACCCCGGTGGCACCGGTCGCCTTGCTGTGACCGCCGTCGGACACCACGACCGCGCGACTGCCGTCGGACACCACGCGGAAGGCGGCGCGTCGGCTTCCGCCCCGAGCGCGCCACCGCGCACGCCGCCATCCGGTCCGGCACCCACCCCGCCCCGTGCCGCCACGAAGGGGGTGCTGCCGCGAGCACGACCCACACTTCGCCAAGGACTCGGTCCTGCGGTCATTCCGAGCCTTCGGCGTCCCCTCGCGGCGAATCGCTGCACACAAGCGTGATCATTCGGACACGTCACGTCAACACCATGTCGGGGATTAGCGAGGTACACCCCTTTTGCCACACCCGCGCACGGGTGCGCGCACCGCGGCACGAGACGGCGCACACGGGCTCAGAGGCCGCCGTACGGCCGGAGCATCCCGCAGACGAACAGCCAGACCGCCTCGCAGACGATCACCGCCGCACCACACCACACCGCGCCCCGCCCGCAGGCAATGACACTCAAACCGTCTCGTAGGCGATGTCCACATCGCCAAAGGCCACCCGATCACGGGCCGCCCGGTCATACGCGACCCTGTCGTACGCGGCCCTGCCGTACGCCGCCCTGCCGTACGCCGCCCCGTCGCACGCCGTCACGCCGTGAGGCGTCGCATCGCAAGCCGTCGGCCCGTACGTCAAGTAGTCGTGGGCCGGGCCATGGGCCGGGCCGTGCGCGATCGGGGCGCAGGCCTCGTCGTAGGCCTTCCCGTCGTGCGTCGTGCCCTCGAACTCCACCGCCACCACGCCGGACTCGCACCGGTCGACCTCGCACCAGATGCTCTTGCCCGCACCCTCGGGCTGCCAGCCCCAGCGGTCGGCGAGGCCGTCGACGAGCTCCAGGCCGCGGCCGTTGGTGTCGTCGCCCTCCGCGTGCCGCTGCGCCGGCGGGCGGGCGCTGCGGTCGACCACCTCGACCCGGACCGTCCCCGGCCCCGGGGCGTCGGCGGGGACACCGGGGAGCAGCATGCGCAGCACGGCCGGACAGCCCGTGTGCACGACGGCATTGGTGACGAGTTCCGAGATCAGCAGGATCAGCGTCTCGGCCACCGGCTCATCGGCCTCTATTCCAGAGCCCGCGAGCCTGGAACGAGCCCATCGCCTGGCCCGCCCCACCTCTGCGGGGTCGGCCCCGACCTCCAGCTGAACTTGAAGCACCTGCACCGCTCACACCATCCGAACCGGCGGACACATCGCCTCGCGACTCCACAGGGTCACCGAACGTGATCCCCTTGGGAGACAGCATGATTGACGTTCAGTCACCCCAACAAGCGCTTCGGGCATATTCCAGCGCGAAGGAGTACGCGTGCTGCATACTGTGCGACGCGCACCGTGGGGGGTCGAACAGGCGGCGGCGGAGCCCCGCCCTGCGCTGCCAGCGGCACGCATCGCCGGGCCCGGCGCCACCACATGGGCAACACCGGCATGGCTCGGCCTCAGAACCACTCGCATCTCACACAAGGTACCCGAGCCGGACACCGACTCCGTGCCGTGACGAGTCACGCATAGGACACAACCCGATATCGACGCTGAGTAGCGTCCACCCGGATGGGGCGAGAGCCGCGAAACAAGGTACAAAGCGCACGATATCGGACAGACCAATTTTTCAGAACGCCCCGTCGGGCGCCCCGTCGAGCGCCCCGACGAGCGCCTCGGCGAGCTCCTCCTCCGCGGCCCGCGCCGACCGCCCGAGCTCGGCCCGCACCCACGCCCGCTTGAGGTGCAGATGCACGTCGGACTCCCAGGTGAAACCCATGCCGCCGTGCACCTGCAGGCAGTCCCGGGCATTGCGCACGGCCGCGTCGTCGGCCAGCAGCTTGGCGGCCGAGGCGTCGAGGCGGTCCCCGGTCACGGCCGCCGCGTACACGGCGCTGCGGGCGAGCTCGGAGCGTACGAGCATCTGTGCGCAGAGGTGCTTCACCGCCTGGAACGCGCCGATCGGCTGTCCGAACTGCTCGCGTCGGCGTGCGTATTGGACGGCCGTCTCACAGGTGCGCGCGGCGCTGCCGAGCTGCTCCGCCGCGTAGAGGAGAGCGCCCCGGTCGAGGCTGCCCGCGTCCGGCACCCGGTGCAGCGGGGTGAGCGGGTCCACGGACCGCAGGGGGACCGCGCCGGTCACGTCGCCCTGCACCACGTCCGCCTCCTCCAGCCACGGCACCAGGGAGCCGTCGACGGCGGTCACCACGGCCTCGCCCGTCGCCGCGCCCGGGACGACCCCCGCCGCCAGGAACGAGGCCACGGCGGGCCCCGGCAGCAGCACGCGCCCCGCCTCCTCGAAGACCAACACGGCCTCGGGCAGCCCCAGTCCGACCCCGCCCTGCGCCTCGGGCAGCGCGAGCGAGAAGAACCCCGCCTGCCCCAGTTCGCGCCACAGCGCCCGGTCGACGCGGTCCGTGGCGTCACGCAGCGTGAAGCGGCCCTCCAGGAGTTGCCGCACACCGGCCTTCAAGGCCTGCTGGTCCTCGTCGAGTTGGAAATCCATCCGGACCCCTCACCGCCCCTTCGGGAGGCCGAGGATGCGCTCGGCCACGATGTTCTGCTGGATCTGCGAGGTCCCCGCGGCGATCGTGTACGAGAGCGAGGAGAGGCGGTCGAGGGTCCACTCGTGGGAGAGGTCGAGGGAGCCCGCGCCGAGCACCTCGGCGGCGGCGTCGTACAGCTCCTGGCGCGCGTGCGAGTAGCGCAGCTTGAAGACCGAACCGCCCACTCCGGGGACGCCGCCCGTGCGTTGCGCCTCGCTCACGTTCCACTGCGTGAGCCGCCACAGCGCCGAGAACTCGGCGCTCAGCCGCCCGAGCCTGCGCCGCAGCGCCGGGTCGTCCCAGCGGCCGTTCGCGCGGGCCTCGCGGGCCAGCTCGCCGAGGACCCGCCGACAGGCCACCACCTCGCCCACGAAGGCGGTGCCCCGCTCGTACGACAGGGTCACCATCGTCACGCGCCAGCCGTCGTTCTCCTCGCCGACCCGGTTCGCGACCGGGACCCGCACCTCGTCCAGGAACATCTCCGCGAACTCCGTGGACCCCGCGAGGGTGCGCAGCGGCCGCACGGTGATCCCGGGGGCGTCCATCGGCATCGCGAGCCAGGTGATGCCCCGGTGCTTGGGCACGGTCTCGCCGACCGGTGTCGTACGCACCAGGAGCTCGCACCAGTCGGCGACCTCCGCGTGGGAGGTCCAGATCTTGGAGCCGCTCACCACGTAGTGGTCGCCGTCCCGCCACGCGCGCGTGCGCAGCGACGCGAGGTCGGACCCGGCGTCGGGCTCGCTGAACCCCTGGCACCACACCTCGTCGCCGCGCAGGACGGGCGGCAGCCACCGCTCCCGCTGCTCCCGCGTGCCTTCGGAGGCGATGGTCGGGCCCGCGTGCAGCAGGCCCACGAAGTTGGCTCCTACGTAGGGGGCGCCCGCCTTTTCCGTCTCCTCCAGGAAGATGAGGCGCTGCGTCGGTGAGGCGTCCCAGTGGACCTCGCCGTAGCCCGCGTCGTACAGCAGGCGCTGCCACGCGGTGTCGTAGGCGCGCCGCCCCGGCCAGTCCTGGGGCGAGGGCTTGGCGGGGAGCTTCGGCAGCACGACCGAGAGCCAGTCGCGCAGCCCGGCCCGGAAGGCTTCCTCCTCGTCGGTGTACGTGAGGTCCATGCGGTGCGTCCCCTCCGGCCTCGACCGTCATATCTGATGACCCGTCAGGCGGCAGGCTAGCCCCGCACCCCTGGACCGACAAGGCGCCGGGGCTTACGCTCTCGGCACGATCTGACTGACCGTCAGTTCGGGTCGTGGGGCCGGGAGGGGATCGCATGAGGACCTCGGTGAACGAGACCGCGTACGAACTGGGCGAGTCCCGCACCCTCTGGGAACTCATCGCGCGCCGCGCCGACCTCACCCCCGACCGGCCCGTCCTCGTACAGGCCGCCGCCGAGCCATCCGCCGACCGCACGCTCACCTTCGGCCGGCTGCGGGACCGCGCCGAGCGCGTCGCCGCCGGTCTCCACGAGCGCGGGGTGCGGCCCGGCACGGTCGTCGCCTGGCAGCTGCCCACCCGCATCGAGACGGCGCTGCTCTCCTTCGCGCTCGCCCGCATAGGAGCCGTCCAGTCGCCGTTGATCCCCTTCCACCGCGACCGCGAAGTCGGCTTCGCGCTGCGGGAGTCCGAGGCGGAGTTCTTCGCCGTGCCGGGCGTCTGGCGCGGCTTCGACCACACGGATATGGCGCACCGGCTCAGTGCGCGACGCGCGGCCGAGACCGGAGCCGGATTCGAGGTCTTGGAGGCGTACGCGTCGCTGCCCGAGGCCGACCCCGCCGTACTGCCCCCGCCGCCCGCCGACGGCACGGCGGTGCGGTGGATCTACTGGACCTCGGGCACCACCTCCGACCCCAAGGGCGTCCTGCACACCGACCGTTCGCTGATCGCGGGCGGCTCGTGCCTGGCCCACGCCCTGCACCTGACGGAGTCGGACGTCGGCTCGATGGCGTTCCCCTTCGCCCACATCGCCGGGCCCGACTACACCGTGATGCTGCTGCTCTACGGCTTCCCCGCGGTCATGTTCGAGCACTTCGCGCTGCCCGCCTCGCTGGACGGCTACCGTCGGCACGGCGTGACCGTGGCGGGCGGCTCGACGGCCTTCTACTCGATGTTCCTCACCGAGCAGCGCCAACTGCCCGAGGGGCAGAAGGTCATCCCGACCCTGCGCCTCCTCGCGGGCGGCGGGGCGCCCAAGCCGCCGGAGGTCTACCACGCGGTGGTGCGCGAGATGGGCTGCCAGCTCACCCATGGATACGGCATGACCGAGGTGCCGATGATCACCATGGGCGCCCCGGACGACACCGCGGAGAACCTCGCGACGACCGAGGGCCTGCCTCCGGAGGGCATGCGGATCCGCATCACGGACGCGGAGGGCAAGGAGCTGCCGCCCGAGACGGACGGCGAGGTGCGGCTGCGCGGGGAGGCCGTCTGCCAGGGCTATCTGGACCCGGCACAGAGCGCGGAGGCCTTCGACGCCGACGGGTTCCTCGTCACCGGGGACCTCGGCCACCTCAGGAAGACCGGCCATCTGGTCCTCACCGGGCGCGCGAAGGACATCATCATCCGCAAGGGCGAGAACATCTCCGCCAAGGAGATCGAGGATCTGCTCCACCAGCATCCGGCCGTGGGCGAGGCGGCGGTCGTCGGGCTGCCCGACCCCGAGCGCGGCGAACGCGTCTGCGCGGTCGTCGAACAACGCGCGGGCACCGGCGGCTTGACGCTGGAGACGGTCACCTCGTACCTGCGCGGGGAAGGCCTCGCCACCTACAAGCTGCCGGAGCAACTGGAGCTGGTCGAGGCGCTTCCCCGCAACGAGACACTGCGCAAGGTCCTCAAGTACAAGCTGCGGGAGCGCTTCTCCGGAAGCTGACCCGCCGCGCCCGGGGACCGTGCGCCGCTACTCGGGAACGGTGAAGTACTGCGCGAAGGCCGTCACGATCTCCTGCTCGGAGACGCGGCCGTCGCCGTCCGCGTCCAGCGCGGCGGACACTCCTGTCGCGATGTCCTCGGGCACGCCGAGCGCCTTGAGCGCGCGCCCGGCCCGGTCCGGGGTCACCGTGCCGTCGGCGCCGGCGACGCCGATCACCGCGTGCAGGAACGGCCGCGCGATCTCGGCGAACCGCTCGGGGTTGTCCCGCAGCCGCTTCACCGCGCCGCCCACGAACTCGTCGCGGGTGATCCGCTGGTCCCCGTCCCGGTCCGCGATCCCCGCCATGCCCTGCCAGAACGCCTCGGCTCCGATGTAGAGGGCCTGCCCCTTCTCGGACCGCGCCGTGGCATCGAACTCAGCGCACAGGGCGGCCGCCGCCGTGCTGAAGTCCTCACGGGAGATGTAGCCGTTGCCGTCCTGGTCGAAGGTGGCGAACCGGGCCGCGATCCTACGCTCGTACTCGGCACTGTCCATGATCTTCGGGCCGCCTCACTTCCGCGGTTGGGTGCTTGCTCCAGGGGGTGTTTCCCCAGCTGCGAGCGTACGTGGTGATGGCCTCCCGGCGGCGGGAAAGCGGCGCTTGTGTCAAGACCGCGGGAATTCCGGGACAAGGGTGTTCCACAGGTGTGATGTGCTCCACTGTGCTGTGTGGAAGCAGTTGCGGCGAGTGTCATAGCGGTGCTGGGAACCCTCCTGGGTGCGGGGCTCACCCACTCCTTCCAGCGGAGGGCGACCGAGCGCACGGAGCGGTTCACGCGCGGGGAGAAGCTGCGGCAGGAACGGATCGACGCGTACATCGCGTATGCCGGGGCACTGGTCAACTACCGGCGGATACTGGTCGACCGCTGGTTCAGCCGGGCGGAGAACCGGCACGAGGAGAGCGAGGAGTCGCGCTTCCGTTCGTACGAGATGCGGTCCGAGGCGCAGGAGGCGCTGTTCCGCGTGCAGTTGCTCTCGAACGACGAGGAGCTGGTGCGGCTCGCGCGGGACACCCTCGACCACGTCGCCGACGTGCACAGGGCGGCCGACCGCGACGCGCTCGCCGAACGGCGCCGCGTCTCGCGCGAGGCCATCAACTCCTTCGTGGCCGCGGCCAAGCGCCACGTCGGCCAGAGCCCGGCGGGCTAGGGCCCGTCCGGCCCTAGGCGGAGAGCGGGGTCGCCCCGTCGTCCAGCGCCGCCGGCACGTCGGGGAAGACCTCGAAGAGGCGGCGCACGCCGAGCGCCGCGAAGACACGGTTCACGTGCGAGCCGTCCTCGGCGCCCTTGGCGGGGAGTATCAGCCGCAGCCGGCCCTGGAAGGAGCGGATCAGGCGGCGCGTGGCGATCAGCACGCCGACGCCGCTGGAGTCGCAGAACAGCACTTCGGAGAGGTCGAGGACGATACGCCGACGGCCGTCGGCGACGGCCTCGTGCACGCGCTGGCGCAGCACGGGCGAGGTCACCAGGTCCATCTCGCCGGACACGCACAGGACGGCCCAGCCCTCCTGCTCGCCCACGGTCACCTTGAGCGTCACGCGTCACGCCTCTCGCTCGCCGTTGCCTGCTCCGCGCCTGCGGAGTGATCCGGAAGCAGTCCTTACGTTTCGTTCTGCTTCGGCTGCCCCACCTGTATCCCATGAAACACCAGCAGGCCACCGTCAATATCATCCGCCCTCCGGCAAGGGGCGGGCTTTGCCCCAAACGGGAGTCCGCTGTCAGCGCCGCCGACTACATTCGAGGGAGGGAGGAAACCCGAAGTACCGTTCGAGTAGGCAGCACGGGCAGAAGCAGGACCAGGCAAGCGCACGAGGGGGCCGCATGCCGAAGGACGCGCCGCGGCGCTGGGACCGCCGCATGCAGCAGCGGCTCGCGCACGGGGAGGCCGCCGCGCTGGGAGAGCTGTACGACCGCTTCGCCTCGCTCGTGCACGGCCTCGCCCACCGCGTCCTGGGCGACGAGAGCGCCGCCGACCGCATCACCCGCGAGGTCTTCAGCCACGTCTGGGAGAACCCCGACGCGTACGACCCGCGGCAGGGCCCCCTGCGCTCCTGGATCGCCACCCTCACCCACCAGCGGGCCGTCCGCAGGCTCCGCCAGACCGAGTCCGCCGCCCTGGCCCTCGGCGGCGAGGGCACCAAGGAGGACCTGGAGCGCAAGGTCCGCCGCGCCTCCGCCGCCGCCCGC
>NZ_LIPN01000028.1 GCF_001418325.1 Streptomyces atriruber | reverse complement strand
ACATTGAAGACACGACCTAGGCCGCACCAGTTACTCGAACGAAGAGGAGCAGGCCGCGGAAACGGTTGCCTCACTGATCCTTGAGCGCGTCACCCGCCCCCCGTCAGACCCAGTCTGGCCTGTACCGGCCCTCCACGCGGAGGCTGTTGCCCGTATCGACCGCTCCCTCAAGCCGCCCGACTGAGCCCCGCCCCCGCACAAGCACATTCGCCAGTCGCTGCCTCCCAGGGGGACTCGTGCTGCACATCAAAGGCGTCATCTTTCCGGTCTGCGTCCTGATCTGCCTCAGTGCCTTCTGCTACAAGCTGCGCTATCTACCGAAGAATCGGCGGGATCCCGCCTTGGTGGCTTTGCTCATCGCCTTCGTCTGCAAAGCCGCCTCCTTCACCCTCTCCACGCCCGCCGCCTCGGCGGCAGTCGACAGAGTCACCGGCGTACCCAATCTGGGCGCTCTCGGCATCCATCTTTTTGGAGGTGTAGCCTCAAGCGCAGCGATCTTGGTCACCATCGCCTACTGGATCTATCCGTCCGGCGAGGCCTGGCACCGGGCGCGGAGTCGCCTCTTGGTCGCCCTCTGCTGTGCAACGATCATGATCGCCCTGTGGGCAGCAGCGGGCCCGGAGAACGGTGAGCGCTCGCCGAACTACCTGCTCCAGAATGCGAACCGTCCGCTCGTGACCGCCTATTTGCTGTGCTACGTCGGAGCATTCGGGGCTGGCATGGTCGAGGTCATACGCATGTGCAGACGTTACGCGACGATGGCGGGGCGGGTCTGGCTAAAGAGAGGACTCCAAGCCACCTGCATCGGTGCGGGCACCTACCTCGTCTACTGCCTCAACCGGGCAGCAGCCGGGGTCGCGGTACCTCTGGGCCTGGAACCGCTCGACTGGGAGCTGCTGACTCCCTTGACCAACGCCGTCGGCATCTCGTTCTTCGCAGTCGGGCTCACCATCCCCTCGTGGGGTCCCCATCTCTCCGCCTGGCGGCGGCGGATGCGGAACTTCACGTCATACAGAAGATTGCACCCCCTGTGGCTCGCCCTGTGCAAAGCGAATCCGACCATCGCCTTGGAGCCCGAGTTGACCACCAAGATGAGTCGATTGTTTCCACGGGACATCGACTACCGCCTTTACCGGCAGGTCATCGAGATTCAGGATGGCCTGCTCGCCCTGCAGCCCTACCTGGACCTGGGGTCCGACGACGAGACCACTGCCGCGACCATCAGCAAGGGGCTTTCCAGGGGCGAGCGGAACGCCATCGTTCTAGCGGCGGCGATCAGTGACGCGCTCAAGGCGAAGGAGGCGCACTGCATGAGGAGCGATGAGTTCGTGGACGCTGCGCCTGCGAACATCGAGCCCGTGGACATCAAGCCTTACCAGACCATCAGATACTCAGACGAAGTGTCGTGGCTGCTCAGCGTTGCGCAGGCGTACGCGCAGACACCGACGTGAGAGGCGCGGAAGTGAAGACCCGGAAACTGGGAAGCACGGGCCCTGCAGTGGCACCCATCGGGCTCGGCTGCATGGGAATGTCGGTCGCCTATGGAGTGCCCGATGACAACGAGTCGTTCCGTACTCTCGACCTCGCCATCGAGCTCGGAGTCTCACTCCTCGACACGGCGGATGCCTATGGCCGCGGCGCCAACGAAGAGCTCCTGGGCCGCTGGTTGCGCGAGCACCCCGGGCACCGCGACCGCGTGGTGCTCTCCACCAAATTCGGACTTCGCCACAACGCCGCCACCGGTCGGGTGGACGAGATCGATACCTCGGCGACGTATGTGCGGTCCGCCTGCCACGCATCGCTGGGACGCCTCGGCGTCGACCACATTGACCTCTTCTCCGCGCACCGCCGCGACCCGACGGTGCCCATCGAGGAGACCGTGGGCGCCATGGCTGAGCTGGTGCAGGAGGGAACGGTACGCCATCTCGGCCTCAGCGAGGTCAGCCCCGATACCCTACGCAGGGCCCATGCCGTGCACCCCATCAGCGCCGTGCAGCTCGAGTACTCGCTCTTCACCCGTGACGTGGTCGAGGGCAACATGCTCAGCACTTGTCGTGAACTCGGCATCGCGGTCGTGGCGTACTCACCGCTCGGCAGGGCCATGCTCACAGGTAGCGTCTTGTCTCACGCGGACCTGGCCGAGCACGACAATCGCAGGCGCTGGCCGCGTTTCTCCGAAGAGAACCTCCAGCACAATCTGACACTCGTGGACGCCATCCGGCGCGTAGCCGGCGACATCGGCTGTACCCCTACACAAGCGGCGCTTGCCTGGCTACTCGCTCAGGGCGACGACATCGTGCCCATCCCCGGGACCAAACGTCGGCGATACCTGGCTGAGAACACCTCGGCCGCCGAAATCGTCCTGAGCGCCGAACAGCGTGATCTGCTGCGCCATGCGGTGCCCGAAGGTGCGGTGGCTGGAGAGCGCTACCCGGCACAAGCCCTGGCCCGCCTCGGGCACTGAGGGGGACTCGGGAGAAGACTCAGACCTCGGAGCACGGGTGCCCTCCCTCGCGCGACGGCTCCGGACGGGGGGACAGATGAGGCCGCTGGTTCGAGCTCATGTCCAGCAGGGTGTCGTGAGAGGTCGGCGCACAGGGCCTGTCCGGCGGATCATTGCCTGCGGCAGGTGAGCCCAGGCAGTGATCCACCGGACGCGGCCGGGGAGGGGGCGTCAAGCCGTGGAGAACTGGGCGACGTACTCGTCGAAGGGCTCGATGCCGACTTCCGCACGGAGTTCGTCCATGCGCTCGGGCTCTTCACAGGGCCACGGGACCGGCGACCCGTCCTTCACGCCGGCGATCTGAGTTCCGTAGACCTGCTTGCGCCCCTCATTGACCAGCGTGCGGTCGCGCAGGAAGGCCAGCTCGCGTGGGCTGGCCAAGCCTGCCGACACCGCCTGCTGCATCAGCTGGAGGGCGCGCCGCTGAACGTCGAGCTGCCGGTCGGCGTGCTGAGCGATGAGCCATGCCGCGCGTGCGGCCTCCTCGCTGACCAGTTTCGCCGTCGGCCAGCCGTACTCGTCCATGATCTCGCCCAGCCGGTCACCGTGCCGGGCGGTCAGTCGCCGCCAGGCCAGCTGCTCGGCGGGGTCGTCGCTGTTCGCGCGAACTGCCAACTGGTGATCGGCCGCAGCCATGTCCGTGAGTTCCGCTGTCAGTGCGGCAACGTCGTGCGCCACTCTCAACTCCCAGGTCAGGTACGTGCTTTGCATCCGCCCGCAAGCCTAAGGGTGCAAATCGGGTGTAAAGATCATTCCGGAGAACGGTGACAGGCGCCTCGCCGCACCGGGATAATGGATCTACCCCCGGAGCCAGAGCCGGATCGCTGCGACGGTCACGGTGCCCTGGAAGACGTAGACACGCTTGTCGAACCTCGTGGCAACGGCCCGGAAGTTCTTGAGGGCGTTGAACGTGCGCTCGACTTCGTTTCTGCGCTTGTAGATCCTCTTGTCGAAGCCGGCGGGCCGTCCGCCCTTGCTGCCGCGGCGTCGGCGGTTGGCCCGCTGGTTCTTCGGTTCGGGGATGGTGTGCTTGATCTGCCGTCTGCGCAGGTATCGGCGGTTACGCCGTGAGGAATAGGCCTTGTCGCCGCCGAGGTGGTCAGGCCGGGTGCGAGGGCGCCCGCCGCTGAGCCGACCGACGCGGATGCGTTCCATAACGGGGATGAGCTGCGGGGCGTCGCCCCACTGGCCTGGGGTGATCAGCAAGGCCAGGGGGCGGCGTCCACCTTCTCCGGCGAGGTGAATCTTGCAAGTGAGGCCGCCCCGGGAGCGTCCGACTGCCTCGTCGGGGCGGTGCTGCCGGGGCGTGCGTCTTTTCCCGGCACCCGCGGTGGTTTCTTACGTGCTCCGGCGGCGTGCTGGTGGGCCCGGCAGGTGGTGGAGTCCACGCTCACCATGGACCAGTCGATGCGGCCCTGGGTATCCGCGTCAGCCAGGACGGCCGCATAGATCTTGTCCCACGTGCCGTCCGCAGACCAGCGTCTGTGCCGCTCGTACACGGTCTTCCACTTGCCGAACCTCGCAGGCAGATCCCGCCACGGCACCCCAGTCCGGTTCCGGTACAGGACCCCGTTGATGATCCTGCGGTGGCTTGCCCAACGCCCTCCGCGTTGACCGGACTTGGGCAGATGCGGCTTCAGCCGGGCCCATTCCTCGTTCGTGAGATCTCCCCACCCCATGAACATGCCAACGCGCCATAGCGCGAGACGTCACATGATCCGCCGGACAGGCTCTAGTCCGGTGGCCCTGGAGATCTGGACAGATCTGAGGCGGATGTCGTCAGCAGACCTGGAGAAAGACGTCAGGCGGCGGACCTTGGCGGGCATTCGATCATCACCGAGGCATGCGCCGCCGGGCTCCGCGCTGTTCCTAGTCCTCCACAGCGGGAAGCCCCTGGAGCCGTCGAATTTCGTCGAGTACTGCCTTGACGGTCTGCAGCGAGTCCGCCGAGAGGCCGGCAGCCCGCATGGCTATCCCCTTGACTTCCGTCTGCTGTAGCTGCTCGAGCACGGCGAGCTGGGTATCGACCCGATCGCTGTACTGGGAGTCGAAGAAATAGGCCGCAGACACCCCGAAGAAGTTCGCCAGAGCTGTGAGCAGTTCCGATGACGGGCTGGTCCGCTTGCCCGTACGCAAGGCCGACAGATAGGCGCCGCTGACCCGGACGCCCGGACGAGTCTCCCTGATCTTGGCGGCGACCTCGTCGTTGGTCCATTGCCGACCCTCGGGGCGGCTCTTGCGGAAGAGGGAGTTAAGCCTCTCTGCGAGGATCAGCGGGCCCTCAGGGCTGGTCATTCACAACTCCGGATGCGCTTCAGCAGCTACTACACCGGTGAGATGATACCCCGCCACCGCCGAGTGGCATCAGCTGCGAGGAAGTCGGAGCTCGCACGCTCGCGCCTCCATCAACTAGCAGTTGACTCCAGACGAGCCCTTCCCGCTGGTCGCGCGCCGACTACGGCGCCCGCGATGCCAATGTTCGGGCGAACCTCGACGACTCGACACTCAACTCACAGTTGACCCACTTCGGGTAGTTGAGTTAGCGTCAGCACCCGGCAGTCAACCAGGAGTTGAAACTCACACTCTCTGAACGGTCAGTGATACGCGGGGTATCGGACGGACTCCTCGCGCAACGCCCTGAGCAGTGATGCTGCAAGGAGAGGAATTTCCCTTGTCACTTGAATTTCGCGCACTGGAGCGAGAGCTCACTTTCGATGAGGTCAGTTATCGCTTCTGCATACACAGCGGACCGGACGCGTGGCGGGATCTGGCGAGGAAACTGGTCGCTCTGGAGGCAGACAGGTTCTTGGTCGTGGCGGACGGCGGCCTGGCCCAACCCGCCGTGCGCGAGGTGGCCACCTGCATCGGTGACGTTGCCCCTGTCGTGCCGCTTCCGGTGGTCACGAACGAGTCGGCAAAGAACCTGGCGACCATCGACGCGTTGGCCGAGCGGGCCATCACCGCGGGCGCAACTCGTCGCTCCGTGGTCATAGCCCTTGGTGGAGGGCTGGCGGGGAACGTCGCCGGGCTTCTCGCGGCACTGCTGTACCGGGGGGTTCGCCTCGTGCACCTTCCCACCACGCTTCTCGCCATGTCCGACTCAGTGCTCTCGCTCAAACAGGCGGTCAACTCGCGTTACGGCAAGAACCACTTGGGAACATTTCATCCACCGGCCCTGGTGTGGAACCAGTTGGACTTCCTGGACTCGCTCCCGGCCGCGTCGATCAGGTCCGCACTGTGCGAGACCATCAAGAACGTCCTGGGTATCGTCCCCGAACGCTACGACGAACTGGCCGGTCGACTCCGTCCCGACGCGCGTTACTCCAAGGCGGAACTCACCGAGCTGATCGAGCTGTGCGTCGCGGCCAAGTGCCACGTCATGCGCCATGACTCGACGGAGAAGCACGAGGCCCTGGTCCTGGAGTACGGGCACACGGTCGGCCATGCGATCGAGCTGGTCAGCCAGGGACGTGTCCCACACGGGTTCGCCATCGGTCTTGGGCTGTTGGTCGCGGCAAGGGTCTCCGTCGACCTGGGCCAACTCGACCGGGCCGACGAGGCTGCCCACCGTCGGCTGCTCGAACTCAACGGCGCACCCGTCGTGATGCCCGATGGCCTCGACCTCGATGCGGTCATGGACGCGGTGCGGCTGGACAACAAGCGGGGCTACCTCCCCCACACCGAAGGCAAATGCGACATGGTCCTGCTTGACGCATTGGGACGCCCGCACCGCACCGGTGAGAGCCTGATGACACAGGTGGACGAAGACGTGATCCGCTCCGCGATCCAGTCCGTGTTCGCCGCCGACCCGGCCGCGGTGGTGGCCTGATGGCAACCATAGTGCGAGGCGAGCGCCGCCCTTTCGGCCCCATCGTCAACGACGTCTCGGGCACGGCGGAGACCCGACAACAGGTCGGTGGCGAGGGGGTGTGCCGGTGGAAGATGCTGATGAACGGCATGCACCTCGAAGGCGAGTGGAACTGTGTCGAGTACGTCGTCATTGAGCCGGGTGCCTCGGTCGGCGAACACGTGCACCTGCGTACGGAGGAGATCTACTACATCGTCTCCGGGCATGCCGTGGTCACCATGGACGATGTGGAGCTCGACTGCGCTCCCGGCGACCTGATCACCACGCCGATCGGGTCCGCGCACTCCATCGCCAATCGCTCGGACGAGGACATGCACTTCTTCGTCGTCGAGGTCTTCCCCGGCGAAGGGGAAGCCGTCGCACCGATGCGCGTCCAGGTGCCTGACCTGCTGGACGAACGACAGGACCGGCGTCGAGCGGAGGTCGACCTGACCCCGCATTTCACCGGTGACTGGCGCCGATTCACTCTCACGGAACTGCCGCCCGAGAAGCAGACGGAAGAGTCCACGCACGACGCTAACACCGAGGTCCTGCACGTGCTGTCCGGATCGGCCGACGTCACGGTGGACGGCCAGGCCCACCACGGCCGCCGAGGCCTGTCAGTGGCGGTGCCACCGGGCTCTTCCCGGACCGTGCGCAACGCCGGGGACGGCCCTCTCCAGATCATCGGCGTCGAGGTGCGGGCCCGGTGAGGCTCGGGCTGGACGGGCGCGTCGCATTGATCACAGGTGCCGCGAGCGGCATCGGAGCCCAGACGGCACGGGTCCTGGCAGCCGAGGGAGCGCGGCTCGGACTGATCGATCGGGACACCGGCGAACTGGAGCGGCTCGTCAAAGAGCTGAGGGAGGAGCCGGGTGCCGAGGTGAAGGGGGTGACTGCCGACCTCTCCGGTGCCGAGGGCGTGAGCGATGCGGTCACAGCGGCCCTCGCGTATTTCGACGGAGCCGTGGATGTACTGGTGAACAACGTCGGGCAGTGCAAGGCGAGGAACTTCGACGAAATCTCCGACGCGGAATGGCTGGCCACCTTCGAGACCAACTTCATGAGCGCGGTCCGCACCGTTCGTCTCGTGCTGCCGAGGATGCGTGCACGAGGCATGGGGAGCATCATCAACAACGCCTCTGACATGGCTCGACAGCCGGAGGCAGGGCCGGCCGACTATCAGGTGTCGAAGGTCGCCCTGCTCAGCCTCACGAAGAGCCTGGCACTCGCGGAGGGCCCCGCGATACGCGTCAACGCGGTCGCGCCGGGACCGATCTGGACACCGCTGTGGACCCGCCCCGGAGGCTTTGCGGAAACGCTGGGAGACGTGCACGAACGCGACGCCAAGGCGGCGGTGGAGCACGAGATGAGTAAGCGGCAGCTCCCTCTGGGACGCATGGGGAGACCTGACGAGGTCGCCAACGTCATCACATTCCTCGCCTCCGCTGCGTCGTCGTACGTCACCGGGAGCATTTGGGGAGTCGACGGCGGCTCCATTCGTGGCTTGCTCTGAATCCGGCGATCACCGACAGGCGACCATCGACAAGAGGAGCGGAATGACCAGTCGACTGGCTGTGCACGACGCCGCACCGATACGCACGCGGCCCTGGCCGACCTGGCCCCTGCCCGCACCCGGCGCGGAAGCGGCACTGCGCGAAGTGCTGCGCGCGGGGCGCTGGTCCATCAGCGGTCCCTACCGCGGCGAGGACACCCGCGAGCGCAGGTTCGCCCGTGCCTTCGCCGAGTTCAACGCCGCGGCACACTGCGTGCCGACTGCCAGCGGCACGGCCGGCCTGATGATCGCGCTGGAGGCCTGCGGGGTCGGAGCGGGAGACGAGGTCATCGTGCCCGCGGTCTCCTGGGTGGCATCGGCCTCCACCGTCCTTGGGGTCAACGCGATCCCGGTCTTCGTCGACATCGACCCACGCACCCTGTGCATGTCGCCGGAGGCAGTGGAGGCCGCCATCACACCGGCGACCCGTGCAATCGTGGTCGTCCACCTCTACTCCGCCCTGGCCGACCTCACCGCGCTGAGGGCGCTGGCGAACCGGCGCGGCCTGCGTCTGATCGAGGACGCGGCTCAGGCGCACGGTGCGACGTTCAAAGGCGAACGAGCCGGAACGGTCGGCGACGTCGGTGTCTTCAGCATGCACCAGATGAAGGTGCTCGCCGGCGGCGAGGGCGGGGCAGTGATCACTGACGACGCCGAACTCGCGCGGAGCATGGAGCAGTTGCGCGCCGATGGTCGAGGATATCCGGCGAAGCCACCGGCGCGCGGCCGCATGGAGCTCGAGGAGATCGGCGAGCTGATGGGGAGCAACCGCGCACTCTCGGAATTTCAGGCCGCCCTGCTCCTTGAGCAGCTCTCTCTGCTCGACGAGCAGAACAGGATCCGCGCGCGCAGGGCGGCGCTCCTCGAGACGCTGCTGGTCGACCTCGGGTGTCTGCCGCAGCGGACGACACCCGGAACCACCAGCAGAACCTACTTCAAGTTCGCCGTGGAACTCCCACCGTCGGAGTTCCACGACACCGACGTCGGGGTGATTGCAGCGGCACTCAGTGCGGAGTTGAGCCTGCCCGTCGACCCGGTCTATTCACCGGTGTACCGAAGCCGCCTCTACCGGCCGCACTCGCGGTCGAGGTTCGAGACGAGCAAGGAACACTGGAAGAGGATCGCCCCGGAGAGTCTCCACCTGCCGAGGTGCGAGGGGGTGGTCAGCCGTTTCGTGACGTTCCATCACTCTGCGCTCCTCGGTGACGACCGGGACATGGAGGACATCGCCGCAGCCTTCGCGAAGGTCATACGCCACCAGACGGAGCTGCAACCACGTGTGAGGCAGCGCGATCGGTGAATTTCGAAGAGAACGGGAGCCTCGCTGATGTGCGGGGTCCGGCCGCGCTGAAGAGAGTCCTTTCCCTCTACCACCTGTTCGTCTCCCTCGGCCTTTATACTCTGACCCCGGTGCTTGCTCTTCTGATCACTAGGCAGTTACCGGGAGCCAGCCCGAAAGTGGTCGGACTCGGCCTGTTCGCCTACACGGCGTCGGCCGGCCTTTCGGCACTGGTGATCATGCGCTGGCTGTCCAGGCTGCCCTACGTTCCGGCTCTGGTGTGCAGCGCCCTCCTGACGGCGACTGGCTTCGGGTTGCTGCCCTACTTCCATACTCCGACCGTGCTCATGGTCCTCCTGGTGGCTGCGGGAGTCGGCGCGAGCAGCCATTCCGTGCTCGGCCGGGTGCTGGTCGCGGACGTGATCACCGATGACATCGGCCGGCACAAGTTCTATTCGCTGCTCATGATCGTCATCAACTTCGCTGCGGCTGTCGGACCCTTTCTGGCGGGTCTGCTCTACCTGGGCACGGACGCCCGGTGGTTGTTGGCCACGGTCTCCCTCTGTTACGTGTGCGCAGCAGCGGCGCTGGCGGTCGGGGCTCCCCGACTGCCGGCTCCGACACCGACGCCGACCGCGTGGCCGGTGAGTCTCGCCATGCTGAGGCAGGTGCTCCGTGATCGGGCGATGTCTCGCCTGGTGGTCGTGAGTGCCACAGCGACCTTCCTCTTCGCCCAGTTTCCGTCAGCCTTCGCTCTGTTCGTCGCCTTCGAGTTCGAGGACTCGGCCGCTGGATTGCGCGCGGCGTTGATGGCAGCACCCGCGGTCGGGATCGTGGTGTTCCAGGGCCTGGTCACCGTCGCCGTCACGGCGGCCATGAAGCGCGGGGTCCGCCCCGTCTCCTTGCTCGCGGTGTCGGCTCTCGTCTTCGGAGCGGGATTCCTGCTGCTCGGCGTGAATCTCCCGCTCCTGGCCGGCGCCGTACTCGCCGTGGTCTTTTACTCTTTCGCCGAGATGGTGTTCCACCCGATGATAAACACTGCATTTGCGGCGCTGCCTGTGGATTCCCGACTTGAGGCCTTTAATCTCCGACAGATCTGTTGGTCGGTCGGAGAGGCCCTGGGAATGCTGTGCGGCGGAAGTCTTTATCTCCTGCTCCATCAGCGAGGAGACGGTCGCACCTACTGGCTGACCCTGGCGGCGTTGACCTTCGTCGGCATCACGGCACTCATGCTGCCGCTCTTGGGGCGCGGACCCGTACGACCTGTTGCGGCGAGCAGTAAGGAGAGTCGGTCATGTGCCGAATGATGGTGGCGTACGGCGACGTATCGGCGAAGGAAGTTCTGGGTGCGGCAATCGCCATGAGCAAGGGAGAGTCGGCCGATCACGACAACCCGACCCTTCGGCATCAGCATGGGTGGGGAGCAGTATGGAGCGACCCACAAGTCCCCGCGGGAATCGCCGTACATCGGGACACGCGCCCGATTGCCGAGAGCGCGCATGAATCCGGGATCGAGGACATTCGAACGGACTTCCTCGCTGTTCATGTCCGCAACGCGACACTGGAGAAGGACAGGGGGTACAGGTTCACACACCCTTTGCAACGATCCGAAGACGACTGGTATTTCATGCACAACGGCTATATGCCCACGGTGCACAAGATGCTCGGAATGGAAGAGTCGGTCTTCGATACTGCTGAGTACTTCGAGTACATCATTCCCCATGGAGCCACGTTCCTGGACGAGAAGAAGACGCTCACGGCGCTCCGGGACATCCCGGCCGGGCAGACAACATCCGGAAACGCCATAGCGGTTCGGCCTGGCCGCGCCCACGTAGTGCATTGGAGCCCGCCGGACACCCCGACCCCACTCTTCTTCACCCTTTTCAAGGTGACCGTCGGAGGCTGCACCATCATCGCGTCGGACAGGATCCCGGTGCTCGCGCCGACGGAACAGTGGGGGCTCCTGCCCGCCGAGACAGTACTGGATATCCCCATCAACGATTCGAACGGTGGTGAAGAACTATGAATACTGAATGGAAGATGGCTGCCCTGGACCACGGCACCGAGAAGGCGGGAAAGGACCTCCTTCGCGCGCTCGTGGACGGAACCTGCTCCGTGGTCGTCATCAGGCACCTGCTCCCCGAAGCGGACTTTTCTGCTAACAGGCGGCGCATCAGCCCGTTGTTCGAACGAGCTGTCACCACTCACTACGCCAACAGCACTCTGACCACGATCGGCCCCTATCTGGCCAAGAACATCGGACGGATGGACGACTACTTCCATGAGGCACGGGAGGCCGAGAAACTCACAGCAACGGTCTCCTTCGATCTCGCGCGGCGCACCCGCGACGCATTGCGTGAGGCCTTCGACCTCACCAGCTTCGAGCCGGCGGTCGAACCGGACGGCCAGAGGTATGCGGAGTCGAATGTGCGGATATATTCCCATGGAATTCGAACCCCACTGCACAACGACAACATCATGCGCGACGCGGCTGGCAAGGGCCTTGTCGTATCGCGCCTGCGCCACCAACTGAGCTGTGTGGTCTGCATACAGGAATGCGACGAGGGCGGAGAACTGCGCGCGTACCAGAAGGCCTGGGAATCCGCGGACGAGCGATACAAGATCATCGACGGTTTCGGGTACGACGAGGCCGTGGTGGCCGATGTACCACGCCAGGACTTCAAGCCGCAGGTCGGCGACGTATACCTGCTCAACCCGACCTTCTACCACTCGATCGAGGAAGTCACCGGAAGCGACCGCGTCACCATGGGCTTCTTCTTCGGGTTTTACGACGACGAGCTCTCCGCCGGTGTCACCTGGGTCTGAGGTTCCCGGGGCCTGGCAGCCGAGAATCAGCGTGCAGGCTGAAGAGATCGGAAGGCACGATGGCCGACGTCCAGCAGGATTCGCACGATTCAGCTGTTACCGATGAATGGGCGCGAATTCTCGCGGCCGTGGAGCAACAGGAGATCGAGTTCACCAGGTTCTTCTGGGTGGACCACAACGGAATCACCCGAGGGAAAGCAGTCTCTCGGACCTCCCTGAGGGATCGGATGTCCTCCGGTATAGGACTCGCGAAAACCCGACAGGCATCCAACCTGTCGGACCTGGGGCAGCCAGTGCCGGGATTCGACGCCGTTGGTGAAGTCCGGCTCGTACCCGACCCCCGAACGTTCATCCCGCTGCCGTACGCGGCGGGTGCTGCGGCCATGCTGTGCGATCTGGTCGACATCGACGGCCGCCCTTGGGCGGCCTGTCCCCGCACGTTCCTCAAAGAGGCGATACAGGCATGCGAACCGCTCACCGTACGAGCCGCGTTCGAGGCGGAGTTCACGCTCTGCCGCAAGCGCCCGGAACCGAACAGTCTGGAAGTCCTGGACGACACCCTGTGCTTTGACGCCCGCGGGTTCGACGTCACCCACGACTATGCGACGTCCCTGGCCCGAGCGTTGCAACAGCAGGGCATCGACGTCGAGCTGTACCACCCCGAATTCGGGGCCGGCCAGCACGAGATGACACTCCGCCACGACGATGCCCTCCGCGCCGCGGACAGCATCGTGTGGCACCGGCTCACGGCCCGCGCCCTGGCCGAACAACACGGAATGTGGGCGACGTTCGCGCCCGTGCCGAGTCCCGGATTCAGAGGCAACGGCAATCATCTGCATTTGTCGCTCTGGGACGACGCCGGCAGTCGCAGTGACCGTCGGAACGTATTCGCCGAGGACAGCGACCGGCTGGGGCTGTCCAAGACGGCCCGTCACTTCGTCGGCGGCCTGCTCGCTCACCTGCCCGCCCTCGTGGCACTCGGTTGCGCCAGCGTCAATAGCTACCGTCGGCTGAGGCCCGGAATGTGGTCGGGAGCATACGCATGCTATGGGCAGGACAACCGTGAAGCCGCTGTGAGGATCCCGAGCCGTTTGCGCGGCAGCGCGGTGACGTCGACGAACATCGAGGTCAAGGTCGGTGATTCCACCGCGAATCCTTACCTCTTGCTCGGCGCGATCCTTCACGCCGGTCTGGACGGGATCAACAACGCCCTGGACCCCGGCCCCCCACTCCAGGAAGACCCCAACTTGCTCTCCCCGTCGGAGCAGGAACGGCGGGGCATCCGTCGCCTTCCACGATCGCTTGCCGAGGCTGTCGACGCACTGGAAGAGGACGAAGTACTCATGTCGGCCCTGGGGCCGATGCGCGGCGCGCTCTATCCGTCTCTCAAGCGGGCCGACATCGCCTACATGGACGCCATGGGGACCGAGTTCGAATTCCTCACCCACGCTCTGCGCTACTGATGCGTGGGCCCCCGCCGCCGACGACGGTTGCCGCCTGCCCCATCGAATACGGAGGCTCCCCCATGAGGTACAAACCGGTGCTCCTCGTCATCTACGACTCCGGGACTCTCCCGCCGCCACGTCTGGCGGACATCGCGCGAGAGCGAGAGTGCGAACTCGTCTTTGTGACAGCGGGTTCGGAACACGCCCAGGAACTGATTCCGACGCTGGAGGACATCGGGACAGTCGTAAATACCGTGGGCCGCTCGGAAGCCGAGATCCTCCGCACACTGCGGGATCTCTCACCGACTGGCATCGTCACGTTCACTGAATCTCAAGTGGTGTTCGCCGTTCGACTGGCCGACGCACTCAAGTTGCCCTACCACCGGCCCGCCGACCTCGGCGCGATCACGCGTAAGGATCTGCAGCGGCAGCGCCTGGCGGAGGCGGGCATCGACAGCATCCGATGCCAAGTGATCAGCGCACCCGAACATGCCGATGAGGCGCTTGCGAAGGTGGGCCTGCCCGCTGTCATCAAACCCGCCGCCGGCACCTCAAGCCGGAACACGGTTGCCGTCGCGACGGCCGAGGAATTCCGCACCGCCCTGGCTGGGATGTTCGACACCTCGCACGGCGGCCCCACCGAAACCTCGGTCGTCCTCGAGGAACTCCTCGTCGGGCGGCCCACGGAGCCCCCGTGGGGTGACTACATCGCCGTCGACGTCGTGGCCGACGGGGACGACGTGCGGCCCGTCTTCGTCACCAGCAAGTTCGCCCTCGCCGAGCCGTTCCGCGAACGCGGCGGCTACGGCGGCTTCTCTCTCGTCCCCGAACAGGAAGTTCGCGAGGTACGCGATTTGGCGTGCCGCGCCGTGCGCGCCCTGAACATCCACGGCATCGCTGACGTCGAGATCAAGCTGACCCCTACGGGGCCACGGATCATCGAGGTCAACGGGCGTCTCGGCGCCTGGGTGGACGACCTCGCGCTGCGTTCGCACAGCAGCGACCCCGGCGACATCGCGGTCCGCGCTGCCCTTGGCCAGACGTACGAGACGCCGGACGTGAAGAAGGACGGCCCGATCGCCTTCCATTACCTGATCGCGCCTCCCCGACACGCGCGTCGGGTGCAGGCGATACACGACGTCGGTGCCCTGGAGCGGCTGCCGAACGTGGACCAGGTCACCGTGCTGAAGGAGCCGGGGTCGAAGGTCGACTGGCGCGTCGGCGGCCGCGGCACAGTGGCGGCCGTACTCGGCTGCACCGACAGCCACGAGGAGCTTGCAGAGACCGTGACCCGCATCGAGAACACGGACTGGATCGCCTATGAGTAGATTTGTGATCTTCGACCTGGACGGCGTCCTGGTCGACACCCAGTATGCCGAGAACGGGGCACTGGCTTACGTCGGACAGCTGATGGGGCTCAGCCTCAACGCCACACAACAAGAGGAGCTCTTCTCCGGAAAGAAGATGCAGGAGTGCATCGATCTCATGGAGGAGATGACGCAGGCCAACGCACCGGCCCACGCCATGGCCATCGCCCGTGCCGCATGCGAGGAGCTCATCGGCGACCGGCTGGCTCCCATTGACGGTGTCGCCGAGGCACTGGAGCAGCTGGATTCCGACCCGCGCCTGGGCATGTGCGTCGCTTCCAACAGCCCTCGGGAGATCATCGAACGCAGGCTGAGCCAGGCCGGCGTGCTGCACCACTTCGATGGCCGGCTCTTCTCCGCGTACGACATCGGCGCGTGGAAGCCCGACCCCACGCTGTTTCGTTGGGCCGCCACCGAATGCGGCGCGGAGGGCGCCGACTCCCTCGTCATCGAGGACAGCCAGGTCGGTGTCCAGGCGGCGCTCGACGCGGGCATGCGCGTCCTGCAGTACACCGGCAACTCCACCGTGGGGCCGCACAAGGACGGCGTCCAGACCTTCTCCTCCATGCGCGAACTGCCTCGTCTGATCGAGCGCAGTCACCCCCTGGCAGCATCCACCGCTCACTTCGGAGGTGGCTCATGAGCCACGACCTTCGCAAGATCATGGTCCTCGGATCCGGCGACATCGGGCGCCGAGTCTTCCACGAACTGGCGCACAGTCGGCACAAGCGGCACGTCGAACTCGTCGGCAGGGACGAGGAAGCCCTGCTGCGGACCACCAACATGACGCGGTTCTGCGGCCTGCAACGCGGATTCTCACCCACCGTCAGCCACTCCACCACCGACCTGGTGGACGTGGAGCGCACCGCGGAACGTATTGCAGCATTCCGCCCAGACGTGCTCTTCCTCTCCGCCAGTTATCAGTCGTGGTGGGTGATTTCCACGCTGCCCCAGGACGCCTTCCAGCGTCTGTACGCCGCCAACTACGGCCCCTGGCTCCCCATGCACCTGGTACCGGTGATGAAGGCGATGGAGGCCGTCAAGCTGTCCGGCATCGAACCGGTCGTGGTCAACGCGGCCTACCCCGATGCCGTGCACCCGGCGCTCGCCTCGGTGGGCCTCTCACCGGACGTGGGCATAGGCAACGTGGCCAACAACGTCCCCGGACTGCAGGCCGTCGCAGCCGACCACCTGGCCTGTGCCCCGGACGACGTCGAGGTCCGGCTCATCGCCCATCACTACGTCTCGCATCGTCTGTCGCGGCGCGGCGACAGCGGTCGCGCGAGGATGAGCCTCGCGGTGCTCCACCGGGGCAGCGACATCACGGCGGAACTCGACATCCCCGGCCTGCTGCGCCGCCTGCCTACCGAGTACCGCCGCACCGGCGGAATGGCCGGTCAGGGCATGACCGCCGCGTCCGCGCTCAGTGTTCTCGAACCCCTCGTCAACGAACGTGACGCTTTCGTCCACGCACCGGGGCCGAACGGCCTGCTCGGCGGATATCCAGTGGCCATCGAGTCGGACAAGATACGCCTGCGCCTCCCCGAGGGAATGTCGCAGGACGAGGCCCTGGCGATCAACGTCTCGGGCCAACGGCAGGACGGCATCGCCGAGATCCGCCCGGACGGCACGGTGGTCTTCGAGAGCTCGGCCATGGACATCATGAGTGACGAACTCGGCTACGACTGCCCCGAGATGCCCCTCACAGACGCGGAGGGGCGCGCGCAGGAGATCGCCGAGCGCTTCGCCGCGTACCGGCTGCGCGCAGCGGCGTAGCGCTTGTCTCCCGGCGCGCGCCGACGAGCCGGGAGCTGTACGAAACCACACTTTCCCGAGAGAAGGAGTGATCGACGATGTCGTCCTGGACGAGGTCGCGCTACACAGGGCAAGCGGAGTTCGACGACGAACGACGCGCCATCTTCGAGAAGTCCTGGATGTGCGTGGGCCATTCCTCGGCGCTCCCGAAGACCGGCTCGTTCCTCCGCGCGGAGGTCGGCGGGGAGAGCGTGCTGATCGTTCGTGGCAAGAACGGGAACCTGCGGGCCATGCTCAACCTCTGCCGGCACCGGGGCGCACTCCTGTGCGTCGACGAGCGTGGGGAACTCGGCAAGTCCATCCGCTGCGAATACCACGGGTGGACCTACGACCTCGACGGTCGACTGGTGGGTGCTCCTTACATCAACGACCTGCCCCGCGAACTCAAGGAAGACCGTGATCTGTACTCGGCGGCCGTCGACATATGGAATGGCTTCGTGTGGGTCAACCTGGACGTGCACGCTGCGCCACTGACGGACCAACTGGATCCGCTCGTGCACGCGCGTTTCGAGGGTGTCGACGTCCTGTCCAGGTACAGCCTCGCCGACCTGCAGGTCGTCCACACGATCAGCTACGACGTCGGCGCCAACTGGAAGATGGTCTACGAGAACTTCTGCGAGTGCTACCACTGCCCCTCGATGCACCCGGAACTCTGCGCGACCGTCCCACAGTTCCGGTCGGGGTACGGCACCGTGGGCGGACCGGTGGCCGAGGGGGCCCATCTCGCCGATGGCGCCACCGGGTTCTCACTCTCGGGTCAGTCGACCGCCGCTCCACTGCCCGGACTGCCCGATGACGAAGATCCCATGTTCTACGGGCTTCTGCTCTGGCCGAGCGTGTCCCTCAACCTCACGTCCGATCACGCGCTGTGCATGCGTATCGAGCCGCGCAGCCCCGGCCGCACCCGCGTGGTCGCCGACTGGCTGTACCACCCCGACGCGATCGCCGATCCGGCATTCGACCCCACGGATGCCGTCAAGCTGTTCGACATCACGAACCGCCAGGACTGGGAGGCGATAGAACGCGTTCAACTCGGCGCGAAATCGGCGCGCTTCGAGCAGGTCTATTCACCGCACGAGCACCTCGTGGGGTCATTCCACCAGTGGGTCGACGACGCTCTGCACCGCACCGCCACTGCCAGTTCGGAGGGTTCCGCAAAATGAACGAGCACCTGGACGAGCACTACTCACGCCTCGCGAACACGTATGACACCACCTGGGAGCACCGCCCGGACTATCTGGAGTGGATGGCCGGCAAGATCATGGACAGCCTACGACCGCTGCCGGGCGAGCGGGTCGCCGACATCGGCGTCGGTACCGGTCTGTTCGTCGAGCGGCTGATGGCGTGCGCCACAGGGGACGCGCCGGTGCTGGCCGTCGACCCCTCCCAGCCCATGCTGGACAAGCTCCCTCAAGACCCCCGGGTGCGCACCGTGCGGGCGACAGCTGAGGAACTGGTCGACGGCCGCGGGGGGTTCACCCCGGAGCCGCTCGACGCGATCCTCATCAAGGAAGCCGTCCACCACTTCTCGGACCTGGACAGGACACTGAGCGGACTCGCCGCCCTCCTCGCCCCTGGTGGCAGAGTGCTCGTCGTCACCCTGCCACCCAAGATCGACTATCCGCTGTTCCCGGCAGCGATCGACCGGTTCGCCGAGGGCCAACCCGAACCGATGGACATCGCCCTGGCGTTGAGAAGGGCGGGGCTCGACGTGACGGCGAGCTACGAGCGGTACTCCGTCGAGATCCAACGGGACAACTGGCTGGAGCTGGTGCGGGGCCGCTGGATGTCGGTCCTGTCTACGTTCACCGACGCGGAACTCGAACGCGGGTTGCAACTGATCGGTGAGGCCCACCCGCAGCAACGCATCAGTTTCGTCGAGACTTTCGCCTTTGTGCTGGGACGCCTGCCCGACGATGCGTGACGCAATGGTCTCCGGCCTGGTCGCCGGCTATGCGCTGGCCCTTCCTGTCGGGGCCATAGCAGTACTCATGATCAGCCTCGCCGCCCAGATCTCACTCCGCGTCGGCGTTCTTGCGGCACTCGGCATCGCCACCGCCGACGGCGTCTACGCGGTGGTGGCCGTGGTCGGGGGTGCGGCGGCGGCAAGGGCCATCGAGCCGTTCACCACACCGCTGAGCTGGATCGCCGCCCTGGTGCTGCTTGCCCTTGCGGTGCGGATCGCCGTCACGGCACTGCGACGCAGACGCGACGGCGATGCGGAGCGGCCAACACCCAAAGGGGTACTGACCCGGCCGTCAGGAGCGTTCATCGGGTTCCTGGCCATGACGCTCCTCAACCCCTTCACGATCATCTACTTCGCCAGCCTCGTCGTCAGCAGACAGGACGGGAGAGGTGTCGAGCCCGCGGCGGAGGGCGGCTACGTGGTGGCCGTCTTCACCGCGTCGGCGAGCTGGTTCGTCCTGCTCGCGGTCAGCGGCGCGATGTTCGGCCGCCTCATCACAGGCCGACGCGGCCAGGTGGTGACCGGTCTGGTGTCCAGCCTGATCATTGGGGGAATGGCGGTGAACGTGCTCCTGTCGACCTAACGCTCCGCCCTCCTCGGCAGGTGACCACGCGCGCCGGATCTTCTCGAACCGGGGCGGCTGCGCCAGGAGTTCGGCGACCGTACTGTCCGTCACGAGCCTCCCGCCGTCGATGACCACTACGCGGTCCGCGATCTCGACGGTAGCGGGGCGATGGGCGATGAGGAGCGCTGTACGGCCGTGCAGCACGGTGCGCATGGCGTGCTGCACGGCCCGCTCGCCGGGAATGTCCAGGGCGGATGTCGCCTCGTCGAGGATCACGACGGCAGGGTCGGTGAGCAGTGCTCTGGCCAGGGAGACGAGCTGTCGCTGCCCGGCGGACAGCCTGCCGCCGCGGCTGCGGACATCAGTGGCGTAGCCATCTGGCAGTGCGGCGATGAAGTCGTGCGCTCCGATGGCCCTCGCCGCGCCTTCGATGGCGTTCGCGTCAGCCTCGGGCCTGCCGACGGCGATGTTCTCGGCCACCGAGCCGGAGAAGAGGAAGGCGTCCTGCGGCACCATCGTCACAGTGCGGCGCAAGTCGTCAGCGGACAGATCCCGCAGATCCACACCGTCGACGAGGACCCGGCCGGTCGCGGGATCGTAGAACCGGGCCAGCAGTTTGGCCAGCGTGGACTTGCCCGCACCGGTCCGCCCGACCACGGCGACAGTCTGCCCCGCGGGGACGTGGAGGTCGAGACGGGTCAGTGCGTCACCTCCTGTCCGGTAGGCGAAGCTCACCCCCTCGAAGGTCACCACGCGGCCTCGGCCTCGGTCCGAACGGGTCGGCTGAGGCAGGGGCAGGGGCCGGGGCGCTTCGGGGACCGTCGACCCTTGGGCGAGCAGGGCGGCGATCTTCTCCAGAGAGGCGACCGCCGACTGATAGGCCTCGGCCACGCCGCCGAGCTTGAGCGGGTTGTCGTACAGCTGCCGCAGATAGAGGACCGCCGCGGCGAAGACGCCGAGGTCGAGTCCGCCGGACGCAACCCGGTGAGCGCCCCACAACACCAACGCGGTGACCGCGATGTTGGCCACCAGCCGCGACAGCGTGACGTAACGGGCCATCTCCAGCCCCGCGTCACCATTGACCCGCTGGTGTCGGCCGTTGAGTGCGGTGAAGGTTGCGGAGTTGTACCGCTCACGGCGGTACAACTGCACCGTACGGATGCCATCCAGAGTCTCGGCCAGTTTGGTGACGACGCGCGCCATCGCGTTCGACTGCTCGCGATACACCGCCGAAGCGCGGCGCCTGTAGGAGCGCATGGTCAAGGAGAGTGGCCCGACGACAAGCACCGCGGCCAGGCCGAGGCGCCAGTCGAGCCACATCAGGACGACTGTGATGTAGGCAGTGGACATCGCGGCGCCGACGATCTTTTCGAGCCCTTCGTCGAGCAGTTCTCGCAGCGCCTCGACCTCATTGGTTGCCCGGGAGACGAGCAGACCGGAGGGGACCCGTTCGTGAAAGTGCAGGCTCAGTTCCTGGGTGTGTGCGAACAGGCGTACGCGCAGATCCAGCAACACGTCCTGGCTGATCCGGGCGGCCACGGTGACGTAGGCGTACTGCAGCAAGCCGGCGGCCACCGCACAGAGGAGGTAGCCGACGACAGCCCGGACGAAGGGGCCGGGCTCGTCCGTTCGCAGAGCGGGAACCGCCCGGTCGATGGTGTAGGCCACCAGCAGCGGGCCCGCAAGCGCCGCCCCACGCTGCAGCAGAAGGAGGAGTCCGGACAGCCAGACCAGAGCACGTCGCGGACGGACGAGGGACGCCAGCAGCGACCGTGCCGCGTGCTCGGGTGCCGGAAGCTCGTCCTGGCCGAGCTCGGCTCCGTCGATGGGATTGGAGTGAACGGTTCCGTTCGGTCGGGTGAGAGGCGACTTACTCATCGGAACTCTCCTGTTCCGCCGGAGTGGAGCAGGTTCCCGGCAGAGCCCAGGGCGGTCATGAGTAATGCGTACTCCTCATTGCCATGCAGGAGTTCGTCGTGGTTGCCGACGGCAGCAATGCGGCCACCGGACAGCAGGGCCACCCGGTCGGCGAGTAGCACGGTCGACGGTCGGTGGGCGATGACCAAAGCTGTCGTCGTGGCCAGGACGCTGCGGAGCGCTGCCTCGATGAGCGACTCGGTATGGATGTCCAAGGCCGACAACGGGTCGTCGAGGATCAACAGTCGGGGTTCGCCGACGACCGCGCGGGCGAGCGCGAGCCGCTGCCGCTGCCCGCCCGAGAGGTTCATGCCGTGCTCCCCAAGAGGGGTGTGCACTCCGTGCGGCAGTTCCTGGACGAAGTCGTGTGCCTGGACGATGTGCAGAGCCCTTGCGAGGTCGTGCTCGTCGGCGTGGTCGGCGCCCAGCAGGACGTTCTCGGCGACCGATGCGGAGAACAGAGTGGGTTCGTCCAGGGCAACGGAGACCTGACCCCGCAGCTCCGCCCGCGGCAGCGTGGTGACGTCCTGACCGTCGAGGAGGACCCGGCCGCCGGTCGGTTCGTGCAAGCGGGGTACGAGCGCGGCCAGCGTGGTCTTGCCGCTGCCGGTGGCACCCACTAGGGCCACAGTCTCGCCAGGAGCGAGCCGCAGGTCGACGCCCCTGAGGACGGCCGGTTCGCCCGCCGGAGCATCCGGGTAGCGGAACTCGACATGATCGAAGGTGAGCGCGGCAGGCGGTGCACCGGCAGGCGTGCGCCGCATGGGTGACCCGGCTACCGCGTCTGCGGGGGCGGGCTCGTCCAGCACGTCGAAGAACCGGTCGGCTGCCGTCGCCGCCTCACCGCTCATGGCGAGCAGGAGCCCGGTGGACGTCACCGCCGGTCGCATCTCCAGCGCGATGGCGAGAAAGGCGAGAAGGGTCCCGGCCGACAGGTCTCCGTCCGCGATCTGCACCGCGCCTACTGCGACTGCCGCTCCGAGCGCCGCCTCCGGCAGGGCCACCAGCAGCGCGGAGAGGGCGGCCAGCACACGGGCCTTGCGCAGTTCCGTGCCGCGCAGGCGGTGGGCGCGCAGGCGGAAGGCCCGCGTCAGATGGCGATGGTGGCCGAAGCTCTTGATGACACGGACGCCCAGCACCGAGTCCACCACAAGGGTCGTCAGATCACTGCCTTGGTCCCGTGCCCGGCGCGACGCGAGCGCGTAGCGCGACTCCAGGAAGTACCCGAGGGCCACCAGGGGCAGCACCGGAATGAGGAACACCAGAGCCAAAAACCAGTTCTGCACCAGGAGAAGCGTGCAACCCACCAGCAGGGTCGCCACGTTGACCGGCAGGAAGGTCAAGGGCAAGGACAGAAACGTATGGAGAGAACGCAAATCCGTGGTGCCCCGTGCGAGCAGCTGCCCCGAAGGCCAACGGTCGTGGAAGGAAAGGGGCAGTCGCTGCACATGACTGTAAAGAGCGTCACGCATGGACGCCTCCACCGCTGCCAGCGGACGCGCGGCCAGCAGCCGCCGCGTTCCGAAAATCGCGGCTTCAGCGACACCGAGAAGCAACAGGATTCCGCCACCGAGCCACACCCCGGCCGTATGTCCTTCCCTGACCGGCCCGTCCACCATCCATTTCAAGACCAATGGCATGATGAGAGCGATGCATGAGGCGATGACCGCGAGGAGCGATGCGGCGAACACACGGTTTCTTACCGGTCTCACATAGGGCCACAGGCAGAGCAGTGAACGTGCCGCAGAAGGCCGTTGAGAAGGAACATTCCGTCGCATCGTTGATTCAGGCATCGAAAAGGAAGCCTAGTGGGAGATCATCACGCGGTCACCGCGACGGCACGGCCAGCCCGGCCTCTCGCGCGAGCAGATATCCCCTCGGGCCTCAGCGGAGGGGCAAAATCCAGCCATGTCGCGTAGGCCGCTCACCTCGGCAGGGAGAGGCACGAAGACGGCTCACGCGTTTGACTCCCGGACCAAGGTGACGCAGGTGACGTCCGGGCGGAACGCAGGAGCTGGATACTTCGGCGTCAACCCGATCCGCCCAAGGAGGGGAGGTATGCATCCCGGTCCGACGAGATCAGGCTGTCCGAGATCATACTTGTTCACTTTGGCTGAGATCGGTACCCATTTACGTATGCACTGATCGCTAGTAACCAGGCCGTCATGCTGGGCAGCGAGTGGGGCTTTTATCCGATACGGGGGAACAACCTGCGGGGCAGCGATTCGCTTTGGGTGGACAGATCGCAGCCATACCTGAGGTGACGGGCTGCCTCTCTCTGATCGCAAGGCGGGCAGCGGGGGCTGAACAGTGCTTTACCGGCTATGTGACCGCCCATCGACAGTGTCGGAGGAAGGGCGGTTAACAAGCCATGTCGCGCAGGTACCTCAGGCTGCGTCGGTACTGTCAGTCGGAGGTCGACAAGATCGATTTTCCGCGTCCATTCTCGGTCGATGCGCTGTGCCGGAGTATCGCCGACCGACGCGGCAGAGAACTCCACCTCCACCCTCTGCCACGGCAGGCCTCATTGTCCGGAACCTGCGGAGTATGGATCGCGACCACGACGGATGACCACATCTTCTACGAGAGCATGACGTCGCGCGTACACCAGGAGCACATCGTGCTCCACGAGATCGGCCACTTGCTTTTCAACCATCATGCGGTGGGCGCGAAAGACACCCACATGTTCGGAGACCTGCTGCCTGATCTGGATGCCAGCCTGGTGACCGGCCTTCTCGGACGCACCGACTACACCACGCGCCAGGAGAGGGAAGCGGAGATGCTCGCGAGCCTCATCAGGACGAGCGCGGACGACGCGGCCCAGAACCGACCGCGCAGCGTCGCGGGCAAGTTGGCTGCGTCTCTGGGGATAGAGGCATCGGCAGATGAATGAGCTGAGCGACTTCGGCCGATCGCTCACTTATCCCAGCATCGTGACCCTATGGTTCGCCATTCTCGTACGACTGCCCGGCGCCATTCGCTCGCCGCGACAGCGTGGCCTTTGGCTGGCCGTGGCGACCGCGGCCACCGCCATGACACTGAATTCCCCGGTCGGAGTCCGCCTGACGACTGCCGCCTGCGGGCCGGACCTGCACATTTCGCTGGCGAGGAACATGTTCGGGGTACTGTCCGCCGGCGCCGTGCTCTACTTCGTCGTCTCCACCACCGGCAGCCGACGCCTCCGGCGGACCCTGTGTGTCGCGGTGGCCGTCACCATGACCGTGCTGCCCGTACTCGACGCGACGTCCGCCTCCCATGGTGAGCACGGAATTCCGCCCGCCTTCGGCGATCCGATCTTCTCCCTCCCGTACTGGCTGATCCTGATGACGACCCACCTCGCCGCCAACGTCGCTTGTGTGTACGTCTGTTGGCGGTATGGAGCGCGTGCGCACACCCGCTCGCTCCGAGTGAGTCTGCACTTGTTCGGACTCGGCACAGCACTCGTCGGGGTGTACTGGCTGGCCCTTCTCCTGCGCCTCGCCTCTGGCACCCGTTGGCCAATGTCCGTCATGCCCCTGGTGATGAATCTGCACGGTTTCCTCAGAGCGGCGGCCATCCTTGTGTCCTCCGTTCTCGTGGTCGGGCGGACGCTCGCCGACGCCGTCACCACCTGGCGTCTGTGGCCCCTGTGGCACGACCTGGTGGACGCTGCACCGCACGTCGCCCTGGCCAAGAACCGGTCCAGACTCCTCGACGTCCTCTGGCCTTCCGTCCCGCACCGCCTGCTGCTGTACCGCAAGATGATCGAGACCTGCGATGCCATCCTCGTCCTTAGCGACTACGTGGCCGCCGAAATGTTGAATCGTGCGCGCCGCCAGGTGGCCGCGTCGCGCATCCCGGCCGCCAAATCCGACGCGGCGGTACTCGCATACGTGATGAGAGAAGCTCGCAGAGCCAAACTGGCGGGCCTGCCCCGTCGGCAGCCGACCGACGGCGTCGTCAGATTCGACAACGTGGACCTCGAGGGTGAGAAGGCGTTCCTCCTGGAGACGGCGCGAGCCTACGCGTCGGCTCCAGTCCCCCGCGCCTTCAAGCGGGGCCCTTTGAGTGTTCGCTGTCGGACGCGTCGAACTGGCGCCAAGGGTTACTACTAGTAGGCCGGATGGCGGCGCCGCCGTGTCCGTGCCGTGGTCCTGGCGGGCGTCATCCGGGCCCGATGCCGCGACCCGTTGGACGCTGAGTGCCAGCGGTGCCGCCGATCACAAACGTGCAGCGCGGGCGGCCGACCGCCCCGCTGGCACGGCGCTAAGTCAACGCTGTCGTACGACTCTACTCGCGGCCGTCTTCTGGAGCAGTCCGTAGGCCAGCACGGGCAGCAGTGAGGGCGTTCACTCGCGCGTCGTCCAGGACGGTGCCGGAGATGGTGCGCATGGACCGGGCGACCTCGGCGATCACCTCCACGGCGGCCCGGGTGTCGGCGTCCGTGCGGGGGCGGGATCGCCACCAGTCGAGTTCCATGACGATCCGGGTGAGCGGTGTGCGCAGTTCGTGGGAGAGCTCGCCCGTCAGCTGCTGTTCGTGGCGCAGCACGGTGCGGATGCGGTCCAGGAGCGCGGAGCCGAATCGCGCCGAACGGGCCCCATTACCGCCCCGCGTGGATCGGCTCAGCTCAGCCGTCGCACCGCCTCGTCCAGCACCCGGCGCACCAGGAGCGCGTCCGGCGCGACAGCGGTGACCAGGACACCGGGGCCTGCGAGCGGAGTGAGTGCGGCCCACTCCCCCAGGAGCTCGGGCTGCGGCGGGGACTGCTCGAACTCCGGGCGTACGACGACGAGTTGCCCGACCGCGCGATGACCGGACAGGACCGCGGGGCCGTCCCAGCCGCCGGGTGCGCCGGGGCCGCAGGCCAGCTCCTGGTCCAGCAGGAGCCGATCCGCGCGGCGGACGGCGAGGCGGCTGGTGAGGCGGCCCGGCTCCTCGCCCGTACGGCCGAGCACCTGCTCCTCGCGCAGCACCAGACGGGCCCCGGCCGCCACCTCCGCGCGGGTGGTGACGCGCAGGTCGCTGCCGCGCACGGAGATCAACTGCTCGGGCAGCCAGCGCAGTTCGGCGCCGTCGGCGACCGTGAGGCGCACGTCGTAGTGCGCCGCCGTCTCGGTCTGGCCCGGCAGGGCGATGGTGGCTGCCGCCGAGTCGATGTGGAGTGCCGCCCCCTCGTGGGCGGCGGCCTTAACGGTGAGGTGGTCGCCGCCCAGGGGGCCGCTCATCGCGCCGACGAGCGTGACGCGCGCCGTGGGGCCGGTGGAGCGGGTGCGGCGCAGCGCGAGCGGGCCCTCTCCGTCGAGTACCGGCAGGGCGACTCCGCCGCGGCCGTCGGCGCGCGCCTCGACGCGGGCGGTGGCGCGGATGCCCGCGCCACCGGTTCGTACGCCGCCGGTTCGCGTGGCGGCGGCACGCATGTCGCCGGTGCGTGCGTCGCCGGGATGCGCGTCGCCCTCCGCGTCCGTGGCCACCCGCGAGGCGAGGTCCACCGTCATTCCGACGCGGTCCACGTCGCGTACTGCTCACGGACCCATGCGGCGACCGGACCGACGCCCTCGGCGGACCGCAACGACTGGAAGGCGACCGGGAGTTCGGCGCGCTGCGCCTTCGCGTCGGCGGCCATCCGGGCGAGGTCGGAGCCGACGTGCGGGGCGAGGTCGGTCTTGTTCACGACGAGCAGGTCCGCCGTGGAGACACCGGGGCCGCCCTTGCGCGGGATGTCGTCGCCGCCCGCGACGTCGATGACGAAGATCTGCGCGTCGACGAGGCCCTTGGAGAAGGTCGCCGTGAGGTTGTCGCCACCGGACTCGACGAGGATCAGGTCGAGCGGGCCCACCTCGTCCTCCAGGTCCTCCACGGCCTCCAGGTTGGCGGAGATGTCGTCGCGGATCGCGGTGTGCGGGCAGGCCCCGGTCTCCACCGCGGTGATGCGCTCGGGCGGCAGGACCGCCTCGCGCAGCAGGAACTCGGCGTCCTCGCGGGTGTAGATGTCGTTGGTGACGACGGCGAGGGACAGCTCGTCGCGCAGGTCGCGGCAGAGCGCGGCGACGGTCGCGGTCTTGCCGGAACCGACCGGTCCGCCGAGCCCGATGCGCAGGGCGCGGCGGCTTCCGTCGGGGCGGTGGGCGTCGGCGGATACGGCGGCGGGGCCGTCGTGGGAGTGGTCGAGGTGCATGCTTCTGCTCCTTCAGGTGGTGCCGGTGTTGCCAGTCGTACGGGAGGGGATGGGGGGAGGCGTGTCGCCGCCGGGACTCGCCGCTAGGACGCGAAGAGCCGCACGGGCCAGGCCGCATGCGCCTCCGCGCTGATCTCCAGGAGCGGCGCGGAGGCCGCGGGCAGCGCGTCGACGCCCTCGTCGACGACGCGTCTCGCGGCCTCGGCCGCCCGGAGCGCCACGTCGTCGACATCCGGCGCGAGCCGGGCCAGGACTGCCGTGGCGTCGAAGGGGTCGAGGCTGAGCAGCCGCACGGTGGCGGTCGCCGGGCCGCTGATCCCTTCGTACGCCGAGCAGTACGCGGCGTCCTCGGGGCCGAGTCCCGCGGCGCGGGCGGCGAGGCCGAGGACGACGGGCTGGTGCGCCCCCTTGGGGAACTGCCGGGCCAGCGCGTCGAGTTCGGGGTGCGGCCAGGTGGCGCGGGCGGCCCGGGTCATCTGTCGGCCGAGGCGCCGCGCGGCGTGGCGCAGGGCGGCCGACGGCGTGCGGGCGTCCGCCGCCGCGTCCAGAGTGCCCGGGGCGACGCCCAGGGCGGCGGCCGCCGCCAGTGCGGCCGCCACCAGACCGGAGGTGTGCAGCCGCCCCCGACAGAAGGACTCCAGACTTGCCGCGCCGGTGATGCGGCCCGCCTTGACGGCCGCCTCGGCCCCGCCGGAGTGGGCGTGCCCGCCGGCGGGGAAGCGGCCGTCGGCCAGGACGAGGAGTGCTGCTCGTGACATGGGATCGTCGCCAGGCTGTTCGGGGCCGTCAGAAGAGGAAGTACCGCTGCGCGAGCGGCAGTTCGGCGGCCGGTGACGGTTCGACGAGTTCGCCGTCGATGGTGACGGCGAAGCTGTCGGCGGCGACCTCGACCCGGGGCAGCGCGTCGTTCTCGCGCATGTCGGCCTTGCTGCGGCCGCGGGTGGAGCGGATCGCGGCGAACGGCTTGTCCAGGCCAAGGCGCTCCGGCAGGCCGTCGTCCAGCGCCGACTGCGTCACGAAGTTGACCGAGTTCAGGACCGGGGCCCTGCCGTGCGCCCCGTACATGCGTCGGGGCAGGACGGGCTGCGGGGTCGGGATGGAGGCGTTGGCGTCGCCCATCTGCGCGTAGGCGATCTGGCCGCCCTTCAGGACGAGCTGCGGCTTGACGCCGAAGAACGCCGGTTCCCACAGCACCAGGTCGGCGAGCTTGCCGGACTCGACCGAGCCGACCTCGTGGTCGATGCCCTGGGCGACGGCCGCGTTGATCGTGTACTTGGCGACATAGCGACGTGCCCGGTGGTTGTCGGCGCGGGTGTCCCCCGGCAGGAAGCCGCGGCGCTTCTTCATCACGTGCGCGGTCTGCCACGTACGCATGATCACCTCCCCGATGCGCCCCATGGCCTGGGAGTCCGAGGACATGATCGAGATGGCGCCGAGGTCGTGCAGGATGTCCTCCGCCCCGATCGTGGTGGGCCGGATGCGGGACTCGGCGAAGGCGAGGTCCTCGGGGACCGCCGGGTTGAGGTGGTGGCAGACCATCAGCATGTCGAGGTGTTCCTCGACGGTGTTGACGGTGTGCGGCCGGGTGGGGTTGGTGGAGCTCGGCAGCATGTTGGGCAGCGAGACCGCCGTGATCATGTCGGGGGCGTGCCCGCCGCCCGCGCCCTCGACGTGGAAGGCGTGCAGGGTGCGGCCCGCGACGGCGTCGAAGGTGGCGTCGATGAAGCCGGCCTCGTTCAGCGTGTCGGTGTGGACGGCGAGTTGGGCGCCGGTCTCCTCGCAGACGTTCAGGCAGGCGTCGATGGTGGCGGGCGTCGCGCCCCAGTCCTCGTGGATCTTGAAGCTGACGGCGCCGGCGCGGAGCTGGGCGTGCATCGACTCGGCGTTGACGGTGTTGCCCTTGCCGAGGAAGCCGATGTTGACCGGGCTGGACTCCAGCGCGGCGAACATCCGGGACAGGTGCCAGGCGCCGGGGGTGATGGTCGTCGCCTTGCTGCCCTCGGCGGGTCCCGTGCCGCCGCCGAAGAGCGTGGTGACACCGGAGGCCAGCGCCTCGTCGACGATGGTCGGCGAGATGAAGTGGATGTGGGTGTCGATGCCGCCCGCGGTGAGGATCTTGCCGTTGCCCGCGATGACTTCGGTCTCGGGGCCGATGACGAGGTCGGGGTGGACACCGTCCATGGTGTCCGGGTTACCGGACTTGCCTATGCCGGTGATGCGGCCGTCGCGGATGCCTATGTCGGCCTTGACGATGCCCCAGTGGTCGATGACCACGGCGCCGGTGATGACGGTGTCGGGGGCTCCGTCGGCGCGGGTGGTGCGGGACTGGCCCATCGACTCGCGGATGACCTTGCCGCCGCCGAACACCGACTCGTCGCCGGAGCGTCCGGGGCCGCCCGAGCGGTCCTCCTCGATCTCGATCAAGAGGTCGGTGTCGGCGAGCCGGATCCGGTCGCCGGTCGTGGGGCCGAACAGATCGGCGTACGCGGCACGGGACAGCTCAGGCATCGAGGGCACCTCCGGTCTCGCCGCGCAGACCGGGCACGATGCGCTTGCCGGTCAGCGGGACGAGTTCGACGTCGACGGGGATTCCGGGCTCGAAGCGCACGGCGGTTCCGGCGGCGATGTTGAGCCGCTTTCCGTGCGCGGCGCCGCGGTCGAAGTCCAGACCCGGGTTGGCCTCGGCGAAGTGGTAGTGGGAGCCGACCTGGACGGGCCGGTCGGCGGCGTTGAGGACGGTGAGGCCGGTGACCTCGCGGTTCTCGTTGAAGGGGACGGGCTCGTCCGCGAAGAGGATCTCTCCGGGGATCAGGCCTCGTCCCGTGCCGTGCGGTGCGGCATGCATGCGGCGCGAACTCCCGTCAGACGATCGGCTCGTGGACGGTGACGAGCTTGGTGCCGTCCGGGAAGGTTGCCTCGACCTGGACGTCGTGGATCATCTCCGCGATGCCTTCCATGACGTCGTCACGGGTAAGGATCCGCCGCCCCGAGGACATCAGCTCGGCGACGGTACGGCCGTCGCGGGCGCCCTCGAGGATGTGGGACGTGATGAGGGCGATCGCCTCGGGGTGGTTGAGCAGCAGTCCCCGCGCCCTTCGCTTCTCGGCCACGTCGGCAGCCACATGAATGAGCAGTCTCTCCTGCTCGTGCGGGGTCAGTTGCACGCGTCCCACCTCACAGTCCTCGCTCCGAACCATGCGGGGTCCGGCTGCCGCGGCCACCGCGACGGATATAGATGTAACACACAGCGAATGCGCACGATCTTGCGCACCCCGGATAGAGAAACCGCTGGTGGCGTGGCACGGGAGGGTAGTTGGGAGGAGTTTCAACGAGGTTAACCAGTCATTGACCGTCGCATGACCGTCTACTGGTCTACGCCATACCTTTCGATGCCCTGGGCAACTTTCGGTATCCTTGGGGCGGCGCAGGACACAGGCGGATTCCGTGCGTGACTACGCGGTCACGTGGGCGGCGACGTAGGTGGTCACGTGGCGTGGGGACCGCGGTGCTCGGCCGCGATGCCGAACCGCTGCCGCTCCGAAGACGCGGGCGTCGCGGACCCGATGGAGGTGACCGTGCTGACCGTCCGCTCCTCCGAGGCGTCCGCGAGTGCTTCGAGGCGCTCCAGGTCGGCTGCGGACACGAGCGCCACGAGCGGTTTGCCGTGCCGGGTGACGACGACCCGCTCGCCTCCGTAGACGACGCGGTTGATCAGCTCGGCGAGCTCTGCACGGGCTTGCGTCACCGGAATCTCGTAGGCCATGAACCCAGCTTAAACGCCCCGCCTCGCCCCGATCCGGTGACCGGGGACGCACTGAACAGCGAACTCCGCAGGAGCGCGCGGGGGCCGGGCCTTCAGCGCGCGCCGGCAAGTCCACCCTGATGGGTTCGGCGAACCGGCGCGATGGCCGGGACGAGGGCTCAGCGCACCGTCCAGATCCGGCCGAGCGGCGCGAGGTCCAGGGTGCGGGCCACCGAGCGGGAGGCGTGGTTGTCGGCCGTGGTGCTGTAGAAGAGCACCCCCTTGCCGTGGCGCGCACGGCGGGACCAGGCGGCCGCCGGGGTGTGACAGATCGACACGGGTGAGCCGTCGCGCACGGCCATCGCCCACTCCCCCGCGGCGCCGGAGACCGGCTCCGCCCACTCGCCGGGCCGCCAGTTGTCCGGGCGGGCCAACTCCCGCGCCGCGGAACGCCCTTCCGCGTCCGAGAGCAGCAGGGGGAGCGGCGACGGAAAGTCCGCGCCGAGCCGTTCGGGGAAGGTGAAGCAGGGGCCGCCCCGGAGCGAGGCCGGGTCACCGGCGGCCGCGCAGGCGGCGGCGATCCGCACCAGGACATCGGGAGCCCCCCGGCGCGTACACCTGCTCCGCGTCACCGAGATCACCGAATCCGTCGACGTCACACAGCGCACCGGGCCCACCGGGCTCCGCCGCGCCCAGCGCCAGCACGCGCACCTCCGGCGACCACGCCACGACCGCCCTCACCGACGGGTCGGTCACCCTCGGCAACCCGTCGCCCCGGTCCGAGGCCGTGGATGACGTCCACTTCGAGGGCCAGCAACTCTTCTTCGCCGCTGATCCGCCCCATGCCTAGGAGACGGTACGCGGCACCCCGGGCGGCAAGACATCCCGGCTCCCCCTCCTCACGTAACGTACGTCCTGTACATTTTTTACAGAGACCGGACCGCCCAGCGACCGGAGGAAGAGAGGCGTGCCATGAATCGTCCGTCTGCCCGCTACGTCCTGCCCGAGTTCACCGAACGCACCAGCTCGGGGGCCCGGACCATGGATCCGTACTCCAAGCTCCTCGAGGAGCGGATCGTGTTTCTCGGCACCCCCATCGACGCCACTTCGGCGAACGACGTGATGGCGCAGTTCATGCACCTCGAATACCAGGCGCCGGACCGCGACATCGCGCTGTACATCAACTCCCCCGGGGGCTCGTTCAGCGCGATGACCACGATCTACGACACGATGCAGTTCGTCAGCTGTGACGTGGAGACGACCTGCCTGGGCCAGGCCGCATCGACCGCCGCCGTCCTGCTCGCCGCCGGCACGCCCGGCAAGCGGTTCGCGCTGCCCGGGGCGCGGGTCCTGATCCACCAGCCCGCCATCGCCGAACCGATCCGGGGCCAGGCCTCGGACCTGGCGATCCACGCCGAGGAACTCCTGCGCTCGCGGAGCCTGCTGGAGGAGCTGCTCTCCCGCCACACCGGACAGAGCCGGGAGCGAATCACCGCGGACATCGAGCGGGACAAGATCCTCGACGCCCCGGCCGCCCAGGAGTACGGGCTCGTGGACCGGATCATTCCGAGCCGCAAGACCTCGCTCGCCGCCCGCGACCCGAGGTGACCCGCCGATGCTGCCGCCCGAACTGCCGCCCCTGCCCGCGCTGACCCGCGCCGAGGCGGAGCTGATCGACCGCTATCTCGAGGTCGTCGACTTGATCGGCCGGATCAATCCAGCCCGCGCCGAGCACACCTACGGCGGACTCCGTGCCGCCCAGGCCCTTGTCGGCCGGGCGAGCGCCCTGCGGGACGCCCTGGCCACCATGCACCGGCGCGGCGAGAGCGAGGTGCACGCCGAGACCCTCGCCCAGGCGCTGCGCGTCCTCGACGGCGAGCGGCGGGCCGGACGGGTCACCGTGCCGCCCCCGCACAGCTGCTGAAACCCCGTCGGCCCACCCCGCACCGGACACCACGACGTCCGGGAGCACTTCGAAACGGACCAGTCGGGCTACCTCGGACGGCGTAGGAAGACGTCGTCGTCCACACCGACGAAAGTTGCGTCGAGCGAGTACAGCACCGGCGGAATTACGCATTCCGGTGCTGGTCGAACCGTCGTCGGACCACACGGCGACGAGACGATTTCGGCAGTGTCCACCTGAACAGGTCAGTCGTGAGGAGCCTCACAAAACGCCGTTTCGGCTCGGTTTTTTGACCCATGTCGGGTCAAGATCCCTTCCGACGACAAGCCCCCGCCACAGCGGCGGGGCGGTCCGGGCGGACGCCGAGTCCTGCCGCCACCCGGATGACCGGTCGACATCTGTGCAACGGCAGGAGTGGAGGACCCAGGTACGACGGGCCCGTCCGGACAGTCCGGACGACGCCCTTGGGGTGAAGCCGCAGAGCACGACGCGGCCGGGCATCTTCGCCTGCCCGAACCCGACAGGTCATCTTTCACAGGCGGCTGACGAAGGGTTGCGCATGACCGCGCTGAATCATGTTCCGTCGCTGCTCAGCAGGACCGGTGCCGCATCGGTCCTCACGCTCGCCGTCGTAGGCGGCACCGTCCTGGCCCCCGGGCTCGCGTCGGAGGCCGAGGCGGCCACTCACGGGACGAAGGCGCTCAAGATCGCGGCGTCCAAGAAGGGTTCCCCGTACCGCTACGGGTCGGCAGGGCCCCACCGGTTCGACTGCTCGGGGCTGACGCTCTACTCGTTCAAGAAGACGGGCAAGAAGCTGCCGCGCACCGCCGCCGCGCAGTACAACAAGACCAAGCACATCTCCAAGTCCCAGCGGACCCGCGGCGACCTGGTGTTCTTCCACTCCGGTCGGAACGTGTACCACGTCGGGATCTACGCGGGTAACAACCGCATCTGGCACGCCCCCAAGACGGGGACCGTGGTCCGCCTGGAGAAGATCTGGTCGAACAGCGTCTGGTACGGCAGGGTCCGCTGACCCACCGCGACCGGTCCGGCGGGCGCCGTTCACGGCGCCCGCCGGTCAGTGTGCGGCGTCGCGGTCCTTGCGTTGGACCGGGGCGCGCCACGGCAGGGCGATCCACACCGTCTTGCCCCCCTCGTCGGTGGGACTGACCGACAGCCTGCCGCCGCACTCCGCGGTCAGCCAGCGGATGATCACCATGCCCCGGCCGTTGTCCTGCTGGACGGCTGCGGGAAGGCGCTTGGGATAGCGCGGGTGACTGTCGGTGACGCCGATCCTCAGATGCTCGTCGCGTTCGAGCTCGACGTCGACCGTGAAGGTGGGCGACTGCCCCAAGGTGTGCTGCACGGCGTTGGTGGCGAGCTCGGAGATGATGAGTCTGATCGTGTCGGCCACCTCGGCGTCACCGGGCAGGCCCCATTCCGCGAGCACGCGCGAGACGTATTTCCGAGCGGCGGGGACCGAGGCAGGATCGCTCGGCAGGGTGACGGAGGCTTCCTGGTGGTCTGCCATGGCGGCGCTGTCCCTTTCCCACCGGGACCGGTCTCCGACCCGCGGCGGATGACTCGAGGACAGTCCCGGACTGGTGCTTCGCGCCAGCCTGCCACTCCTTGGCCGGTCACGGGTGGCGATCCACCGAGATGTGCATATATCTGTCGCTCGAAGCGGTGAACTCTGCTACGGCAGACCGTATTTGGGCGAGAGACCGGTACTTCCTCTAATCTCGCCTACTGCCCTGCCCCGCCGCCGGGATGTCCGACGGCTCCGTCCGGAAGGAGACGGGCATGCAGTACGGCCCCGCGGTGCGCCGTCGTCAGCTCGGTGCCGAACTGCGAGCGCTGCGCTTACACGCCGGCCTCACCAGCAGCGAGGCCGCCGCCAGGGCGGGCTGGCACCAGTCCAAGGTGAGCCGGATCGAGACAGGGCGCAGCGGTGTGAAGGCCGCCGACGTGCGGCTGCTCCTCGGTGTGTACCAGGTCGAGGACCCGCAGCTCAGCGAATTGCTCATAGCGTTCACGGGCGCCGACGACCCGGGGGCCGGACGCCACCACTGGTGGAAGGCGTACCGCGATCTGCTGCCCGCCACCTACCGCGACTTCATCAGCCTGGAGTCACAGGCGAGTTGGGTGCGCACGCTCGAAACCACCGTGGTTCCGGGTCTGTTGCAGACGCCCGACTACGCGCGTGCGGTCACCCGGGCCGCGCTCGGCGGGCTGCCGGAGAAGCAGGTCGACGCGCTGGTGGAGGTCAGGCTCGCCCGCCAGGACGTGCTGCGTGCGGATCCGCCGCTGCGCCTGAGCGTGGTCATGGACGAGGCGGTGCTGCGGCGGCCGGTGGGCGGCGCGAAGGTCCTCGCCGAGCAGCTGGACCGGTTGCGCCAGGCGTCCCTCCTGCCCCACGTCCAGCTGCAGGTACTCCCGTTCGCCGCCGGGGAGCACATAGGTCTGATCGGTTCTTTCGTTATTTTTTCGTTTCCGGACATTGCTGATCTGGATGTGGTTGTTCTCGACCATTTGACGAGTAGCCTCTACATCGAACGGAAAGAAGACCTCCAGGCGTACTCGGAGGCCTTCACCTCCCTTCAGGTACAAGCGCTCTCACCCGAGGACTCAACGGAATTCATCGCCGGGCTATGCGACGGCGCGTAAGGAGGCACCATGACCGCAATGCCTCGGTACGTACCTTCCAGCACGAGACTTCAAGGTGCGCGGTGGCAGCGCAGCAGCTACAGCAACGGAATGAACAACTGCGTCGAGACCGCCACACTCGACTCGGGTCCGCTGACCGGCCTGTGCGCCGTGCGTGACTCCAAGAACACCGCAGGGCCCGCCCTGCTCATCTCCCCCGGCCCCTGGGAGTCGTTCCTCAACAGCCTCCGGTAAGCGGTTCCCGGCCCCGGTCGGGGCCCGGCACGCTACCGGTGTGCACTGCGGCTGATCACCCGTACGGCACCGGCGATCTGCGCGTCGGTGAGATCCGCGCGGGCGGTCAGCCGCAGCCTTGAGATGCCGTCCGGCACCGACGGCGGCCTGAAGCAGCCCACGGCCAGGCCCGCGGCCCGGCAGTCGGCCACCCACCGGACGGCCCGCTCCGGCGACGGCGCGCGCACGGAGACCACGGCCGCGTCGGGACGCACCGCCGCAAACCCCTCGGCCGTGAGCTGCCGGTGCAGCTCGGCGGCGACCTCGCGGGCCCGCGCCGCACGTTCGGGCTCGCGGCGCAGCAGGCGCAGGGCCGCGAGCGCGGCGCCGGCCGCGGCCGGCGCGAGACCCGTGTCGAAGATGAAGGTGCGGGCCGCGTTCACCAGGTGCTCGATGACCCTGGCGGGGCCGAGCACGGCGCCGCCCTGGCTGCCGAGGGACTTGGAGAGGGTGAGGGTGGCGACGGTGTCGTCCGCTCCCGCGAGCCCGACGGCGTGCGGCGCGCCCCGGCCGCCCTCGCCAAGCACCCCGAGTCCGTGCGCGTCGTCGACGATCAGCCCGGCACCGAACTCCCGGCAGACGGAGGCCAGTTCGCCGAGCGGCGCCATGTCCCCGTCCACCGAGAACACCGAGTCGGACACCATCACGGCAGGCCCGTCGTGGGCGTCCAGCGTCTTGCGCACCGCCTCCGGGTCGGCGTGCGGCACCACCTGGGTCGTGCCGCGCGCGAGACGGCACCCGTCGATCAGCGAGGCGTGGTTGCCCGCGTCGGAGACGACGAGCGAACCGTGCGGGGCGAGAGCGGTGACGGCGGCCAGGTTCGCCGCGTAACCGGAGGAGAAGACGAGGGCCGCCTCGAAGCCGCAGAACTCGGCGAGCTCACGCTCCAGTTCGGCGTGCAGCTCCGTGGAGCCGGTGACGAGCCGCGAACCGGTGGCTCCGCCGCCCCAGCGCCGTGCCGCGGCCGCCGCGCCCTCGGTGACCTCCGGGTGCCGGGTCAGCCCGAGGTAGTCGTTGCCCGCCAGATCGAGGAGGCCGTCCGGGTCCGCGGAGCGCGGGCGCAAGGTGCGGACGAGTCCGGCGTCCGCGCGCAGCCGTGCCTGTTCGTCGAGCCAGCCGAAGGCCGCGCTCGACGCGGTGCCCGACACGGTGGACGCGCCCGTCAGGGGGTGCCTGTTTGTAGACATTGCACAGACCTTAGCCGCCGGACCACCTGGCCAGGGTGTGGCAATACCCACACCTCAAACCGTTTCTGTTGTGCGAACTCTCCTTGGCCGGGGAGGCTGCCGTGCGTAAGGATCAGCGCCATGGACCTGCTGAACACGCTGGTGGAAAAGGGGCTTCGGCGCGAGCTGCCGACCCGTGAAGAGGCGCTGGCCGTACTGGCCACCTCCGACGACGATCTCCTGGACGTAGTGGCCGCCGCCGGGAAGGTGCGGCGGCACTGGTTCGGGCGACGGGTGAAACTCAACTATCTGGTCAACCTCAAGTCGGGCCTGTGCCCCGAGGACTGCTCGTACTGTTCGCAGCGCCTCGGCTCCAAGGCCGAGATCCTCAAGTACACCTGGCTGAAGCCCGACGAGGCCTCGCAGGCCGCGGCGGCCGGGGTCGCGGGCGGCGCCAAGCGGGTGTGCCTGGTCGCCAGCGGCCGCGGCCCGACGGACCGGGACGTCGACCGGGTGGCGCAGACGATCGCGGCGGTGAAGGAGCAGAACGAGGGCGTCGAGGTGTGCGCCTGCCTCGGTCTCCTCTCGGACGGACAGGCGGAGCGCCTGCGGGGCGCGGGCGCGGACGCTTACAACCACAACCTCAACACGTCGGAAGCGACGTACGCGGACATCACCAAGACGCACACGTACGCCGACCGCGTCGACACCGTCCAGAAGGCGCACGCGGCGGGCCTCTCCGCCTGTTCGGGGTTGATCGCCGGTATGGGCGAGCGCGACGAGGACCTCGTCGACGTCGTCTTCTCGCTGCGCGAACTCGACCCGGACTCGGTGCCGGTGAACTTCCTGATCCCCTTCGAGGGCACCCCGCTGGCCAAGGAGTGGAACCTCACGCCGCAGCGCTGCCTGCGCATCCTCGCGATGGCCCGCTTCGTCTGCCCCGACATCGAGGTGCGCATCGCCGGCGGCCGCGAGGTGCATCTGCGTTCCATGCAGCCGCTCGCCCTGAACATCGCCAACTCGATCTTCCTCGGCGACTATCTGACCAGTGAGGGCCAGGCGGGCAAGGACGACCTGGCGATGATCGCGGACGCCGGGTTCGAGGTCGAGGGCACGGACCAGGTGACGCTGCCGGAGCACCGCGTCGACGCGGCCGCGGCCGCCGACGCGGCGGGCTGCGGCTCGCACGGGGGTGGCGGCTGCGGTCCCTGCGGGTCGGCCGAGCCCGCCGCCGAGGCCGTGGACGGGGCCGAGGCCGGGACCGGGGCGGATTCCAACGAGGCGCGTACGGACCTGGTGGCGGTACGCCGTCGGGGCGCGGGAACGGATCTGGCGCCCAATGCCTGACCAGTCCCCCCAGTCTCCCCTGTCCCCCCTGTCCACGGAGCAGCTGCTCGCACTCGACCGGCAGCACGTCTGGCACCCCTACGGGCCGATGCCCGGCCGCCAGGAACCCCTGGTCGTCGAGTCGGCGAGCGGCGTCCGGATGCGTCTGGCGGGCGGCGGGGGCGAGCTGATCGACGGCATGTCGTCCTGGTGGTCGGCGATCCACGGCTACAACCACCCGGTCCTGAACGAGGCGGTGCGCGGCCAGCTGGACCGCATGAGCCACGTGATGTTCGGCGGGCTCACGCACGAGCCGGCCGTCTCGCTCGCCAAGCGCCTCGTCGACATGACGCCGGACGGTCTGGAGCACGTCTTCCTCTCCGACTCGGGTTCGGTCGCGGTCGAGGTCGCGGTCAAGATGTGTCTGCAGCACTGGCGCTCGCTCGGCCGCCCCGAGAAGCAGCGGATGCTGACCTGGCGCGGCGGCTACCACGGCGACACCTGGCAGCCGATGGCCGTGTGCGACCCCAAGGGGGGCATGCACGAGCTGTGGCAGGGCGTGCTGCCGCGACAGGTGTTCGCGGACGCGCCGCCCAGCGGATTCGACGCGTACGAGGAGTCGTACGCCGATCACCTACATGAGCTGATCGGCCGACACGCCCACGAACTGGCCGCGGTGATCGTCGAGCCGGTGGTGCAGGGCGCGGGCGGGATGCGCTTCCACTCCCCCGGCTATCTGCGCGCGCTGCGGGAGGCGTGCGACGCCCATGACGTGCTGCTGGTGTTCGACGAGATCGCGACGGGCTTCGGCCGCACGGGGGCGCTCTTCGCGGCGGATCACGCGGCTGTCACACCCGATGTGATGTGCGTGGGCAAGGCCCTGACCGGCGGTTATCTGTCGATGGCGGCGACGTTGTGCACCTCCCGCATCGCCGACGGCATCTCGCGGGGCGAGGTGCCGGTCCTGGCACACGGCCCGACGTTCATGGGGAACCCGCTGGCCGCCGCGGTGGCCGGTGCCTCGATCGACCTGCTGCTCGGGCAGGACTGGCAGACCGAGGTCAAGCGGATCGAGACGGGTCTGCGGGGCGGTCTGGCGGAGGCGGCCGCCCTCCCTTCGGTCCGGGAGGTCCGTGTCCTCGGGGCCATCGGCGTCGTACAGCTCGACCACCCGGTGGACATGGCCGCGGCGACCCGGGCGGCGGTGCGCGAGGGCGTGTGGGTGCGGCCGTTCCGCGACCTGATCTACACGATGCCGCCGTTCATCACGGGCGACGACGACGTGGCACGGATCGCGCGCGCGGTGTGCGCGGCGGCGAAGGAGGGCTGACGTGACGGTGATCGTGGTGTCCGGTACGGGCACGGAGATCGGCAAGACGGTGACGACGGCCGCGGTGGCCGCCGTCGCCCGCGCGGCCGGGCGCAGCGTCGCGGTGCTCAAACCGGCACAGACCGGCGTCGGCCCCGGCGAGCCCGGCGACGCCCAGGAGGTGCTGCGGCTCGCGGGGGACGGCATCACCACGCGTGAACTCGCCCGCTACCCGGAGCCGTTGGCGCCCGACGTGGCGGCGCGGCGGTCGGGTCGCGCCCAGGTCCACCCGAGCGACGTGGCCGACGCGGCGGCGAAGCTCGCGACCGAGCACGATCTGGTGCTCGTCGAGGGGGCGGGCGGCCTGCTCGTACGCCTGGACGACGAGGGCGGCACCCTCGCGGACGCCGCCCGGCTCCTCGGCGCGCCGGTGCTGATGGTGGTGTCGGCGGGCCTCGGCTCGCTCAACACGACGGGCCTGACCGCGGAGGCGCTGCGGGCGCGCGGGGTGCGCCAACTGGGTCCGCTGATCGGCAGCTGGCCGTCCCGGCCCGACCTGGCGTCCCGCTGCAACCTCGCGGACCTGCCGAAGGACGCGGGCACACCGCTGCTCGGTGCCGTTCCCGAGGGGGCCGGGGCACTCGACGGGGCCGCCTTCCGTGCCGCGGCCGGTGGTTGGCTCGGGCCGGAGCTGGGCGGCACGTGGGACGCGGTGTCCTTCGCCGAGCGGGAGGCGCCCGGGGCGCCCGGGGCATCGGCGCACTGACGCGGTGAGCAGGACGGCGGGGCGGGTGACCCCGGGACGCGGCCGGCGAGGCGCGTCCGCTCTGCAGGGTCGACTGCCCCGCCGTCCGGGCACCATGGCGGTATCCGCTCGCTCCGCCGAGGATCTCCACCGAGGAGGGCCCATGTCGCCGCGCTCCGCCAAGCCCACGTCCCGGGATGTCGTGCACCACCCCGTCTTCGCCCGTTTCTACGCCCGCCAGAGCGTGGCCGCCGAGCCCGTGATCGGTACCCACCGCCGGGAGCTGCTCGCCGGTCTCTCGGGTCGGGTCATCGAGGTCGGCGCGGGCAACGGGCTGAACTTCGCGCACTACCCGGGCGCGGTCTCCGAAGTGGTGGCGATCGAGCCGGAGCGGCTGCTGCGGCGGCTTGCGGTGTCCGCGGCCCTGCGGGCGGACGTGCCGGTGGACGTCGTGCCGGGCGCCGCCGAGGCGCTGCCCGTCAAGAGCGAGGCGTTCGACGCGGCGGTCGTCTCTTTGGTGCTGTGCAGTGTGCGGGACGTGCCGCGGGCGCTGGGCGAGCTGCGCCGAGTGCTCCGGCCCGGCGGCGAGCTGCGGTTCTTCGAGCACGGCAGGGCGCCGGGGAGGCTGATGGCGGGCGCCCAGCGCGTCCTGGACCGCACGGTGTGGCCTCCCCTGTTCGGGGGCTGTCACGTCTCGCGGGACACGCCGGAGGCGCTGCGCGAGGCGGGGTTCGAGCTCGGTGCGTACCGACGGCTTCTGGTGCCCGCGAAGGGGCCGCGCCTGCCGACGTCGTACTGCGTGCTCGGTACGGCCCACCGCTCCGACGCTCCCTGACGCGCCCGCGTCGGCGTCCGGCCCGTGGTGGGCTCACAGACTCCACTTGCGGAGCTGTTCGGCGATGGCGTGCACGCTCGCGTCGCCCTCCTTCACCAGCCGGGCGAGGTCACGCACCTGCTCGGGCGATGTGACGACCTTCAGGCCGCTGGAGACGAGGTAGGCGTAGGCGACGGAGGAGGCGAAGAGGGCGTTGGAGCGTTCGAGCGCCGGGATGTGGAGCAGGACCTGGAGCAGCGCCGCCGCACGGTCGTGCGGGGTCTCGTAGACGGGAACGCCGAATATCTCCGCCTCGTGTCTGCTGACGGCGGCGACGAGTGCGCCCCAGTCGGTGACCTGGGGGTCTCCGGGCGTCTTGTGTTCGGCGATCATCAGGAGCCAGGCAAGGTCGATTCTGAGGTCCAACGGCTCAGCGACGACCTTCACGCACCGGGCGGCTGCCCTCGCGCCCGACGCCGAACTCTTCGGCGAAGACGGATTCGTACTGCTTCATGAAGTCGGCGGCGGACTCCACGAAGGTGTGTCCGATTTCGCCGGCGTCCTGCTTGACCAGTTCTTCTATGTAGCGGTTGACACTCATGCCGCGGGCCAGGGCGCGCTCGCGCGCGGCCCGGGCGGTGTCCTCGTCCACTCGCACGTTCAGCTGAGTCTTCGCCATACCGTCAAGCTAGCGCCGGAGTGCTAGCACGACAAGACCGCCAGGACCATGTCCCTTACATACGTCCTGGGGCCCGACCTCGGAGGGATACCGGACACCCGGGGAGCCCTACTACTCTTCGCGGCAATACGGGAGTTGGAACGGCCACAACCCAGGAGGCCGCCTTGTCCACACCTGCTTCGGCACCGTTCACGGACAGTTCGGAGCCCGCCGGGATCGCCGCGCGTGCCCGCGGCCTCACCAAGGCGTACGGCTCCGGCGAGACGACCGTCCTCGCCCTCGACTCGGTCGACGTGGACATCGCCCGCGGGCGCTTCACGGCCGTCATGGGCCCTTCCGGTTCAGGGAAGTCCACCCTGATGCACTGCCTGGCCGGGCTCGACAGCGTATCGGCGGGCCAGGTGTGGCTCGGCGACACCGAGATCACGGGCCTGAAGGAGCGTGAGCTGACGCGGCTGCGGCGCGACCGCATCGGCTTCATGTTCCAGTCCTTCAACCTCATCCCCACGCTGAATGCCCTGGAGAACATGACGCTCCCGATGGACATCGCGGGGCAGCGGCCCGACCGCGACTGGCTGGAGCACGTCATCGACACGCTGGGTCTGCGGGACCGGCTGAAGCACCGTCCGGCGCAGTTGTCCGGCGGCCAGCAGCAGCGGGTGGCCTGCGCGCGGGCGCTCGCCGCGAAGCCCGAGCTGATCTTCGCCGACGAGCCGACGGGCAACCTCGATTCGCGGGCCGGGCTCGAAGTCCTGGGCTTCCTGCGCGACGCGGTGGACCAGCTCGGCCAGACCGTGGTGATGGTGACCCATGACCCGAGCGCGGCCGGCCACTCCGACCTGGTCCTCTTCCTCGGTGACGGGCGGATCGTGGACGACATGACGCGGCCGACGGCGGACGCGGTCCTGGAGCGGATGAAGCGGTTCGACGCCTTGCACACGGGGGCGCCCGGCGCGCACGACAAACCGGGCTCACCCCCTCCCGCACCCGCCGAGCGCCCGTCCGAGCAGAGCTGAGCGGGGGGCCTCGGTGCTGAAGGCGACGCTCAGGAGCTTCCTCGCGCACAAGGGCAGGCTCGCGCTCTCCGCGCTTGCCGTCATCCTCTCGGTCGCGTTCGTCGCGGGCAGCCTGATCTTCTCGGACACGGTCACCCGCACCTTCGACCGGCTGTTCGCCTCCACCTCCGCCGATGTGACGGTGGCGCCGAAGGAGGACCTGGACGAGGCCGTGCCCTCCGGGCAGACGCCGACGGTGCCGGCGCGCCTCAAGGAGCGGGTGTCCACGGTCCCCGGGGTCGCGGCCGCGCACATCGACGTGTCCGTCGAGAACATCACCATCGTCGACCGGGACAACGAATCCGTGGGCTCCACGACGGGCGCTCCCACGATCGCCACGAACTGGTACCCCACCGACCGCAGCCCCGTGGAGCTCACCTCGGGCCACGCCCCGCGCGGCGGCGGCCAGGCACTGATCGACGCCGACACGGCCGACAAGAAGGACGTGAAGATCGGGGACACGCTCACCGTCCTCGCCCGCCCCGGCTCGTTCGAGGTCCGGGTCGTCGGCATCGCCACCTTCACCACCACCAACCCGGGTGCCGCGCTCGTCTTCCTGGACACCGCGAGCGCCCAGCGCGAGCTGCTCGGTTCGCGGAGGGTGGCGACGAGCATCGACGTGACCGCCGACGACGGCGTGAGCGACACGGCCCTCAAGCGGCGCATCGGCGCCGAACTGGGCTCCGGCTACGACCTGGAGACCGCCGACGAGCAGGCCGAGTCCGCGGCGTCCGAGCTCGGCGGCTTCCTGGACGTCATCAAGTACGTGATGCTCGGCTTCGCCGGTGTCGCCGTGCTCGTGGGCATCTTCCTGATCGTCAACACCTTCTCGATGCTCATCGCGCAGCGCACCCGGGAGCTGGGGCTGCTGCGCGCGCTCGGCGCCGACCGCAGGCAGGTGCGCCGGTCGGTGCTCATCGAGGCGCTCCTGCTGGGTCTCGTCGGCTCGACGCTGGGACTCGCCGCCGGTATAGGTCTGGCCCTCGGTCTGATCGAGCTGATGGGCCTGCTCGGGATGAACCTGAAGTCCACGGAGATGGTCATCGGGTGGGCGACGCCCGTCGCCTCGTACGTCGTCGGGGTCGGCGTCACGTTCGTCGCGGCGTACCTCCCCGCGCGGCGGGCCGCGCACGTCTCGCCGATGGCCGCGCTCGCGGACGCCGAGATCGCCGGTGTGGGGCGGCCGTTGAAGGTACGGGCGGTCGCCGGCGGCCTCGTCGGGGCGGCCGGTGCCGCCGCGCTGGTGGGCTGCGCGACCGCGGAGAAGACCTCGTCCGCGGCGTCCCTGCTCGGCCTGGGCATCGTCCTGACCCTGATCGCCACGGTCATCGCGGGGCCGCTCCTGGTGCGCCCGGTGATCCGGGTCCTCGGCGGCGTCTTTCCCGCGGTCTTCGGGTCCGTCGGCCGGATGAGCCAGCGCAACGCGCTGCGCAACCCGCGCCGCACGGGGGCCACGGCGGCCGCGCTCATGGTGGGGCTCGCGCTGGTCGGAGGGCTGTCGGTGGCGAGCGCGTCGATGACGAAGTCGTTCGACCGGCAGATCGACAAGACGCTGGGCGCCGACTTCGTCGTGCAGAACAGCAACTTCATGCCGTTCTCGTCGGAGATCACCGGGAAGGTCGAGGACACCGAGGGCGCGGGCCTCGTCGTACGCCAGCGCTTCACCCCCATCGAACTGGCGCTGCCCGACGGGAAGAACGTCGAGTCGACCGCCGCGGGCTACGACCCGCGCCTCGACGACGTGGCCAAGGTGACGTACGCGCAGGGCAGTTCACGGGCCGCGCTCGCCGCGGGACGGATCGGCATGGACGTGGACTTCGCGAAGAAGCACAAGGTGCGCGTCGGTGACGCGCTGGACGCCACGTTCCCCGGCGGGCGCGGGACGAAGCTGACGGTCGGCGCGCTCACCGACCAGGACTCGCCCGAGGGCTTCGGCGTCGAGGGCGGGCTCTTCATGGGGTTCGGCACGGTCGAGAAGTACGTGCCGGGCGGCCAGGACTCCGCGCTGTACGTCAACGCGGCGTCCGGCACGGACGCGGACACCCTGCGCGAGCGCCTGGACAGGACCCTCGACCCGTATCCGCAGGTGCAGGTGCGCGACCAGGCCGACTACAAGGAGCTGATCCGGCAGCAGATCGCCGTGATGCTCTACCTCGTCTACGCCCTCCTCGGTCTCGCGATCGTCATCGCGGTGCTGGGCGTCGTGAACACGCTGGCCCTGTCGGTCGTGGAGCGCACCCGGGAGATCGGGCTGCTGCGCGCCATCGGGCTCGGACGCCGTCAGCTGCGCCGGATGATCCGTCTGGAGTCGGTGGTGATCGCGGTGTTCGGGGCGCTGCTCGGACTCTCACTCGGGCTGGTCTGGGGCGTCGCCGTACAGCAGGTGCTCGCGCTGCAGGGCATGAAGGAGCTGGCGTTCCCCTGGACGACGATCGTCGCGGTGGTGATCGGCTCGGTGGTCGTCGGCCTCGCGGCGGCGCTGCTGCCCGCACTGCGCGCGTCGCGCATGAATGTACTGGCGGCCATCGCGCACGAGTGATGGACCGATCCCTCGGATCACCTCGACCGCACGACAGACAAGGGGAGTTCATGACACGGCCGTTCCGCTTCGGTGTCAACATGGTCACTCCGGCGGCAGGAGTGGAGTGGGGCAAGAAGTGCCGCCGAGCGGAGGAGCTCGGCTACGACGTGATCCTGGTCCCCGACCATCTGGGCGCACCCGCGCCGTTCCCGGCGCTCGTCGCGGCCGCCGAGGCCACCGAGCGCCCCCGGGTCGGCACCTTCGTGCTGAACACGGGCTTCTGGAACCCCGCACTCCTTGCGCGCGAGGTCGCCACGACGGACGCCCTCACCGGTGGTCGGCTCGAACTGGGGCTCGGTACGGGGTACGTCAAACCGGAACACGACGCGGCCGGGCTGCCCTGGGGCTCGCCCGGTGAGCGGGTGGACCATCTGCGGCGCACCATCGAGGAGTTGGACACGCTCCTCGGCTCGACGGAACACCAGCCGCAGCCGCTGCAGAAGCCCCGCCCGCCGCTCCTGGTCGGCGGCAACGGGGACCGCATGATGAAGCTGACCGCCGAGCACGCCGACATCGCGGCCTTCACCGGGGCCAAGGCGGTTCCGGGCGACACGAGCGGTGCGCTGCGCCACCTCACGGCCGAGGAGCTGGACGAGCGGGTCGCCGCCTACCACCGGTTCGCCGCGGACCGCGCCGAACCGGCCGAGCTGAATCTGCTGATCCAGCTGGTCGAGGTGACGGACGACCGGCGCGCCGCGGTCCGGCCCCTCCTCCAGCACGTCCCGCACCTCACCGAGGACACCGCGCTCGCACTCCCGATCCTGCTCATCGGCACCGTCCGCCAGATGGCCGACCAGCTGCGCGCGCAGCGGGAGCGGTACGGCTTCTCGTACATCACGGTCCTTGAGCCCTCCTTCGAGGCGTTCGGCCCCGTCATCGAGGAGCTCGCCGGCAGCTGACGGGCGGTTGCCGCGCCCCGCCGTCCACATCGTGGAAATCTTCGCGCGCCGAGGCGCGGCCGGTGGTGGGATGGCCGCATGAGCGATCTTCGAATACGGGCCGCTGCGGCCGGGGACCTGGACGCGGTGCTCGCCTTCTGGAAGGCGGCCGCCGAAGGCACGAGCATCAGCGACGACCGCTCGGGCGTGGAGCGGCTCGTCGCCCGTGACCCGGAGTCCCTGATCCTCGCCGAGCGCGACGGTGAGCTGGCGGGGACGGTCATCGCGGGCTTCGACGGCTGGCGCTGCCACCTCTACCGCCTGGCCGTGCACCCGGACCACCGCCGCCGGGGCGTGGGCGCGGCGCTGCTCGCCGCCGCGGAGGAGCGGTTCGTGCGGCTCGGCGGCCGCCGCGGCGACGCCATGGTCCTGGACCGCAATGACCTCGCCCACCACGCGTGGCGCGCGGCGGGCTACGCTCCGGAACCGCAGTGGAGCCGCTGGGTGAAGCCGCTTCATCCGGGGTAGTCGGTTAAATCCCGACAGAGGTTCGAGCGGCTTTGCTGATCCTTTACCATGGATGCACCACTCGAATCCAACTGAAAGGTGTGAGCGTCCGCCCATGGGCGAGCCTCCCAGTACCCGACATCGCGCATTCCTCCTGCCCCTGCCCGATCATGGGACGGAGGTGACCCGATGACCGAAGTGCTCCTGCTCCTCGTGGCGGTGCTGCTCTGCCTGGCGTGCGGTGTGTTCGTCGCCGCGGAGTTCTCCCTCACGACGGTCGAGCGCAGTGAGCTCGAGCGGGCCGTCGAGCGCGGCGAGCGCGGCGCCGCCGGAGCCCTCAAAGCCGTCAAGAACCTCACCTTCCAGCTCTCGGGCGCCCAGCTCGGCATCACCGTCACCAATCTGGTCGTCGGCATGCTCTCCGAGCCGTCCATCGCCGCGCTGATCGCGGGCCCGCTGCGGGACCTCGGCGTGCCCCGGTCAGCGGCGGCGTCCATCGCCCTGGTGCTCGGGACGGCCCTGTCGACGGTCTTCCTGATGGTCATCGGCGAGCTGGTGCCCAAGAACTGGGCGATCTCCTCGCCGCTCGCCGTCGCCAAGCGGGTGGCCACGCCGCAGCGGCTGTTCAGCGCCGCGTTCCGGCCGTTCATCGCGCATCTCAACAACACCGCGAACCGTTCCGTACGCCGCTTCGGCATCGAGCCCGCCGAGGAGCTCGCCTCCGCGCGCGGCCCCAAGGAGCTGGTGGCCCTGGCCCGCCACTCCGCCAAGGAGGGCGCCCTGGAGGCGGACACCGCCGAGCTGTTCGTGCGCACGCTGAACCTCGCCGACCTCACCGCGGAGAACGTGATGACGCCCCGCGTGCAGGTCATGGCCCTCGACGTGCACGCCACGTGCGAGGACGTCGCGAACGCCACGCGCGCCACCGGCCTCTCCCGCTTTCCCGTGTACCGCGGGAACCTGGACACGGTCGTCGGCGTCGCGCACATCAAGGACGTCCTCGCCGTGCCCGCGGAGCGCAGGCAGCGGGTGCCCGTCGCCGAGCTGATGCGCGAGCCCCTGCTCGTGCCGGAGACGCTCACCGTCGACCGGCTCCTGGACCGGCTGTCGGGCAAGCGCACGATGGCCGTGGTCATCGACGAGTACGGAGGCACCGCCGGGGTGGCCACCCTGGAGGACATCGTCGAGGAAGTCGTCGGCGAGGTGCGGGACGAGCACGACCCGCACGAGACGCCCGACATCGCCCACGCGGGCACCGACGACGACGGCAGGACGCTCTACTCCGCCGACGGCTCGGCACGCACCGACCAGCTCGCGCGGGTCGGCCTGCGGGTGCCCGACGGGCCGTACGAGACGCTCGCCGGTCTCGTCGCCACGGAGCTCGGCCGCATTCCCGCCGTCGGTGACGGCGTCCAGGTGGGCGGCTGGCGGCTCGACGTCGTCGACGCGGCCGGGCGCCGCGCCGCCCGCGTCATGCTGCACGCCCCGCTCGCCGACGACGACCACGACAAGGGGGATGTCCGATGATCGCCGTTCAGTTGCTGATCGGTCTGGCGACGCTCGTCGTCAACGCCTTCTTCGTGGGCGCCGAGTTCGCCCTGATCTCCGTGCGCCGCAGCCAGATCGAGCCGCACGCGGAGGAGGGCAACAAGCGCGCCAAGAGCGTGATGTGGGGCCTGCAGCACGTGTCGGCACTGCTCGCCGCGGCGCAACTGGGCATCACGCTGTGCACCCTCGTCCTCGGCATCGTCGCGGAGCCGGCGATCGCGCATCTGCTGGAGCCCGCGTTCGACGCGGTGGGCGTGCCGCACGGCCTGGTCCACCCCATCTCGTTCGTCATCGCGCTGACCCTGGCCACGTACCTGCACATGCTGCTCGGCGAGATGATCCCGAAGAACATCGCGCTGGCGGAGCCCGTGCGCTCGGCGCTGCTGCTCGGCCCGCCGCTGGTGGCGCTCGCGCGGGCGCTGCGCCCCGTGATCTTCACGATCAACGCGTTCGCCAACGGTCTGCTGAAGCTGCTGCACGTCGAGGCCAAGGACGAGGTGTCGGCGAGCTTCTCCGACGACGACCTCGCCCGCATGGTCAAGGACTCCGGGGACGCGGGTCTGATCGACAACCGTGCGCAGGAGCGGCTGCACGACGCCCTCGAACTGGGCCGCCGCCCGGTCAGGGACGTCGTCCTGCCGCTGGAGGACGTGGTCTACGCACGCGTGGGCGTCACCCCGGAGCGGCTGGAGCAGCTGTCGGCGGAGTCCGGCTTCTCCCGCTTCCCCGTGGTCGACGACGGCCGCCGGATCGTCGGCTATCTGCACGTGAAGGACGCCCTGGACCGGGCGCCGCGCGATCTGCCGTTCCGGGTGCCGGACATGCGCAAGATCGCCCAGGTGCGCGAGACGACACCGCTGGACGACGTCCTGACCGCCATGCGCGGCAGCCGCACCCATGTGGCGGCGGTTCTCGGCTCGGACGGACGTCTCGCCGGGATGGTCACGATGGAGGACGTCCTGCAGAGGCTGTTCGGCCAGCCGGTGTGAGCGGGTAGCGGTGGGACCGGGCCGGGGCGGCGGTGTCGTGGCCCCGGCCCGGTCCCACGCTCAGGCCGCGGGCTCGCCCGCCTCTTTCGGCTTCTGCGGCTTCTTCGGCTTCGTGGTCGGCTGCTCGGTGATGCCGGGGCCTGCCGCCCCGACCTCCGCGGTGCCGATCGCCGTGAGAACCGCCAGGACCGCGGCCAGCCCCGCCGTCGCGAAGGCCGCGCCCCACTCGACGTCCAGCAGGCTGGTCGCCCCCGCCACCAGCACGGCGGCCAGCGCCTGCGCGAAGGTGCGGATCGCGCGTTCAGTGGTGGCCTTCCAGAAGGCTGCGGTCCACATGGCGGCTCGCTCTCTCGTGACGATGGCGTGCCTATGACATACCGCCGTCGAGCCGCGCTGCCCAGATCCGCCGCACCGCACCGCCGGGCGCCCCGGCGGGTTACCATCACTTTCGCCATGCAGATGAATGCCAACTACACCAGTCTCGTCGCGGTGGGCGACTCCTTCACCGAGGGCATGTCGGATCTGCTCCCCGACGGAACCTACCGCGGATGGGCCGACCTCCTCGCCGCCCGGATGGCCGCGCAGAGCCCCGGTTTCCGCTACGCGAACCTCGCCGTGCGCGGCAAGCTCATCGGCCAGATCGTCGACGAGCAGGTGGACGTCGCGGCCGCGATGCAGGCGGACGTGGTCACCCTGGTGGGCGGCCTCAACGACACCCTGCGCCCCAAGTGCGACATGAGCCGGGTCCGCGGCCTGCTCGAGGAGGCCGTCGAACGGCTCGCCCCCTCCTGCAAGCAGCTCGTCCTGATGCGCAGCCCGGGGCGGAACGGCCCGGTGATGGAGCGGTTCCGTCCGCGCATGGAGGAGCTCTATTCGTACGTCGACGACCTGGCGTCCCGGCACGGCGCGATCGTCGTGGACCTCTACGGCTCGGCCGTCCTCGGCGACCAGCGCATGTGGGACGTGGACCGGCTGCACCCCACGGCCGAGGGTCACCGCAGGATCGCCGAGGCGGTGTGGCAGGCGCTCGGGTACGCCCCGGAGGACGACTGGCAGGCGCCGCTGCCCCTCGCCGTGCCGCCGGGCTGGGCCACGCGCCGCATCGCCGACGCCCGGTTCGCGAAGCAGTACCTCGGCCCGTGGATCGGCCGCCGCCTCACCGGCCGCTCGTCCGGCGACGGACGGGCCCCGAAGCGCCCCGACCTGCTCCCGTACGACGGCCCGCTCTCCTAGCCACGCCCGAGCGGCACCGGCGCCGCTCGGCGTCTAGAACACCGACCAGCCCGTCACCGTGGTGAAGTGGTCGAGCGCGGAGACGCCCGCCACGGAGTTGCCGTACGTGTCCAGGCCAGGGCTCCAGACGCACAGGGTGCAGCGGCCCGGGATCACCGCGACGATGCCGCCGCCGACGCCGCTCTTGCCGGGCAGGCCGACGCGGTAGGCGAAGCTGCCGGCCGCGTCGTACGTACCGCAGGTGAGCATGACCGCGTTGACCTGCTTCGCCTCGCGCGCGGGCAGCAGGCGCGTGCCGTCGCCGCGCAGCCCGTGCCGGGCCAGGAAGGCGCCCGCGAGGGCGAGGTCGCGGCAGCTCATCCGGATCGCGCACTGCCGGAAGTAGTGCTCCAGCACCGTGGACACCGGATTGTCGAGGTTGCCGTAGCTCGCCATGAAGTGCGCGAGGGCCGCGTTGCGGTCGCCGTGCTCGGCCTCGGAGGCCGCCACCACCGGGTCGAAGGCGACATCGGGATTGCCGCTCTCCGCGCGCAGGAACTCCAGCATCGTCGTGCCCGCGTCCCCGGTGAGGCTCTGCAGCCGGTCCGTGACGACCAGCGCACCGGCGTTGATGAAGGGATTGCGCGGGATGCCGTTCTCGTACTCGAGTTGGACGAGCGAGTTGAAGGGGTTGCCGGACGGCTCCGTGCCGACCCGGTCCCAGATGCGCTCACCGCCCTCCGCGAGAACCAGCGCGAGACTGAAGGCCTTGGAAATGGACTGGACGGAGAACGGCTCCTGCCAGTCCCCCACCCCGTGCACCTGGCCGTCGACGTCGGCGACCGCTATGCCGAAGCGCTCGGCGTCCACGTCCGCGAGCGCCGGGATGTACTGGGCCACTTGGCCCCGGCCCACCAACGGCCGGACGTAGGCGGCGACTTCTTCGAGAACGGCCTGGTAGTCCACAATCTGAGCTTTCTGCCTGTATGACGCGGCCGTTTCCTCCTGAAAAGCCGCTGGTTACGGGGCTTTGTGGTCGGTCGCGGCCACAGGATAACGCCTGGCCGAGATGTGCCCTCGTCCGGGATGTCGAGCGTGTCAGAGTCTTGGTGGAGCGTCGAAGGCCAACGGGGGGGGAAGCCATGCTGCGCATCCATTTCACCGGCGACGACTTGGCGAACGTACGACTCGCCCGGAATCCGGACCCGCTGTGGGAGATCGTATGCAGCCTGTGCCGCCTGCAGACGCGCGAGGGGGCCCTCGCCTTCGCGCCGTGGCGGCGGATGGCCGGAGGACTGCTGCGGCAGGGGCGGGGCGGCCGAGCGGCGGCGTCGGCGCTGACGAGTCTGGTGCCGCGGGCGTCCTACTTCCCCGACTTCCTCACCCCGCCCGTCGAAGGCGGACCTCCTGAGCTGCGGGTGGGCATCGACCGGGTGCTCGCGACGCCGCGCCGCCGACTGCGCCACGAGCTGTCCCTGCTGTCGGCGGGCGGTGGACGCCCTTGGGCTGGTGCGGAGTTGGCGCGCGGTGACAGGGCCGCGCTCACTGAGCTCGGCGGAAAGCTCCGCACCTACCACCGGGAGCTCATCACGCCGGTGTGGGACCGGATCGACGCGGCGACGGCGGCGGACCGGGCCCTGCGCACCCGCGCCCTCGCGGACGGCGGGACACGGGCCCTGTTGGACAGCCTGCGGCCGATGGCGGTGTGGGAGCCGCCCGTGCTGACGGTCGACTATCCGGTCCGGCACGACCTGCATCTACAGGGCCGGGGCCTGCTCCTGATCCCGTCGTACTTCTGCTGGCGGCGCCCCATCACGCTGGCCGACACCCAACTGCGGCCGGTGCTCATCTACCCGGTCGACAAGACACCCTCGGCGCCTGCCGGCTCCCCCTCGTCGCTGGCCCGGCTGCTGGGTCCCACCCGCGCCGCGCTCCTGTACGAGACCGCCGCGCTCACCTGCCCCACCACCTCCGAACTCGCCCACGCGACAGGCGTCTCCCTGCCGAGCGCCAGCCAGCAGCTGGCCGTACTGCGGGAGGGAGGACTCATCGCGTCCCGACGCGACGGAAAGCGGATCCTGCACACCGCGACCCCCTTGGGGCTCCGGCTCCTCGGCGGTTGCTGAGGACGCCCCCTCGATGTTGCGGCCCCTCGACGTTTCGGCTGGAGCCAAAACCACGGGCGCTCCCCTCCCCGGCTCGCCCAGGCTGTGCGCGAAAGGCCCGCACCACGCCGAACGCAACCGAGGGAGTTCGAGCCCATGCCGATCAAACACTCCGTACTCACGACAGCCGTCGCCCTGGCCGCCCTGTCAGGAGCCCTGGTGACGACCCAGGCCCAGGCCAGTGGGCCGGTGTCGCCGGCGGCGGTATCACCGACGGTCTCTCCCGCGCCCGAGAGGGTCTTCCACACCACGGACGGGCTGAGCTCCTGTCCGAGCGGCCGCTTCTGCACGGAGACCTGGGACGAGGCGAAGAAGAGCTGGAAGATCCACGTGTTCTGGAAGTGCGGCACCTACGAGCTCTCCAACTGGGAGAAGGTCGGGGCCTACATCAACAACCAGGACGGCGCGTACGCCAAGGTGCTCAACGCGGACAAGAAGCTCGTGTGGCCGGAGATACCGCCGAACAACAAGAAGGGCTGGGGCAACTGGTCCGACGCGTGGTACATCCGCCCTTGCTGACGTGCTCTCTTGTGGTGACTCGGGAACTGTAGGAGAGTCGGCGCCGACCTGGAAGAACGTGCTTTTCGGTGACCGAGGAACCTGATGAGATCCAAACTGCAGCTCAACGGCCTGCCCGAGGACGCCGATCTGCGGCGCGCGGACTCGCTGGCGCGGGAGATCTTCTCGGACGTCGCCAACAAGTGGGCGCTTCTGATCATCGAGGCGCTCGGCGAGGGCACGCTGCGCTTCAGCGAACTGCGCGACGAGGTCGAGGGCATCAGCCACAAGATGCTCACCCAGAACCTGCGCATGCTGGAGCGCAACGGCCTGGTCGACCGGAAGGTGCACCCCACCGTGCCGCCTCGGGTCGAGTACACCCTCACCGCGCCGGGCCGGGCCCTGCGCGCCGCCGTCGACGTCATCTGTGACTGGACCCAGCAGCACCTCGGTCACATCGAGAGCGCCCGCGGCCGCTTCGACTCCTGACGGGCAGGCCGTTCCCGTCAGACCACGAGCAGGCGGAGGCCCAACTCCGCCGCGTCCAGGGCGACGAGGTCGCGGTTGCGCTCCGCCCACCGGCCCGAGGAGAGGTCGTCGCGCAGCCTGTCCACCGCGCGCCGCTCGGCCTCCGGGCCGACTCGGGTCCACACCGACACCGCGCGGCGCACATGGTCCTCCAGATACGCCTCGGGACGGCGCCAGTAGGCCTCGAAGAAGCCGTCGGCGCAGTCCCACGGGACGAGCACCGGTTCCGCGCGGCCGTCGATCGCACGGGTCAGATCGGCCAGAGAGGGCCAGTCGGCGAGAAGGCCGGCGAATTCGGGCAGGTAGTCGCGGGTGAGCCAGAAGCGTTGACGCCAGCCGGTGTCACTCGCGTCGTACGTGAACACCACCACGCGGCGGGCCACGCGCCGCATCTCGCGCAGCCCGGCGACCGGATCCGGCCAGTGGTGAACGGTGCTGACCGCCATCGCGGCGTCGAAGGACCGGTCCTCGAACGGGAGGCTCTCCGCGGCGGCGGCCACGCACGGCGCCGCGCCCGCCGGACGCTGCGCCCGCATGACGGCCGACGGTTCCACCGCCGTGACATCGCGGTCCTGGGGCTCGTAGGAACCGGTGCCCGCCCCGACGTTCAGCACCGTCCGCGCGTCCCCCAGCGCATCCCAGATCCGCGCGGCGATCCGCGGCTCGGTGCGCCGCGTCGCCGGGTAGGCGGACCCGATGGTGTCGTACAACTGCGTGCCGAACACCTTCAACTGCTCCTCCGGCGTCGTCCTGATCCCCATGGCACGTGCCTCCAGTTCCCTGTCGATGGCCGTCACCGTGGCGGCGGCGCGATCGCGCTGTTCCAGCAGCAGACCGCGCATCCGGCGCAGGTGCGCGACGGCGTCGGTGGCCGGGTCGTCGACCAGGTCCGCGATCTCCCGCAGTCCGAAGCCCAGCCGTCGGTAGCCGAGCACCTCCCGCAGTCGCTCGACGTCGCCCGCGGAGTAGGCCCGGTACCCGGCCCCGGTCCGCGCGGACGGTCGTACGAGGCCTATCTCGTCGTAGTGGTGCAGCGTGCGGACGCTCACGTCGGCCAGCTCGGCCACACGCCCCACGGTCAGGTGCTCCTCCATGCCACGGACTATCGGGCATCACGCCACGTGAGGGTCAAGCACTCCCCTTCCGGTGCCGCGCTCGCCCGCCCCCGTGCCCGAAGGGCACTCCAGGATGCCCGGGTTGCTGCCCGCAATGCCCAAACGGGCAGCAATCGGGGCACATGCGTCCGTTGACACAGCGAAGAACCGGAGCGAATGATTGTGGCTGGCCGGACCCCCGCCCCTCTGACCAGGCCTGACGATGGCCCGCGATTCGCCCACGCAGCCCACGCCGCCCCCATTCGCGCAACAGAACCCGTCCCCCACGAGAGACCGGAGACGCGTCGGCGCCCGGAGCCCCACCAGATCGTCCGCGCTCCGCCGACCCGGCATTTCCCACTCCCCCGCCCCCGTAGCGGCAACACCGCGACAGCGGCTCTCGTCGGCACAGATCGTTCACCTCACGGCAGAAGGACCGCTCCTTGACGGCGATACACACCCCCCGCCCCGAGTCCTCCACCGCACCGCGATCCGGTGCACGGCCGCTCTCCTCCTTCGGCCAGCAGCGCCTGTGGGCGCTGGAGCAGGCCGAGGGCTCCCACGCGGCGTACAACGAGCAGATGGCCTACCTCATCGAGGGGGACCTGGACCGGGCACTGCTCGCGCGGGCCCTCGACGCCGTGGCCGCGCGGCACGAGACGCTCCGCACGCGTTTCGTCGCGGTGGAGGGCGAGGCGCGGCAGGAAGTCGCGCCGCCCGGGGCCGGGTTCGCGCTGCGCTCGGAGGATCTGTCCGGCCGCCCCGACGCCGAGGAACTCCTCGTCGCCCGGCAGCGCGAGGAGTGCGAGACCCCCTTCGACCTCGGCGCCGGGCCGCTCGCCCGGGGACGGCTCCTCACGCTCGCGCCGGACCGGCACGCCCTGCTGCTGACGCTGCATCACTCCGTCTTCGACGGACGGTCGATGGAGATCATGCTGCCGGAGCTGAGCACGGTCTACGCCGCCCTGCTGCGCGGCGAGCCGGACCCGTTGCCGCCGCTGCCCGCGCAGTTCGCCGACCACGCGGCGCGGCAGCACGCATGGGTCGAAGGCGAGGAGGCCGCCGCGCAGACCGCGTACTGGCGGGAGCAGTTGGCGGACGCTCCCGCGCTGCTCGCGCTCCCGACCGACCGGCCGCGTCCGCTGCTCCAGGACCACTCGGGCGGCCGGGTTCCGATCCGCCTCTCCCCCGGGCTCACGGACGCGCTGCGCGCCGCCGCCCGCGCCCAGCGCGGCACCCTGTTCACCGCGGTCCTCACCGGCTGGCACGTCCTCCTCGGTCTGCTCTCCGGGGAGTCGGACACGGTCGTGGGCATTCCGGTCTCTGGCCGACGCCGCCCGGAGGACGCACAGCTGATCGGCTTCTTCGTCAACTCCCTGGCGCTGCGCACCGATCTGTCCGGCGACCCGACCGGCGCCGAGGCGCTCGGCCGCGTACGTGCGGCGCTGCGCGGGGCGCTCGACCACCAGGACCTGCCCTTCGAGCGGGTGGTGAGCGCGGTCAACCCGCACCGCGACCTCTCGCACAGCCCGCTGTTCCAGACGATGCTCGCGTGGGGCGCCACCCGTCGGGGCCAGCTGCGGCTGCCCGGGGCACGGGTCGAGCCCCTCGACATCCCGTACGCACCCGCGAAGTTCGACCTCACGCTGTCGGTGCACGAGGAGAACGGTGGCGTCGTCGGGCACCTCGACTACGCCCGCGCGCTGTTCGACCACGACACGGCCGAGCGGTTCGGCCGCTATTTCACCCGTGTGCTGGAGCAGTTGGCCCGGCACCCCGAGCGCGAGATCACCGGATACGCGCTGCTCGACGCGGACGAGCGCGCGGAGCTCCTCGCGGAGGGGCAGGGCCGGGTCACCTCGGGTCCGGTGGCCGGGCCCGTCGAGCGGTTCGCCGAGCAGGTACGGCTGCGGCCCGACGCACCGGCGCTGGTCTGCGGCGGTACGCGGCTGAGCTACGCCGAGCTGGACCGGCGGGCCAACCGGCTCGCGCACGCCCTGCACGCCCGTGGTGTGCGGCCCGGGCAGGTCGTCGGCCTGCACTGCGGCCGCACGGCCGAGTTGATCGTCGGCATCTGGGGCGTCCTGAAGGCCGGTGCCGCGTATCTGCCGCTGGATCCCGGCCAGCCGCCCGGGCGGCTCCGGGCCATCGTCGAGGAGGCCGCGCCCACCTTGGTGATCGGCGATGTCGCCGACCCGCCGGGGCCGTGGCAGGAGCTGGCGGCGGTGGAGGCCGAGGGGGACCGCGACGACGCGCCCTGGGAGCCGCCGTCGCCGTCTCAGCTCGCCTACGTGATCTACACGTCGGGCTCGACCGGGCGCCCCAAGGGCGTCGCGGCCACCCATGGCAACGTTGCCAACCTGTTGGAGAACTGGCTCGCCGCCTACGGCGCACTGCCCGGTGAGCCGTCCTCCGTATGGGCCAGCATCGGCTTCGACGCGTCCGTGCACGAGCTGTTCCTGCCGCCGACCACCGGTGGCGTACTGCATCTCGTGCCCGACGAAGTGCGCGGCGACCCCGAGGTGCTGCTCGACTGGATGCGGGAGCACCGGATCGCGCACGCATGGCTGCCCGCCTCGTACATCACCTGGATCGACGAGGACCCGGACACCCGCCTCGACGGGCTGTCGCTGCGTCAACTGGCCACCGGCGCCGAACCGTTGCCGGAGCAGGCGCTGTGGCGGCTCCGTGCGGCCCTGCCGGGCCTGCGCGTCTGCTACGTCTACGGGCCGACCGAGACCACCGTCTACAGCATCACCCACAACGAGCCGCGGGACCTGGACCGTCGCTCCCCGATCGGGCGGCCGGTCGACAACACCCGGATCTATCTGCTCGACCGGCGCCGCGAACCGGTGCCTCCCGGGGTCGTCGGCGAGGTGTACATCGGCGGGGCCGGTGTCACCCGGGGCTACCTCAACCGGCCCGACCTGACCGAGGAGCGCTTCCCCGCCGACCCGTTCGTACCGGGCGAGCGGGTGTACCGCACGGGTGATCTGGCACGCCGCCTGCCCGACGGGAACTACGAGTTCGTCGGCCGGGCCGACGACCAGGTCAAGCTGCGCGGATTCCGCATCGAGCCCGGTGAGGTCGCGGCGGCCCTGCGCGAGCTGCCCGGTGTGCAGGAGGCCGCGGTCCTCGCCGACCGGGACGAGACCGGGGAACTGTGCCTCGTCGCGGGCATCGGCCGGGGCGAGGCCCCGGACTCCACACCCGCCCAGTGGCGCGCGGCGCTCGCCGAACGGCTGCCGGACTACATGATTCCGTCGCTCTTCGCCGAGTTCCCCCGGCTGCCGCTGAACCGCAACGGAAAGCTGGACCGCAAGGAAGTCCTGGAGCGCGCCCGCGCGTCGCGGTCCGACCAGGTCAACACCCTGGCGCCACGCGACCGGGTCGAGATGGCGCTGTACCGAATATGGCGGCAGGTGCTGCTGCACCGCGACATCGGCATCACCGACGACTTCTTCGCGGTGGGCGGCACCTCGCTCTCCGCCATCAAGGTGGCGCACCTGATCCGGGAGGAGTTCGGCCAGACCCTGTCGACCCGCGACGTCCTCCAGTACCCGACGGTGGAACGGCTCGCGGCACGGCTGCGCGGGCAGACACCGGTGACGCCCGACGACGGCCTCGTCGAGATCCGGGCGGGCCGGGACGACGGACGCCGGGTGGTCTGCGTCCATCCGGCGGGCGGCACCGCCTTCTGCTATCTCCCGCTGGCCGGCGCCCTGCCGGACGGCATCCACGTGCAGGGCGTCCAGGCACAGGGCATCGACCCGGGCGAGGAGCCGCTGCGCTCGGTGGAGGCGATGGCGGAGCACTACCTGACGCTGCTGCAGGCCAAACCGGACGAGTCCCTGGTGATCTGCGGTCTCTCCTTCGGCGGACTCGTCGCCCACGAGATGGGGCGGCGGCTCGCGCAGGCCGGGCACCACGGGGTGTCCGTCGTGCTGCTCGACACGCACGGGACGGACGACCCGGTGGAACGGGCGAGGTTCGCGCCGGTGGACGCCGCCGAGTTCCGCGACAAGCTGGTCCGCTTCAACGGCATGTACCCCGGGATCGACGACGCCCAGATCGACCGCTACTTCAGGATCTACAACCACAACCGTGAGGCTGCCCGCGACTACGTGCCGGAGCGCTCGGACGCCCCGCTGCTCCTCGTACAGGCCGCCGAGGCGGAGGTCGTCGAGGGCGGCGACCCCGTGGCCGCGGGCGAGGCGCTGCGACGGTTCTGGCGCGACCGCGCCGGTGCCGGGCTCACCGTGGAGATGGTCGACGGCGGCCATTGGGACGTCCTGGAGGGCGAGCGGATACCCCGGATCGCCGACCTGATCGCGGACCGGCTCGCCCGGCCCGGCGACGCACCCGCCACGACCGCCGAAACCGCTACGACCGCTACGACCGCTACGACCGCTACGACCGAGGACTGATGCGCACCTCATCCCGTTCCGTCGGCCTGGCCCGAGCGGTACACGAACAGAGCCTGCGGACCCCCACCGCCCCTGCCGTCGTCGACGGTGATCAGACCCTCAGCCACGCCGTGCTCGACGCGTCGGCAGCCGCCGTCGCGGCCGGGCTGCGCGCACGCGGGATCGGCCCCGGCGACGCGGTCGCCGTGGGACTCTCCCGGTCGTGGCGGCTCGTCTGCGTCATGCTGGGCATCCTCCGGCTCGGTGGCCGGGTCGTCCCCACCGACCGGCTGAGCCCCGCCGACCGCATCGGTCACATCCTCGACGACTCCGGCGCCCGGCTCCTCGTGCACGACGGCACGTTCCCGTCCGCCCGGGCTCTCCTCTCCGAGCTGCCCGACGGGGTCACCGCGTTGTCGGCCGACGCGCTGCTCGGCGTTCCGGTCCGTACGGCGGACGGGCCGCCGCCCGCCGCGCCCGCGCCGGTCTCCTTCGTCTTCTACACCTCGGGCACCACGGGCCGCCCCAAGGGCGTGGAGGTGCGCGACGCGGGCATCCTGCGCCTGGCCGACCCGGAGTTCCTGCCGGACGCGCAAGGCGCCCGCTTCGCCTTCCTGTCGAACCCCGCCTTCGACGCGCTGAGCTTCGAGGTGTGGGCGCCGCTGCTGACCGGCGGCTGCTGCGTCGTCCTCGCCGACGAGGACGTGCAGTCCCCGGAACGGCTGGCCGCCGTGCTGCGCCGCGAACGGGTCCAGACCGCCTTCGTCACCACGTCGCTGTTCAACGCCGTGGTGGACACGGAGCCCGGCTGCTTCTCCGGGCTGACGGATCTGCTGGTCGGCGGCGAGCAGCTCAACGCGCCGCTCGTCCGGCGCTGGTACCGCCACAACGCCGCGCCCGGCAGCCGCACCCGGGTCCACAACGTCTACGGCCCCACCGAGTGCACGACGTTCGCGCTGCACCACCCGATCCCGCGGGACTTCGACGCCTCCGTCGTGCCCCTCGGGCGCCTGCTGCCGGAGACCGGCATGGCGTTGGTCGCGCCGGGCACCACCCGTCCTGCCGCGCCCGGCGAGGAGGCCGAGCTCCTCCTCTCCGGCACGGGCGTGGCGGCCGGCTACCGCAACCTGCCCGCGGAGACCGCCCGCCGCTTCGTGACGCTGCCCGGCGACGACGGCACGGCCACCGCGTACTACCGCACCGGCGACCTGGTGCGCTCCGCCGACGGCGACCTCACCTACGTCGGCCGCGCCGACCGGCAGGTCAAGGTGCGCGGCTTCCGCATCGAGCCCGGCGAGGTGGAGCGGCACATCGCCGAGCACCCTTCCGTGCGACAGGTGCACGTGTGCGCCCGCCGGGACGAGCAGGGCGGCCCGGCTGAGCTGCTCGCCTATCTCGTCGCCGAACCCGCCCTCACCTGGGCCGGGTTCGAGGAACACCTGGCTGCCGGGCTGCCCGGCTACATGCGCCCGCACCACCTCTACCGCGTCCCCGCCCTGCCGCTCACCGCAAACGGCAAGGTCGACGAGGCGGCGCTTCGCGCGAGCGGCGCCGCGCCGTGGCGCCCCGAGGCCGCGAGCCGCCCGACGGACCCCGCTCAGGAGCCCGCGGACGAAGCGCTGCGCGTGGTGCTCGGCCTCGCGGGCGAGATCCTGGGCGTTCCAGGGCTCCGCCCCGAGGACCGGTGGATCGCGTCCGGCGGCGACTCGCTGAAGGCGCTGCGGCTGCGGTACGGGATCCGTCGCCGTCTGGGCTGCGAGGTGCCCGCGCACCGTGTGCTGCACGGCGACCTCGCCGGTGTCGCGGACGCCGTGCGCGAGGCGCGGACCGACGACGCTCCCGCGCTGCCGGAAGCCACCGCGGCCGGGGCCCTGTCCGGCCCCGCCACCGGCGAGCAGGAACGCCTCTGGTTCTTGCAGCAGCGGTCGCCGGACTCCCGCGCCTACGACGTCCGGCTGGCCTTCGACGTCACGGGCCCGGTGTGCCAGGAGGCGCTGCGTGCGGCTCTCGCCGCGCTGGTCGCGCGGCATCCGGCGCTGCGCACCGGTTTCGCGGCGACCGCCGACGGGCTGCGGCAGCGGGTGGGCGAGCCGTACGACCCCTGGACGACCGCGCCGTCGACCGCGCCGTCCGTGGACGCGACCAGTGGTGGAAGCGCGGGCGGAGCGGACGGTCCGCAGGACGCCTTCTTCGCCGTGCCGTTCGACCTGTCGTCGCCCAGGATGCTGCGCGCGTGCTGGCTGCCGTCAAAGGACGGCGGCACGCTGCTGCTGCACCTGCACCACGTCGCCGTGGACGGCTGGTCGGTCAACGTGCTGCTGCGCGACCTGTCGGCCGGGTACGCGGCGGCCGTCGCCGACGACGCGGTGCCCACGTCGTCCGACGGGACTCCCACCCCGCTGGACTTCGCCGACTGGCAGCACCGTTGGCACACGAGCCCCGGGTACGCGGCGCAGCGCGACGAGTTGTCCGCCCTGTACGCCGGGACCGCCGCCGCCGCGGCGGACTCCGCCGGAGCGCAGTCGCTCCCGCTGCCCCGGCCCGGTCACGACGCCGGGGGACGGCTGCTGTGCGACGCGCTCGACGCGTCCGGCCGCGCCGCTCTGGACCGGCTCTGCGGCGAGCACGGGCTGACGCGCTTCGAGCTGTTGGCCGGTGTCTACGCCTGGGCGCTGTACGGCGTGACCGGCCGGACCCGGCTGCGCGTCGCGGCGCCGGTCGCGCACCGGCCGGTGCGCGAGTTCACGGACAGCGTCGGCATGTTCGCCAACACCGTGCTCCTGCCGCTGTCCGTGGACCCGCGGGCGTCCGTGCGGGACGAGGTGGCGCGGACCGGCACGGCCGTACGCGCGTTGATGCAGCGTCAGGACGTGGCGCTCGCCGACGTCCTGCCCGCGCTCGCGCGCGGGGCCGAGAACGACGCGCCGTTCGACTTCCTCCTCGTACTGGAGAACACCGACTACGACTCCCTCACCCTGCCGGGATGCGCCGCGCGCCCGCTGTGGCCGGTGCCCGCCGAGGCCAAGTGCCCGGTGACCCTGACGGTCGTCGACCGTCCCGAGGGCCTGGAGTGTCTCTGGGAGTACGCCGACGACCGCCTCGACGCCGACCAGGCCGCCGCACTGGCGTCCCTGTTCCGGCAGGGTCTGACCGCGCTGTCCGGGACCCCGGACACCACACCGGCGGAGCTGGTCGCGCCGTACCGCGGCTCGCTGCCCGAGCCGGGCCGGGGCGTACCCGCCGAGCTGCCGTGGACCACGGTCGCCGAGGGCTTCGCCCGCCAGGCGGCCCGGACCCCGGACGCACCGGCGCTGCGGACCGCGACAGGAACCGTCTCCTACGCGGCACTCGACGGGTACGCCGCCGGGCTCGCGGCGGAGCTGGCCTCGACGCTGCGGCTGCCGGAAGCGCACGAACAGAGCCACGTCGCGCTCTTCCTCGAACCGTCCGTCGAGCACGTGGTGGCGCTCCTCGCGCTGGCCCGGCTGAACCTGACGGCGGTCCCGCTCGACCCGTCGTACCCACCCGCGCTGCTCCGGCAGGTGCTGGAGCAGACCGACCCGCTGTGCGTGCTGCTCCTGCCGGGCGACGGGACGGCGTTCGACGGGGTGGACCCCGGCGGCGCGCCCCGCCTGCACGTCACGCTGTCCGAGGCGGGGTCCGGCGCGGGTTCCGACGCCGGGGCCGAGGATGCCGCCGACGGACCGTCGCTCCCCGCGCACCGGGGCACCCGGCCGCTGTACACCCTCTTCACCTCCGGCTCCACCGGACGCCCGAAGGGTGTGCGGGTCTTCGACCGCACGCTGAGCAACCTGCTGCACTGGCAGGCGGGGCCCGGCGGCCTGGGCGCGCCCGCGCTGACCCAGCAGTTCGCCATGCTCTCCTTCGACGTCTCCTTCCAGGAGATCTTCGGGACCCTGTGCACCGGCGGCTGTCTGCGGCTGATCGATCCCGCCCTGCGACGCGACGTCCCCGCGCTGCTCGACCAGCTGGAGTCGGAGGGCGTCGAACGGCTCTTCCTGCCGTACGTGGCCCTGCAGTTGCTCGCCGAGCACGCCGTGCACCTGGGCCGATACCCGTCCCGGCTGCGGGAGGTGGTGACCGCGGGCGAGCAGCTGGTCTGCACCGGCGCCGTCCGCAGGTGGTTCGCGGGCATGCCCGGCTCACGGCTGTTCAACCATTACGGCCCGACCGAGACGCACGTCGTCAGCGGTCTGTGCCTGGACGGCGATCCGGCGGACTGGCCGGACCGTCCGGCGATCGGTCACCCGGTGGCCGGTGCGGTGCTGCGCGTCGTCGACGAGGCCGACCTCCCACTGCCGCCCGGCTGCGCCGGTGAACTGCTCATCGGCGGCGTGCCGGACGAGCCCTGCTATCTGGGTGAGACCCCGCTGAACCGGGAGCGGTTCGTCCGGCTCCCCGGCGACGGGCTCTTCTACCGCAGCGGCGACCGTGCGCGCTTCGACCACGACGGTCTTCTGCACTGCCTCGGCCGCGCGGACGACCAGATCAAACTGAGCGGCCACCGGCTGGAGCCGGGGCAGGTCGAGGCCGCGCTGACGCGGCACGACGCCGTCCTCGGGGCCGTCGTCGCCGTCGAGGGGTCCGCGCTGGTCGCCTGTCTCCAGTGCCGCGGCGACGCGCCGTCGCCCGCCGAGCTGCGCGAGCACCTGGCCGGGCTGCTCCCCGGGCACATACGGGTCGAGCGCTTCCGTCTCCTCGAACGGCTGCCGCGCACCCCGAGCGGCAAGCTCGACCGGGACGCCGCGCTGCGCGCGCCCGGCCGGGAGCTCACGGGCACCCCCGACGGCGGCAGCGGCACCGCGCCGCCGCCGTCCGCGCGGGAGGCGCAACTGGCCGCCGTCTTCGAAGAAGTGACCGGCCTGCCCATCGCGCCGGACCAGACCTACTTCGCGGCGGGCGCCTCCAGCCTCGGCCTGATGCGCTTCCATCTGCGCTGCACCGCGGGGCTCGGGCTCCGCTTCACCGTCGCCGACCTCTTCGAACACGTCACTCCCAGGGAGTTGGCGGGATTCCTCCGGCGCACGGACCCGGGCACGGATCCGGCGACCGACCCGCGTACGACCGACTCCCCCACTGCCGCCGCGGACGACCCCGTCGCCGTCATCGGGATGGCCGTCCGCGCGCCCGGCGCACCGGACCTCGCGGCCTTCTGGGACCTGGTGGTCTCCGGGCGGAGCGGCATCGAGCACTTCGACGCGCCGGACGGCCTGGTCGGCGCGCGCAGCCAACTGGACGGGATGCTGGACTTCGACCCGGCACGGTTCGGCATCAGCCGTCAGGAAGCCCGGCTGATGGACCCGCAGCAGCGCCAGCTGCTCATGACCTGTGTCGAGGCGCTCGCCCACGCGGGCATCGCCGATCCCGGTGCGCTGCGGACCGGCCTGATCGCGGGCGCCGGTGAGAACACCTACTTCCGGGCGATGCTCCGCGAGACCGGTTCCGACGCGCTGCCCGACGACTTCCAGCTGGCCCTCCACCACGAGAAGGACTTCCTCGCCACCAAGGTCGCCTTCCATCTCGGGCTCACCGGACCCGCGCTCGCCGCCCAGACGGCGTGCTCCAGTTCGCTCGTCGCCGTACACCTGGCGGCTTCGCTGCTGCGGCTCGGCGACGCCGACGTGATGCTCGCGGGCGGTGTGCTCGTCGACCCGGAGCTGACCGACGGATACCGCTACCGTCCGCAGCACATCTTCTCGCCCGACGGCCACTGCCGGCCCTTCAGTGACGACGCGGGCGGCACCGTCGGGGGCAGCGGCGCCGGGGTGCTCGTGCTGAAGCCGCTCGCCCTCGCGCGCCGCGACGGCGACACCGTCTACGCGCTGATCAGCGGTTCCGCGGTGAACAACGACGGCGCGGCCAAGCTCAGTTACAGCGCCCCGTCCCTGGCGGGTCAGCGCGAGGTGATCCGCAGCGCGCTGACCCGCAGCGGCCGCGCGGGCTCCGACGTGGCGTACGTCGAGGCGCACGGCACCGGTACCCGGCTCGGCGACCCGGTGGAGGCCGGTGCGCTGCGCCAGGCCCTCGGGGTGGACGAGCCGGACCACGTCGCCCTCAGCTCGGTGAAGAGCCAGATCGGTCATCTGGGCGCCGCCGCCGGGGCCGTCGGCCTGATCAGGGCCGTGCTCGCGGTCCACCACGGGCAGGTTCCGCCCACCCGTGATTTCCGCGCGCTCAACCCGGAGATCGGTCCCTCCCCGGCGCCGTTCTACATACCGACGCAGGCGCTTCCCTGGCCGGAGGGCCGGGAGCGGGTCGCCGCGGTGAGCAGCTTCGGCATCGGCGGCACCAACGCGCACGTGATCGTGGAGGCGCCGGCTCCGTCCGTGGTCACGGACCCGCAGGAGGCCACGGGTGCCGGGACGGTGCCGCTCGTCGTGCTGTCGGCCGTGAGCGAGGCCCAACTCGCCGCGGACGCCGCGCGCGTGGCCGCCCACCTCGCACGGCATCCCGAGAGCTACGCCCGCACGTTGCGGCACCTTCAGGCGGGCCGCCCGCAGGGTCCGCTGCGGGCGGCAGCCGTCTGCCGGGACGCGGGGACCGCCGTCGCTTGGCTGCGTACGGCGGCCGCGGCGCGCCCCGAGCCCGTTCCCGGGCCCGCCCTGGAGACCCGTGGCCGCCCGGCAGCGGAGCTGGCCGACGCCTGGCTGGCGGGCCGCACGCTCGCCTGGCCGGACGGCCCTGCGCAGCCGCCGTGGGACTTCCCCGCCCCGGCGTTCGACCTCGCCCCGTACGACTTCCCCCGTGCGACCGCCCGGCCCTCGGCGCCCCCGTCGACCGGCGGGCACACCGCACCCGACGTCGTGGCCGTACCGGTTCGGCTGCCCGAGGCGGACTGGCTGCACCAGCCGCAGTGGACCCGGCTGCGGCGGGCCACGGCAGGCGCCGCCGTCGCGCCGTGCGCGCGGACGTTGGTCGTCGTCGCGGACGGGCCGCCGGACGGCGCCGCCCCCGGCGCGCTCGCCGCGGGCCACCGCCGCGTGGTGTGGGTCAGGGCCGCGGAGCACTTCGCCCGCCCCGAACACGACCGATTCGAGGCCGACCCGGCCGACCCCGGGCAGCTGCGACGCGTCCTGGACACCCTCGTCGACGAGGGCTGCACGGAGGTCGACTGGCTGCACACGCTCCCGCTCGGCATCGACGGGTCGGTCGGCGACAAGTCGCTCGACCGGGCGGCCTGGGCCTGCCTGGACACCCCCGCCGCCGTGGTCCGCGCCCTCCAGGGGGCGCCACGGGAGCTGACCGTACGGCCGTGGTGGCTGTCGTGCGGGGCCCGGCCGGTACTCGGCGCGGTCACCCGCCCCGAGGCTGCGCTGCTCGCCGGCGTCACCGAGGTCGCGCCGCAGGAGGGTGCCCCCGACGGGCACTGGGTGGACGTCGAGGACCCGGACGGCTGGGCCCCGCGGCTGTCCGCGCTGCTGGTCGCGTCGGCCTCCGCACCGCCGCCGCGCCATCTGGCGCTGCGCGAGGGCTACTGGTGGGAGCAGGTGACGCTGCCCCTGCGCGCGGCGGCTCCGGCGTCGGGAGACGCGGTACAGACGGCCGCCGCGGCGCCCGCGGGCGGTGACCATCTGATCCTCGGCGGCACCGGCGGCATCGGCTCCGGCCTCGCCGCCTGGCTGCTGCAGCACACCGAGGGACGCGTGCTGCTGCTGTCCCGGCGGCCTCGGCTGCCCGAGGAACTCACCCGCTGGGCGGACCGCGTCGATCTCGTCGAGGCGGATCTCGCCGTCACGCCGCCGAAGGAGGTGGCAGCCCTGATCGCCGCCCGCACGGTGGCACTGGCCTCCGTGGTGCACGCCGTAGGGGTGCCTGCGGGCGGTCTGCTGTCCCTTCGTGAGGCGGGCTCCGCGCACGGGGCCCATGCCGCCAAGGTGCGCGGCGCCCTGCTGGTGGAACTCCTCGTCGAGCAGTTCCGGCCGGACGTCGCGGTCTACTGCTCCTCCATGTCGGCGCAGCTCGGCGGAGTCGGCCAGTACGACTACGCGGCTGCCAACGCCCTGCTCGACGCGTTCGCCCGGTACGGCGGCGACGGGACGGGGCGGACCGCGCGGATCGGCATCGGCTGGGACGTGTGGCGGGAGGCCGGGATGGCGGTGCGCGGGACCCGGAGCGACAGCCGTCACCAGGCGCACCTCGCGGTCGGTCTGACCGCCGCCGAGGGAGCGCGCACGTTCGCGCGGGCGCTCGAACTCCGGCTGCCGCACGTGCTGGTGTCCACCACCGACCTCGACCGGTCACGCGTCTTCTACGCCGGACCGGTGCCCGGCACGCCGCGTCGGGACGGCGCACCCGCCGAGCGGCCCGCCGAGGAGCACCGGGAGCCCTGCGACCTGTTGGCCGAGTGGACGCGGGACGCGCTGGACGTCGACGATCTCGCCCCCGACGCGTCGCTGTACGACCTGGGGGCCGACTCGCTGACCCTCCTGGACCTCATCGAGAAGATCGACCGGCACTTCGGGGTGGAGCTGGACCTGGCCTCCTTCAGCCACCGGGCCAGCCTCACCGAGATCGTGCGGCTCCTGGCCGAACAGCGGGGCGAGCCGACGGGCCAGGAAGGCGCGGGCACGGAGACCGGCACCGACCAGGTCGCGCTGGAGGTGTGGCAGGAGGGCACCGGCACCGACGTGGTGTGCCTCGTGCACCCGGTCGGCGGGGACATCCAGTCCTACCGTCCCCTGGTCGCCGCCCTCGACCCGAGCCTGTCCGTCGTACTGATCGCCGACCCCGGCCTGCGGCAGACGGCACCTGCCGACTGGACGCTGCGCGACCGCGCCCGGCGGTACGCCTCGGCGCTGCGGGCCCGCTTCCCCCAGGACGCCTGGCGCTGGCACCTGGCGGGCTGGTCCTTCGGGGCATGGGTCGCCACGGACATGGCGGCCGAGGCCGAGGCGGCCGGACACCCGGCCCGCTCGCTGCACCTGGTCGACCCGCCGCCGCCCGGCAGCGGCCCGGTCTTCGAGGCGTACGACGACACCCGGCTGAGCACGGTGTTCGCCGCCGAGCTCGGCATCGCCGGGGACGGCCCCGGGGGGCAGCAGGCCCGCGCGTACGCCGACCGGCTCGCCCGCTGCTGCCGGACCAACCTGCGCAGCATGGCCACCCACCAGGTGCCCCGGATCGCCACCACCGTCACCCGGCTCTGGCAGGCCGAGCGGCCGTTCGCCGGGCTTCCGGCGCTCGGCAGCCCGGCGGAGCAGCGCGCCCGGTGGCATGCCCACCTGCCGGAATCGCTGGAGTGGGGCGTGCTGGCCACGGATCACTACGGCGTCGTCCGGCCGCCGCACGCCGGGACGGTGGCGGAGGCGATCAACGTCGCGAGCGGCGCCGTGCCGCGCCGTCCCTGACCCGCGATCACCACCGCACCGCCCCTGACCCGCAGTCCCCGCCGGGGCCGCGCCACGGCCCCGGCCCCAGTGCACCATCCGGACACCCCGACCCGCCGCAACCCAGGAGGACCCTGTGGAGCAGTACGAGCTGGACGCCCTCGAAGCCATCACGACCAGGCCGCCGAGGGACTACCGGGAGATATCCGTCGCTCCCCTGACCCCCGTCATCGGCGCCGAGGTCTCCGGCGTGGACCTCGCCCGGCTGTCCGAAGCCCAGCTGGCCGAGGTGAAGACCGCCTTCCTCGACCACCACGTGCTGGTCTTCCGCGACCAGGAGATCACCGACGAGGAGCACAAGCGCTTCGCCGGGCACTTCGGCGAGCTGCGCCCGGTGAACCCCCCGCCGCCGGAGGGCGACCCGTACGTGCTGGAGATCAAGACCAGCGCGGCGGCGGTGAACGTCGCGGGCAACGCCTGGCACGCGGACGGCACCGCGGACGCCGAGCCCTCTCTCGGCTCGATGCTGTACATCACCGAGACGCCGGCGGGCGGGAGCGGCGGCGACACGCTGTTCGCCAACATGCACCTGGCCTACGAGATGCTCTCCCCCACCTGGCGCGGGCTCCTCGACGGTCTGACCGCCGTGCACGACGGCTACCAGAGCTTCCGGGGCTACACCGTGCCGCCGAACTACGAGGTCCCGGTCAACGAACACCCGCTCGTGGTCCGGCACCCCGAGACGGACCGCCCGATCCTCTACGTGAACCAGGCGTACACCTCCCGCATCCCGCAGCTGTCGGAGGACGAGAGCCGTGCGGTGCTCGACATGCTCTTCGCCCTCGTCCCGCACCGCGCGATGCTCGCCTGCCGCGTCCGCTGGGCCCCGAACACCCTGGTCTTCTGGGACAACCGGTGCGTCCAGCACCATGCGACGTACGACTACTACCCGATGACCCGCTACGGCCGACGCGTCGCGATCAACGGGGGCCCGCTGAAGGGCTGACCGTCGCGTGCCGGGCCGCCCACGGGGCGGCCCGGGCGCCGAAGTGAAGATCCAGGCGCCTCTGACCTGGAGGTTCCTACACATGCAGATGGTTCGGAGCCTGTATGGACGCCCGGTAAACTCCGTACACGTGACTGCCGCGCCCGCAAAGCCCCGTATCCCGAACGTCCTCGCCGGACGTTATGCCTCCGCCGAGCTCGCCACCCTCTGGTCGCCCGAGCAGAAGGTGAAGCTGGAGCGTCAGCTCTGGCTCGCCGTGCTCCGCGCCCAGAAGGACCTCGGGATCGAGGTTCCCGACGCCGCCATCGCCGACTACGAGCGCGTGCTCGACCAGGTCGACCTGGCCTCGATCGCCGAGCGCGAGAAGGTCACGCGCCATGACGTGAAGGCCCGCATCGAGGAGTTCAACGCCCTCGCCGGGCACGAGCACGTCCACAAGGGCATGACCTCGCGCGACCTGACCGAGAACGTGGAGCAGCTGCAGATCCGGCTCTCCCTGGAGCTGATCCGCTCCCGCACCGTCGCGGTCCTCGCCCGGCTCGGCAAGCTCGCCGGTGAGTACGGCGAGCTGGTCATGGCCGGCCGCTCGCACAACGTCGCCGCGCAGGCGACGACGCTGGGCAAGCGTTTCGCGACCGGCGCCGACGAGCTCCTCGTCGCCTACCGCCGCGTGGACGACCTGCTCGGCCGCTACCCGCTGCGCGGCATCAAGGGCCCGGTCGGCACCGCCCAGGACATGCTCGACCTGCTCGGCGGCGACGCCGCCAAGCTGACCGACCTGGAGCGGCGCATCGCCGGGCACCTCGGCTTCGACAGCGCCTTCACCTCGGTCGGCCAGGTCTACCCGCGCTCGCTCGACTACGAGGTCGTCACCGCCCTGGTGCAGGTCGCCGCGGCGCCCTCCTCGCTGGCCAAGACGATCCGTCTGATGGCGGGTCACGAGCTGGTCACCGAAGGCTTCAAGCCCGGCCAGGTCGGTTCGTCCGCGATGCCCCACAAGATGAACACCCGCTCCTGCGAGCGCGTCAACGGCCTCACCGTCATCCTGCGGGGTTACGCCTCGATGACCGGCGAACTGGCGGGCGACCAGTGGAACGAAGGCGACGTCTCCTGCTCCGTCGTGCGCCGGGTCGCCCTGCCCGACGCGTTCTTCGCGCTCGACGGCCTCCTGGAGACCTTCCTGACGGTGCTCGACGAGTTCGGCGCCTTCCCTGCGGTCGTGGCACGCGAGCTGGACCGCTACCTCCCCTTCCTCGCCACCACCAAGGTCCTGATGGCCTCGGTGCGCGCGGGCGTCGGCCGCGAGGAGGCCCACGAGGCCATCAAGGAGAACGCGGTCGCCTCCGCGCTGGCGATGCGCGAGCAGGGCGCCGAGCGCAACGAACTGCTCGACAAGCTCGCCGCGGACGAGCGGATCCCGCTGGACCGCGCACAGTTGGACGAGCTGATGGCCGACAAGCTGTCGTTCACCGGCGCCGCGAGCGACCAGGTCACCGCGGTCGTCGGGCAGATCGAGGCCCTGCTGAAGGAGCACCCCGAGGCCGCGGCCTACACGCCGGGCGCGATCCTCTAGCCCCGGAGCCCGCGGCCCGCGTCCGAGCGGCTCGGCCCGCCCACCCGTCGGTGGGCGGGCCGAGCCGTTTCGCGTGCCGGGGCCGGGGGTCAGGCCGCCCGCGTGGCCGGGGACCCGTGGTCGGCCTCGGCGCGCACGCGGGCGCAACTGCGGCTGATCAGGCGCGAGACGTGCATCTGCGAGATGCCGAGCTCCTGCGCGATCCGGCTCTGCGTCATGTCCTCGAAGAAGCGCAGGTACAGGATGGTCCGCTCGCGCTCCGGCAGCTTCCGCAGCCCCCTCTTCGCAGCCTCCCGGTCGGTGACGACGTCGTACGCCGCGTCGGGCGCCCCCAAGGTGTCGGCGAGGCTGAACCCGTCGGCCTCGGTGGACGAGAGCTCCGCGTCCAGCGACAGGGCGCTGTAGCCCTCCATGGCCTGCATGCCGTCCCGCACCTCGTCCTCCGTCAGCCCCGCGTGCGCGGCGATGTCGGCAATGGCGGGCTCGGGTCCGCCGCCCGGCATGTCACGGAGTTCGCGGCGCGCGACCCGGACCTTGTTGCGCAGGTCCTGGACGCGCCGGGGAACCCGTACGTCCCACATGCGGTCGCGGAAGTGCCTGCGCAGTTCACCCGTGATGGTGGGCACTGCGTAGCTCTCGAAGGCGCCGCGACCGGGCTCGTACCGGTTGACTGCCTTGACCAGGCCCATCGCGGCGACCTGCCTCAAGTCCTCCAGGCTCTCGCCCTTGTTGCGGTAACGGGCGGCCAGCCGGTGGGCCATGGGCAGCCATGCGCCGACGATCTCCTCGCACAGGACGTCCCGCTCCGGGCCGTCCTCCAGCGCGGCGAGCCGGGCGAACTCCGCGGTGGTGTCGGGTGCGTCGTGGTGGGAGTGCCGGACCGCCGTGCGGTGGCGGGTCGAGTATTCAGTGAGATTCGTGAGCATCAGTTCGCTCCTCAACGGTGCGCCGACATGGACCGCGAGAAACGGGGCGCCCCGGCGGGCATCCACCAGGAGCAAACACACCGCTCCCGCGAACGCGCCTCCGGTCCGAAGCACGACATTCGCCTGCCCTTGCGATCCGGCACCAAACAGGTGTCCGCACAAGGCAGTCGGGAATGCCCGTGCCGAGGCGCTACAGGCCCACGTCCCGGCTCCGGAAGTCCTCCAGCGACTCCCGGCGGACCAGCAGCCTGGCGTGCCCGTCGGACACGGCGACCACGGGTGGGCGGCCGACGAGGTTGTAGCCGGAGGCCATCGACAGGTGGTACGCCCCGGCGACAGGAACGCCGAGCAGGTCCCCCGGCCGTACGTCACCGGGCAGCAGGACGTCCGAGGCGAGGATGTCACCGGCCTCGCAGTGCCGTCCGACCACGGTCACCGCGGCGGGCTCGGCCGTGGAGCGCCGCCCGACCAGCCGGGGCAGGTAGCGCACGCCGTACAGGGCCGGACGCGGGTTGTCGCTCATGCCGCCGTCGACGGCGACGAAGGTGTGCCCGGCGGTGCGCTTGACCGCGAGGACCCGGTAGAGCGCCACTCCCGCCGGGCCCGCGATGGCCCGCCCCGGCTCCACGATCAGGCGGGGCACGGCAAGGCCCGCCACCGCGCAGCTCTCGACCAGCTCGGCCCGCACCCGGCGGGCGAGCGCGGGAACGTCGAGCGCGTCCTCGCCGGGGCGGTACGCGACGCCGTGCCCGCCGCCGAGGTCCAGTTCGGGCAGTGTGAGCCCGTGCTGGTCCTTGATGCGGGCCATCAGCCCGACCATGCGGCGCACCGCGGCGAGGAAGGGCTTCTCCGTCGTGATCTGTGAGCCGAGGTGGCAGTGCAGGCCCACCAGTTCGAGCGTCGGCTGGCCGAGGATGCGGGCGACCGCGTGCTGAGCCGAGCCGTCCGCGAGCGACAGGCCGAACTTCTGGTCGTCCGTGCCCGTGCGGATCTTGGTGTGGCCGCCGGCGGCGATGCCGGGCACCACCCGCACCATCACCTTCTGGCGGCTGCCCGGCGGCACGGCCGCGGCGAGCCGGGCGATCTCCGACGCGCTGTCGATGACGATCCGGCCCACACCGAGCCGGAGCGCCGCCCGCAGGTCGTGCGGGCTCTTGGCGTTGCCGTGCAGCACGATGCGTTCCGCGGGGAAGCCCGTGGTGACGGCGAGCTCCAGCTCACCGGCGGAGCACACGTCCAGGCCGAGCCCTTCCTCCTCCATCCAGTGCGCCATGGCGCGGCACAGGAACGCCTTGGCGGCGTAGAGGACTTCGGCGTCCGGGAAGGCCTGCCGGTACGTGCGGCAGCGGGTGCGTACGTCGGCTTCGTCGATGAGGTACGCGGGGGTGCCAAAGCGCTCCGCGATGTCGGTGAGCGGGACACCGCCGACGGTGAGGTCACCGTGGGCCGGGGTCGTGGTGGTCGTGGGCCAGACGGACAGGTCGGCGTCGGGCGGGGTGGCGGGGAC
>NZ_LIPN01000279.1 GCF_001418325.1 Streptomyces atriruber | reverse complement strand
GCGGCAAGGACAACTACGAGATCGACCGGAAGTTCATCCTCTCCACCGTGCCCTCGTTCCCCGAGGTCGTCGACATCTGCCGCCAGAACCGCCAGTTCCTCTACCGCGCGGTGCGCCATCTGACGCGGGAGGAGGGCATCCGCCAGTTCATCGACATGGGCTGCGGACTGCCCACCGACAACAACGTCCACGAGGTCGCCCAGCGTTTCGCCCCCGATGCCCGCGTCGTCTACGTGGACGTCGACCCGATCGTCCTCGCGCACGGCCGCGCGCTGCTCGCCGACGACTCCTCCACGACGGTGATCATGGGGGACATGCGCGACCAGGACGCGATCCTGAAGCACCCCGACCTGACGCGCCTCATCGACTTCGACGAGCCGGTCGCCACGCTCTTCCTGTCCGTGGGGCACCACCTCGTCGACGCGGACGACCCGCGCCGCATCCTGCGCACCATCGTCGACCGCTCGGCACCCGGCAGTTTCGTCGGTTTCTCACAGGTCATCTGCGAGGACCCGGAGCGGGGCGCGGCGATGACCCGGCACATCGCCGGTGGCGGCGTGCCGTGGCAGACCCGCACACCCGCCGAGGTCGACGTCCTGCTCGAAGGGCTCGACCCCCTGGAGCCCGGTGTGGTCAACCTCGTCGACTGGCGCCCCGACCCCGACCAGCCCGCCCTGGAGCCGGTCGACCCCGACCTCGTGCCCTACCTCGGCGTGACCGACGCGAACAAGGGGATCTACGAGTACGGCGGAGTGCTGCGCAAGCCGCAGTAGGTCGGTTGACCTGAAGGCATCGACGTCCCACAATGACGACCATGATCCAGCACCTGACCGCCGCCGCACGGACGTTCAACGTCCCGTGGCGGCGCGGGTGCGAGCGATCGGGCCGCTAGCTGTCCGGAGCCCCGCTCCGCACGGCCCCCGCCCGCTCACGCACCAGAAGGATCAGACCCGATGACCGTCGCACCCCAACCCCCCGTCACCGCGGCCCTGCGCGAGGCCCGCGTCCCTGCCGACGGCATGTACGAGGGCCGCCGCACCCTGCGCCGCCTGCCCGACGACTGGCAGGAGCGTCCCTACGAACTCTTCGACGTCGTGCCCCAGGGCCGCGTCATCGGCGCCGAGATCCGCGGCGTCGACCTCGCCCGCCCGCTGACGCCCGCCCTGCGCGAGGAGCTGAACCGCGCCCTGCTGGAGTGGAAGGTGCTGTTCTTCCGCGGTGCGGGCATCACCTCCGAGCAGCAGCGGGCCTTCGCCCTCAACTGGGGCGAGCTCGAGACCAATCCGCTGCTCGCCCGCGGCTCCGCCGACGACGTCGTCCGTTTCGACAAGGGCGGCAGCGCCACCCCCACGTACGAGAACGTCTGGCACGCGGACGTCACCTTCCGCGAACGTCCCGCACTGGGCGCGGTGTTGCAGCTGCGCGAAGTGCCGCCGTTCGGCGGTGACACGATGTGGGCGGACATGGCGGTGGCGTACGACAACCTGCCCGACACCGTCAAGGCGCGCATCGACGGTGTCCGTGCCGTGCACGACTTCATCCCCGGCTTCGCCCGCTTCTACGGCCCGGACAAGCTCGCCCCGCTCCAGGACCGCTTCCCGCCCGTCACCCACCCCGTGGTGCGCACGCACCCGGAGACCGGGCGGCGCATGCTCTTCGTGAACACGTCCTTCACCACGCACATCGTCGGCATGGAGCGCGAGGAGAGCGACCGGCTGCTCGGCTACCTCGTGCGGCAGGCCCATGTGCCGGAGTACCAGGTCCGGTTCCACTGGCAGGCGGGCGACATCGCCTTCTGGGACAACCGCGCCACCCAGCACTACGCCGTCGACGACTACGCCCCGCACCGGCGGGTCGCGGAGCGCGTCGCCATCGCGGGCGACCTGCCGTACTGACCCGAGCCGGGGCCGGGGCTCAGGCCCCGAGCGTCGCCTCCCAGCGGGTCTCGCCGTCCTGAATCACCTCGGTGGCGGCGAGACCCGCCGCCCTCGCCACGGCCGCGGACGCCCGGTGGTCGGGATGGACATGCGCGACGACGGTACGCACGTGCTGTCCCGCCAGCCACGCCACCAGGCCACGGGCCGCCTCCGACGCGAAGCCGCGTCCCTGCCAGGGCGTCCCGACCACCCAGGCGATCTCCGCGCGGGCCTCGGGAACGACGGTCGCCTGCACCGTCCCGACGAGGCTCGGGCGGTCCGCACCGCGGAGCCGAAGGACCCAGTTGCACCAGGAGACACCAGGGTCGGGGGAGCCGGCGAGCATGCGCCGATAGCGGGCGCGCAGCGCCTCGACGTCGTCGGGGGCGCCGCCGATGAAGGCGTGCAGAGCCGGATCGCCGAGCACGGCGGCCATCTCGTCCGCGTGCTCGACGCGCAGCGGCACGAGGTCGAGGCGGGGCGTGCGGACCTCGGTGGGGATCATGGATGCATTGTGCCGAGCCGGTCCGCGACGGTGCGCACCGCGTCCGCGAGGGCGTCCGCGAGGTCCGGGAGGAGCTCCGCGGTCCGCGACGTCGGGCCCGCCACGGCGATCACCGCACGGACCCGCCCGCCGACCAGGACCGGCCGGGCCGCCGCGGTCACGTCGGGCAGCGTCTCGCCGCGGTTGAACGCCACACCCGTCGCACGCACTTCGGCGAGCTCGTCGTGCGCCGCCTGCCGGGCGGCCGGATCGTCGATGAGCTTTCGCAGACAGGTGTCGCGCCAGGACCGGGAACGGTGGGCGAGCAGCACTTTGCCCGCGCTCGGCGGATACAGCGGGCGGCGGGTGCGCAGCGGCGCCGAGTAGCGGATCAGCCGGTGCGACTCGGCCGCGGTCGCGTACACGAGCGAGTCGCCCACGGCGGTGCCGAGCATCGCCGTCTCGCCGAAGCGGTCCCGCAGCGCCTCCAGGGTGGGCAGGGCCGCGGCCGCGACATCCCGCGAGGGCCGCGCCAGGAGACTGCCGAGCGCCGGACCGAGGTGGTAGACGCCGTGCTCCTCGACCAGGTAGCCGGTCGAGACGAGGCCCTTCACCAGGCCGAACACGGAGGACTTGGGGGCGTCCAGGGCGTCCGCGAGCTCCTGCATCCGGGCGCCGTCACGCCGCGAGACGCACTCCAGGATGCCCGTCACACGGCTGACGGTGCGGTGCTCCCTGGGCGCGGTTCCCTCGCTCACGGTCCGGCTCCCCTCCGCCGAGTGGCTCTTGACCGGCCGATCATACGGCTCTTAGCCTCACGCATATCCGACTCGGCAATCGTATATACGAACTCGACCGAACTGGGGCAGGAATCCATGGACTTCGCGCTGACCGAGGAACAGGAGGACATCCGCCGCGCCGTCGCCGAACTCGCCGCCCGCTTCCCCGACACGTACTGGGCGGATCACGACGAACGGGCGGCGTTTCCCCAGGACTTCTACGACGCCTTCGCCGAGGGCGGCTGGCTGGGCATGGCGATCCCCGAGGAGTACGGGGGCGGCGGGCTCGGCATCCTGGAGGCCGCCCTGCTGCTCCAGGAGATCGCCGCCTCCGGAGCCGGGATGAACGGGTGCAGCACCATGCACCTGACCATCTTCGGCCTCAACACCCTGGTGAAACACGGCAGTCCACAGCTGCGCGAGGAGATCCTGCCGCGCGCCGCCGACGGCTCGCTGCACGTCTGCTTCGGCGTCACCGAACCCGACGCCGGCACCGACACCACCCGCATCTCCACCGTCGCCCGCCGCGACGGCGACGACTACGTCATCAGCGGCCGCAAGGTATGGATCACCAAGGCCGGCCACTCCCAGAAGATGGTCCTCATCGCCCGTACGGCGCCGCGCGACGCGGAGCGGCCCACCGAGGGCATGACGCTGTTCCTCGTCGACATCGACTCCGACGCGGTGCGGCTGCGGGCCATCCCGAAGATGGGCCGCAACGCCGTCGCCTCCTACGAAGTTGTCATCGACGAGCTCCGCACGCCCGCGAGCCGCCGGGTGGGGGAGGAAGGACAGGGCTTCCGCCATCTGCTCGACGGCCTCAACCCGGAACGCATCCTGCTCGCCCACGAAGCCGTCGGCATCGGCAGGGCCGCCCTGCGCGCCGCCGTCGACCACGCCCGCACGCGTGTCGTCTTCGACCGCCCCATCGGGCAGAACCAGGGCGTCGCCTTCCCGCTCGCCGAGGCCGCCACCCGGCTCGACGCCGCCGAACTGATGGCCCGCAACGCCGCCTGGCGCTACGACCAGGGGCTGCCCTGCGGAAAGGAGGCCAACATGGCCAAGTGGCTGTGCGCCGACGCCGGATTCCTGGCCGCCGACCGGGCCGTGCAGACCCTCGGCGGCATGGGATACGCGAAGGAGTTCCACGTGGAGCGGTACTTCCGGGAGTCACGGCTGCTGCGCCTGGCCCCGATCAGCCAAGAGATGATCCTCAACTACGTGTCCAGCCACGTGCTGGGTCTGCCGAGGTCCTACTGATGACGCATCCGCCCACCGGCCCCGGACCGCACGGCGGCGCCCTCACCGGAGTCAAGGTGCTCGACCTGTCCCGCGTCCTCGCCGGACCCTACTGCGCCCAGCTGCTCGCCGACCACGGGGCCGACGTCATCAAGGTCGAGCCCCCAGCCGGGGACGAGACCCGCGGCTGGGGCCCGCCGTTCGTGGCACCGGACACCTCCGCGTACTACCAGAACCTCAACCGCGGCAAGAAGAACATCGTCGTCGACCTGTCCCTGCCCGAGGGGCGCGACATCCTGGACACGTTGCTGCGCGACACCGACGTGCTCGTGGAGAACTTCAAGGCGGGCACCCTCGCCAAGTGGGGTTACCCGGACGAGGAGGTGCGCCGCAGGTTCCCGGCTCTCGTCCACTGCCGCGTCACCGGCTTCGGGACCGACGGGCCGCTCGGCGGGCTGCCCGGATACGACGCGGTACTGCAGGCCTACGGCGGTCTGATGAGCGTCAACGGTCAGGCGGACGGGCCGCCGTTGCGCGTCGGGGTGCCGGTCGTCGACCAGGTCACCGGCATCCTCGCCTTCTCCGGCATCCTGCTGGCCCTGTACGAACGCCACCGCTCGGGCCTCGGCCAGCTCGTCGACTGCACCCTCCTGGACACCGTGGTCAGCCTGCTCCACCCGCACTCGGCGTCGTGGCTCGCCGACGGTTCGGTGCCGCGCCGCACCGGCTCCGCGCATCCCAGCATCGCCCCCTACGACGCCTTCGCCGCCGCCGACGGGCCGCTCTTCGTCGCGGTCGGCAACGACCGGCAGTTCGGCGCGCTCACGGAGGTGCTGGAGCTGCCCGCGCTGGCCCAGGACTCCCGCTTCCGCACCAACCCGGACCGCGTGCGCCACCAGCAGGAGCTGCGGGCCGCGCTGGAGAAGGCCGTCGCCGCCCGCCCCAGGGCCGAACTCACCGCGCTCCTCAGGGCACGGGGCATCCCGGCATCGCCCGTGCACGATGTCGCAGAGGCGCTCACCGCACCCCAGGTGCGCCACCGCGGCCTGGTCGTCGAGGACGGCGACTACCGGGGCATCGCCACGCCCGTGTCCCTGTCCCGCACACCGGCTTCGGTGCGGGCCGAGGTGCGGAGCGCGGGGGCGGACACACGGGAAGTGCTCGCTGCGCGCGGATTCGACCAGGAGGCGATCGAAGGGGCGGTCGGGCGAGGGGCGGTGCGGTCGGCCGGGACCGGGGGCGAGGCGTGATTGTCAGTGCCGGGTGCGAGGGTGACCGGCATGACACCACTGCGACTCACGGACATCGAGGCGGCGCTGCGCGACAGTTGGGGCGCCGACACGGCCGACCCCGACTCCGGCGAGACGTGGCTGCCGGACAACCCCGAGCGGGACCAGTGCGGCGTCACCGCGCTCGTGCTGAACGACCTGCTGGGCGGCGAGCTGCTGTGCGCCGAGGTCCACGTCGGTGGGGCGCGGACGGGATACCACTGGTGGAACCGCCTGGACTCGGGGGTCGAACTCGACCTCACCAGGGGCCAGTTCCTGCCGGGCGAGACCGTCACGGACGGCGTCGCCGTCACCCGGCCGCCGGAGATCCGCCGCTGCCGCGAGGAGTACGAACTGCTGCGCGGCCGGGTGATGAGCAGGCTCGCCGAACAGGCCGGGGGTTTACCGGGGATGCCCGCTCAGGCCATGTCGTGAGCGGTGCTCGGTCACGCCACTTCGTAGACGTCGAGCCGTCCGCACATCCCGAACCTGCCCCGGGCCGAGGGCTGTTCGGCCCGCACGGCGGCCCGCGCCAGATAGTCGGAGTCGCCGCGCTCCAGCCGGTCGAGCTGGGCCCCGGTCGCCTCCGCCGCGGCCGCCGCACCCGCCCGCCAGCGCTCCCGCCATGCCGCCGCCAGCGGCTGCACCAGGTCGACCGCGGCCCGGTGGAAGGCGGCCAGCGGCTCCGGATCCCCTGCCTCGGTCGCCTCGCGGAGCACGGTGAAACCCTCGATGGCCAGGTCGCGGCGGCGCCGGGCCGCGGACGCCAGCTCGGCCTCGCTCCCGTCGGCGGGCAGGGCGACGGCGGCGCGGTAGGTCTCGGGGTCGGTGAGCAGCGGCGGCGGCAGGGTCAGGACGGCGTCCCCTGCCTCGGGCAGACCGCAGTTCTGCATGAGGACGTTGATGGTCAGCCCGCCGTCGTTGACCAGGCGGTGAATGGTGCCGGGGGTGAACCACACCAGGGCGCCGGGGGAGAGGGGGGTCTCGCGGAAACCGTCCGCGGTCAGGGTCTGCACGGCGCCGCTCCCGCCGGTCACCGCGTACCCCTCCGAACAGGTCAGGTGCAGATGGGGAGTTCCGCCGCGCCGCCCGTCGGCGGCCGGCCAGTTGTACACGCTCAGCCGCGACACCCCGATGCCGCCGGGAAGTCCCTCGTACGAGACGGGCATCGCTTGCGCTCGGTGCGGTTGGTTCACCATGGACTCCTCGCGACGTCGGCTGCGGCTGGGGTGCTCGCGGTGGCGGTTGCGGTGGTGGTGGCTGGGGCTCGGTGAAGACACTACGGCCCCCGGTGTCGCCCGACACCGGGGGCCGCCCCGCGTCCCGACTGCCTTCCCCCACGAAAGGTCACCGGGACTCCCCTGAGTGTGGTCAGGGTCTGTGATCCCGTCAGAAGGTCAGTGCGGCACCCTCCCCGAGACCCGCCTTCATCGTGCACTGGTTGGCGAAGGTGTTGGTCCAGTCGACGTGCTTGCCGTTCCACACACCGCGGACGCTGACCGTGACCGGACGCCACTCCTTGGTGCAGATTGCGTCGGACCCGGTGCCGACCAGCTGGGTGAACTGTCCGCCGACCTTGGCGAGTTCAGCGCAGGCGGCGGCCGCCGACGGGTGGGTGCCCGCGGGACGGGGCGCGCAGGTGAGCGTCACGGCGCGCTCCACCGCGACGGAGTCGACGTCCTCGCCCTGACCGACGGTCAGCACGAGGGCGGACGGGGCGTAGAGGCTCTTCACCTTCGGGGCCTCGGCCTGCGCGGTGCCTGCCGTCGCGGCGAGGACGCAGGTGGCCGCCGCCGCGGCTGCTCCTACGGCCTTGAGGGTGCGACGCATGGTGAACTCTCCTTCGATCGATGCGGTTGGTGACTGCGGTGAGGAGTCTTGCCGGTGCGGAGAGTGAGCGCCATCCGGATGGTCGATTTCCGGATGTGCCGTTCCGGTGAGCGGTGACCGTACGCTCGTTCGGGCAGCTCAGGGGCGGTGGGAGCGGTTGCGCATCAGCTGTCCAGCATGTGGACGAATGGCATTGGTATAACTAGGAACCACTGTCTGACCTGCGGGAATGGAAAATTGGTTTGCGTTTCGACGACTTGCATCGTCCGGAAATCATCGCTGAATGACCTCTTGATCATGCGAATCATTGGTGTTTCGGGTTCTATCGCCCTGGATTTGCGTCTGCTCCCTCGGTGTTGATCAATACGATGATTGCGTCGGGATGCACCCCCAGGGCGGCACGACGCTCGGTGCTGCCGGCCCCGGTAAGCGCGGCGCGCACTCCGGCGAGGGAAGCGGCGCCGCACGGGCCGGACGAGACGCCCAGCTCCGCCAGGTCGCGCGCGGCGGACGTGCTGTCGGCATCGGTGACGGCGACGGCCGCGTCGAGACCCTCGCGGAGCACCGGCCAGGCCAGGGCGGAGGGTGTGCCGCAGTTCAGCCCGGCCATCACCGTGACATCGGTCGGCACCCGTGCGAGCCGCCCCGCGCGAAGACTCGCCAGGACGCAGGCGGCCCCCACGGGTTCGACCGAGAGCACGGCGGGCGGGGCGGCCGCGGGTGAGGCCTGCGCACCCCGTCCGCTGCGGTAGTGCGTGACCGCGGCCTGGGCGAGCGACCCGACCCCCACGGGAACGGCGACCAGCGCGGGTGACTGCGCCTCCGCGGCGTCCAGTTGGGCGTCGACCTCGGCGAACAGGGTCGCGTATCCCTCGACGACCAGGGCGGGAATCTCCTCGTACCCCTCCCATGCCATGTCCTGGACGAGCACCGCGTCCGGTGTCGCGGCCGCGGCCCGCGCCTCGCGCACCGCCGCGTCGTACGAACCGGCCACCGTCGTCACCTCGGCGCCCTCGCCCTCGATGGCGGCCACCGCGGCGGGTTGCACCCCGTCAGGAACGAAGACATGCGCGCGGCGCCCCAGTTGCCGGGCCGTGCGGGCCACGGCCCGGCCGTGGTTGCCGTCGGTGGCGGTGACGAGCCGCCGGATCGGTGTGCCGGTCGTCCCCCGGGGGCCGTTCGCGCCGTGCGCGAGGATCCGGTCGATCGCCCAGGAGGCGCCGAGCGCCTTGAAGGCAGGCAGCCCGAACCGCGTGGACTCGTCCTTGACGAAGACCCGGCCCACCGCCAACTCGCGCGCAAGCCGAGGAAGTTCATGCAAGGCGGTGGGCGCGTACCCGGGCAGCGCCGTGTGGAACGCGCGTGCGTCCGGCGGGGGAGGGGCGCAGGTCCACGTGCGCGCGGCGGGCCGCGTGTACCAGGGGAGCGGGGAGGGGGGTTGGGCCGCGGAGAATTCGGTTTCTTGATCCTTCACGGCACCAGCGTGCGGTCAGCCCCGGGAGAACGCCAGCACGGCTGCCAGGTTCATCGGCTGGCGCGTCGATACGTAGACGTAGGGCGCGCCTCCCCAGGAGTTCCGCAACTCGATGCGCAGCGCGGTGGGGACGTAGGAGCGCAGGAGCAGCAGCGCGTACGGATTCGCCCTGGTCGTGCGCCACTCGAAGGCCTCGCGCTCGTCGAGGATCTCCGTCGCGCCGAGCGCCTCGATGGGGATGACCCGCTTGCCGACGACGAGGGAGCCCGGCGTCACCAGGATGCGCACCCTGCCGTGCAGGTGCACGAGTGTGGCGGAGACCGCGACGCCGAGCGCGGCCGCGGTCACCGCGGCGATCGCGCCGAAGGGGATCGCCGCCACGGCCAGCCCGAATCCACCCAGTGCGACCAGCCCCCACCAGGAGCGGGGGACGTTCAGCCGCTCTTCATAGATGTGCATGACCGCATCCTGGCAGGCAGGCGCGCGGCGACGGGCGGGGGGTTCCCATGAGTCGCGTCCCACCTCCTGCGCCCCGCCGATCGCTGGACGCCCACGCTTACCGGGAGGCAACTCCCGGCCATCCGATCTCGTCATCGAAGGAGTAAGCGGGGCACGTGAGTTCGAGGCGTGCCCCGGTGCTCGGGATGACGAGGAGAATCACGTTGAGAGGTGTGCTGAGAGGGGCGACCGCGGCCTTAGCGGCGCTCGCGCTCGCGGCGGTGTCGCCGGGTGCGGCCCACGCCGGGTCGTCCGCCGAGCCCCCGCCGACCGGACCGCCCCCTGCGCCCGTGTCGGCCGGGAGCGACGGCAAGGGGCTGCCGGACGGCTGGCGGCTGTCCGGCAAGGGCGAGGGCAAGCAGCTCGTGTGGGCCTCGCCGGAACCGGTGGCTATGGGTGATGCGCGGGTCGAGTTCTACTCCGGGAACAGGCTCCTCGGCCGGCCCCTGGCGGCGCGGGACGGGCGCTCGTTCCGGCTTCCGCTGCACGGTGCGCGCATCGGTCCCGCGCGGGAGCTGAAGGTGCTGGCCGCCGGACGCCGCCTGGACGAGGCGGGATCCGACGCGCAGGCGCGCGGATCCCGGCCGGACCCGGCTGCCCGCCCCGCGCTGCCGCCCGCCAACGGCGTCGACCCCGGCAAGCCGGGCCGCTACCGCACCGTCACCGGCTCGTACACGCTCAAGTCGGTACGGCTGCCCGGGTTCCCCGAGCCGGTGGAGATGAAGGCCGACGTGGTCGGCCCCGCCGACGCCCCCGGCAAGCGGCCGCTGGCCCTGTTCCTGCATGGCCGCCACTACACCTGCTACGGCGCCAACGGCGAGCGGCAGATGGTGTGGCCCTGCAAGGCGGGCCTCAAGCCGGTGCCGAGCCACAAGGGCTACCAGCGCGCCCAGAAGCTCCTGGCCTCCCAGGGGTACGTCACGGTCTCCATCGCCGCCAACGGCATCAACGGCCAGGACGAACGGGCCGAGGACGGCGGCGCGCAGGCCCGCTCGACCCTGGTGCGGCAGCACCTCGCCCGCTGGGCCGACTGGGCCGACAAGCGGTCCACCGCTCCGGCCGGAGTGCGCGCCGTCGCGCCCGCGGACCTGTCCCGCGTCCTCCTCGTCGGGCACTCCCGGGGCGGCGAGGGCGTCGACCGCGCCGCGCTGGACAGCCTCTACAGCCCGCCCGCCGACCAGGACGTCCCCACCGGACCGGTCCGCTGGAAGATCCGCGGCAACGTCCTCATCGGCCCCACCCTCTTCGGTCAGAACCCGGCGCCCGACGTGCCCTCCGCGACGATCCTGCCGGGGTGCGACGGAGACGTGTCCGACCTGCAGGGCGAGCTGTACGTCGACGGAACGCGCGGTGTCAGCCGCGGCGCCGCCCTGCACAGCGCGGTGTACATGGTCGGCGCCAACCACAACTTCTTCAACAGCGAGTGGACGCCGGGCCAGTCCACGGCCCCCGCCGACGACGACTTCCCGGCCGACGAGACCTCGGACCCGGTCTGCTCGAAGGGCACGAAGACCCGGCTGACCGCACCGCAGCAGCAGGCCGCCGGTGCCACGTACATAGCCGCGGTGGCCCGGCTGTTCGTCGCGGACGACGACCGGGTGCGCCCCCTGCTCGACGGTTCCGGCCGGCGTGCTCCCTCGGCGGACCCCGCGCAGGTGCTGACGCACGCCGTCGGCGCGCGCCGCACACCGGCCCTGCTGCCCGGCGCCTCGACGAAGGTCGAGGGCGCTCGCCTGTGCGCCCAGGTCGCCACCGACGAGGCCAAGGCCTGCCTGTCGTCCACCACGTCCGGGCGCTCACCGCACTTCGCGTTCTGGGAGTTCGCGCCGGAGCCGGGACGCGACGCGGTCGCGATGCGCTGGTCCAGGGCGGGGGACCCGGTGCGGGTCAGCCCCGCACGCCCGTTCTCCCTGGCGGGCGCCGAGGACGTGGCGCTGCGGGTGATCGTGCCGCCCAACACCACCGGGACCCGGTTCGACGTCTCGCTCGTCGACGCCTCGGGACACCGGGCCGAGCTCGGCCGGGTCCGCGTCGACGGACTGCCGGGCAGTGACCTCACGGCCTCCCACTGGGGCCGCGAGGTGCGCGTACCCCTGTCGGCCTCGGCCCGGGAGAAGCTGGACCTCGAGCACGTGCGGACCGTGGAACTCACGCCGCGCACCCGCTCGGGCAAGGCGTGGCTGATGGACGCCTGGGGCTGGCGCCCCGGCACACCGGCAGTGCGGCCCGCCGAACTGCCGCGCGTCGACGTCGGCCGGCTGAACGTGAAGGAGGGCGACTCCGGAGTGCGCACCTACCAGGTTCCGGTCACGGTCTCCGGCAAGGGCAGCGGCAAGGTGCGGCTCTTCGTGCCCGACATCGACACGGGCGAGGTCGCGCACCGGACGCTGACGGTACGTCCGGGAGACCACGTCGACTTGCCCGTGGAGGTGCGCGGCGACACCCGCTACGGCCAGGACACCGGACACGATGCGCTGATCAAGGCGGTGCGGGGCGCTGTGGTCGGCTCCTACCGGGGCGGAGTGATGGCGGAGAACGACGACCCGGCGCCGAAGGTCACCCTCGAACCCGTCGCGGACCGGGTCACCGAGGGCAAGCCCCTGACCTGGCGGATGACGCTGTCCGAGGCGGTCGATGTGGACATGATGGCCATCCTCTCCTTCCAGCCGGTCGACGGAGGCAGGGAACTGTCCACCCTGGACGTGGAGCCGGGCTGGCTGGCGAGCGAGTTCGGCACGGCGCCCCGCCCGGAGCGACCGCTGTGGAAGATGGCGGGGGAACAGGGCCTGTTCGTGAACGTGCCCGCGGGTGAGAAGAGCGCCGAAGTGCGCATCCCCACCATCAAGGACCGGGTGAGCGAGCAGGAGGAGTCCGTCAAGGCCCGGCTCTACGTCTACGACGCGAAGTGGGAGCCGCAGCCGGGCCCGGTGGTCACGGGCACGGTGCGCGACGCCTCGTAGCGCGCACGGCGGTCGAGCGGTCAGTCCGAAGTCCGCTGAACCGGGTCGACCGCCTCGGGGCGAGGCTCGCCGGGCTGTCCGTCGAGCCTCGCCCGGGCCAGTGCGCGGGCCCGGTCGAGTGCGTCGTCGGCGGCGCAGGGCACGTCGGGGCGTACGCCCGTGCCTTCCCAGTTGGTGCCCGAGACGGGGTTGATGGACCGGCCCACCGGGATGGTCGCCTCCAGATGCGGATGCACCGTCCAGCCGTCGCGCGGGTGCGCCCCGCCGCCCGTCGTCTCCCCGACCACGACGGCGCGGCCCAGTTGCTGCAGGTCGTAGGCGAGTTCCTCGGCCGCCGAGAAGGTGCGGCCGCTCGTCAGGACGTAGAGCGGCTTGGTGCCGCCGAAGCGTGCGCCAGGAACGTGCGCGGGACTCCAGGACTGTTCGAGGCGCTCGCCGTCGCGCCAGTACATGGAGTTGAGGTGGGTGCGCCCGGCCAGCAGGTGGCCGCAGACGAAGGCGACCGTGTCGGGGTCCCCGCCGGTGTTGGCGCGCAGATCGAGGATGAGGGCGTCGGCGGGGGCGACCAGGGAGAGCGCGGCGCCCAGCGGCTCGGCGGACCACGACAGCGGGAACAGGGCCGGGGTCAGTTCGAGCAGCGCGACGCGGCCGCCGAGCAGCTCCACGCGGGGCGCGCCGCCCAGCGAGGAGTCGAACTTCGCACGCATGGCCGCCAGGGCGGCCGCGCCCTGCTCCGGAGGTACCGGATCGGCGTGGTGCTTGAGGCGCAGGTGCAGGTCACCGTTGAGGGACTGGAGGTCCGCGGTGACCAGGCGTGCCAGGTCGGCGGGGTCCTCGACGTCGTACGCGCCGTCGGCGGTGCGGCGCCGCAGCAGGGCGGCGAGCGGTTCGGCGACCTCGGGGAACACATAGTGATCCAGGAGGAGTTGGGCGGTCGCCTCGACGACGGGGGCGACGCTGAGCTGCTGTTCGGTTGTGGTCATGGCAGGGGAGTAGAGCAGCACTCTTCCCAAAGCGTCAAGAAGATTGGACACTTGACGCATGCCCGAGCAGCATCAGCAGTCCCCGCCGCACCCGGTCGTCGCGATCGAGTCACCGGAGCAGCACGCCGCGCTGGCGCACCCCTTGCGCCAGCGCCTGCTCTTCGCGCTGGGCCACCGGCCCGCCACCATCAGCCAGCTGGCGGCTCAGTTGAGCACCGGCAAGGGCAATGTGGCCCACCATCTGAAGGTGCTGCGCACCGCCGGACTGGTCCATGTCGCCGAGACCCGCAAGGTCAGGGGCGGCACCGAGCAGTACTACCAGCGGGTGGCCGAGCGCATGGACGTCGCCGAGCCGCGGGCCGAGGGGACGGCCGCGATGCTCGGGGCCGTGGCCCAGGAGCTGGGGAGGTCCGAGCGGACGACCCTGTCCCTGCGCCATGTGCGCCTCAGTCCCGACAAGGCACGCGAACTCGGCGAGACGCTCGCCCGGTTGGTCGACGAGACCGAGGAGGACACGGAGGACCAGCCGGTGCACGGCGTGCTGGTGGCGCTGTACGAGCAGGTGCAACCGCAGCCCGGTGCGCGAGCGGGCGGGCACGCTCCTTAAGGTTCCTCCATGCCCGCCCTCCCGACGCCCCCCGAGCTCCAGCTGCTGCGTGCCGACCACGCGCCCGCGCTGCGCGCCTTCGAGGAGGCCAACCGCGCCTACTTCGCCGCCTCCGTTCCGGATCGCGGAGACGCCTACTTCCGCGACTTCGACGTACGGCACCGCGCCCTCCTGGACGAGCAGGCCACGGGTGCCTGCTTCTTCCACGTCCTGGTGGACGGCGACGGCGAGATCCTCGGGCGGGTCAATCTGGTCGACGTCGCGGACGGCAGCGCCGAGCTCGGCTACCGGATCGCGGAGAAGGCCGCGGGCCGGGGCCTGGCCACATGGGCCGTACGGGAGATCCGCGCCCTCGCCGTCACCGCGTACGGCCTGACCGGACTGCGTGCCGGAACGACGCTCGACAACCCGGGCTCACGGACCGTGCTCGCGCGGGCCGGTTTCGTGCCCGTCGGGGACATCCACCTCGACGGACGCCCGGGGACCGGCTACTCCCTGGCGCTCTGACGCCCGCCTCGCGCGGCCGGGGTCACTCCGTGCGCGGCCGCGACTCGTGCAGCCGCGTGTGGTACCGGCCCTCCGACTCGTACCCCGTGGGATCCTCGCCCGCCAGAATCACCTGCCGGACGGCGTCACGACGCTCCTCGGGGCTGGTGAAGAGCCGCTGCGTGTACGTCCGCGAAGCGTCCGTCACGGTGTCGAGACCGTGCGCCGCGAGCGTGTCGGTGATGCGTCCGTAGGGCACCGACCGCAAGACGAACGCGCTGACCCAGACCGGCAGTCGTGCACAGTCGAGCAGCGCGTCGAAGGTGCGGTGCGAGATGTAGCCGATGCCTCCGGTGACCGTGATCAGTCCGGTGCGGCCCATCGCGCGGCAGAGCTCCTGGCTGGGCGGATGCCGCTCCAGGTTCTCCGCATACGCCTCGTCGAGCAGGCCCGCGTCCAGGGCGTAGCGGGTGGCGTTCGCCGCCATGTCCAGGCCGATGACCGGGGTGGCGTCGGCACGCCGCCGCGAGGCGTAGAACTCCTTGTCGCGCGCGACCAGTTCGTGCGGCGTGAGCGCGGCGGCCTCGTCGCCGGTGTAGTGCGCGTACAGGTCGGCGAGCGTCAGGTCGTGGTTGAGCAGCGCCGCGTTGATGCCGTACGAGCAGCACAGGTCGAGGACCGTGACGGGTCCCTCGTGGCCGAGCAGCCGGGCGCGCAGGTCGCGGGTGCGGCGGAAAACCGCCTGGGCGTGCTGCGGGATCTCGTACTCGTAGGGTGCCAGTGTCCGGAAGTAGGCGCGAGGGTCCGGTTGGTCGTAGATGTCGTCGAACCGGGTCTTGCCCGATGAGGTATTCGTCCTGTGCCGGTCAGTGGTCATGGGGGACCTCCGGGAGCGAGGAGAGTGTCTGGGGCAGACGTGAAGCTCTACCCGACCCCTGCCGCCTGCCGATAGACCTCGTGGCGGTATCCGGCCACGGCACCGCCCCGCCGTGGACCCGTTCCACCGCCCCGCTGACTACCCTGGAGCCGATGTTCTCCTCCCAGGGTCCCACGCTGCGCGAACTCGCCGTTCAGGCGTTCTCGTCCACCGAGCACGGGTACGACCTGCTCGCCCCGAAGTTCGACCGCACGCCTTTCCGCACGCCTGGCCGATTCCTGACGTCGACGGCCGACGCGCTGCGCCCCCTCGGCCCCTTCGACGCGGGGCTCGACGTGTGCTGCGGAACCGGCGCGGGCGTCGGCACGCTGCTGTCGCTGTGCCGGGAGCGCGTGACCGGGGTGGACTTCAGCGCGGGCATGCTGGCCGCCGCGGCGGAAGCGGTGCCACGGGGCGGCGGCCAGGACGGGCCCGCGGTCGAGTGGGTGCGGGCCGACGCCCGCGCCCTCCCGTTCTCCGGGGGCTTCGATCTGGCCGTCAGCTTCGGAGCATTCGGACACTTCCTGCCCGCCGAGCGGCCCGCCCTCTTCGCCGGTGTCCACCGGGCGCTGCGCCCCGGCGGTCTCTTCGCGTTCCCGATCGGCGCCCCGCAGTCCTTCGCGTCGCCCTGGTACTGGGCGCTCCTCGGCTTCGACGGCGTGATGCGCGCACGGAACCTCCTGTGGCGCCCGCCGTTCGTCATGTACTACCGGACCTTCCCGCTCGGCGGAGTCCGCGAGGACCTCGCGGACGCGGGCTTCGACGTGCGGCTCCTGCCCCTGGAGGAGTTCGGCCGGCGCCCCGACGGCAGCCCCCGCTGGCGGCTGGTGGTGGCCAGGAAGGCGTAGCTACGCCGTGCCGTCGGCCGCCGCCCGCAGCGCGGCCACGTCCAGCTTCTTCATGCCGAGCATCGCCTGCATGGCGCGCTGCGCCCGCTCGGGGTCCGGATCGGTGAGGAGCTCGTCGAGCACGGTGGGCACGACCTGCCAGGACAGGCCGTACTTGTCCTTCAGCCACCCGCAGGGCCCCTCCTCGCCGCCTTCGGAGAGCTTCGTCCAGTAGTGGTCGACCTCGGTCTGGTCGGCGCAGTGGATCTGGAAGGAGACGGCCTCGTTGAAGGTGAAGTCCGGCCCGCCGTTGAGCGCCGTGAAGCGCCGCCCGTCGAGCACGAACTCCACGGTCAGAACGGTGCCCGCCGGGCGCGGGGCGCCTTCGCCGTAGTACGAGACGCTCGTGATCTCCGAGTTCGGGAAGACCGAGACGTAGAACTTCGCTGCCTCCTCGCCCTGCAGGTCGAACCAGAGACTGGGGGTGATCGTGGGCATGGTGCTCTCCTGTCGGGTACGCGGGCGGTCCGGTCCGCCCTTCCTGTCCGTCTATGTGGACCGTCGCACCGCCGGGAACTCATCGCCACGCGGCGAGCGGGTCGTCTCGCCCGCGGTCAGCCGTTCTCCCGTACGTGCGGCTCCCGCTCCAGTCCGATGCCGAAGTGCCGGTCGTACGCGTCGAGCACCTCCGCCTCCGTGGTCAGCTCGGTGGTCTCCCGTTCGCCGTCCACGGTCGTCGTCAGCGTGCGTCCGCTCAGGGTGACGCGACCGTTCCCGGTGAGCCGGGAGCAGACCAGCGACCGCGTGAAGTGCGACTCGGGCGAGGTGCGGTGGTACCAGGCGCCGGCCTTGAAATCGGCCAGCGCGCGCGGGCGCGGGTCGACCAGGTACTGCGGCTTGCCGTCCTTGACGACGTCGAGGTCGCCGTCCGTGGTCGCCGTGATGCGGAACGTGCCCCCCGGGTCGGTCTGCTCACCGCGGTCGGCGTAGGCGAGCGGCAGCTCGCTGTGGGCGCCGAAGCCGACGTCGGCCAGCCAGTCCCCGCCGTCCTCCGTGCGCACGCGCAGCGCGAGGTGGTCGAACGGGATGCCGAGCTCCGCGGCGTCGTCGTACACCCGCGCCTGCAGCAGCGTGACGTCGAAGCCGAGGGCCCGCAGGAGCGCGGCGAAGGCGCCGTTGAGCTCGTAGCAGAAGCCGCCCCTGCGGGCGTCCACGACCTTGCTCACCAGAGCCTTGTCGGTGAGCTCGATGTCCTCGCCGAGGTGGATCGAGAGGTTCTCGAAGGGGACGCTGCGCACATGCGCCAGATGCAGCTCGTGCAGGGCCCGCGTGGTGGGGGCGGCGGGGCGCGCGGCGCCGATGTGCCGCAGGTAGGCGTCGATCTGTTCCGTGTCCATGAGCACCAGTGTGGTCGGCGCGCTGCGCTCCGACCACGGGCCCCGGACGGCGCCGACACCGTCCGTGGTCCTAGGACTCCAGGACCACGTCAAATGCCGGGTGACGCACGGCAGTACGTGTGTAGGATCACCGACGACGCACGCGCCGCACCCGGCGCGGCGCGACACGCGAGACGCAAGGAGGCGAGCCCGATGACCGCGCGGCACAGCACGCAGCACCCCGTCCGGGCCCTCCTGACCGCAGCCCGCGTCCGCAGCCTCGTCTGACGTCCGACACTTCACGTCGTACGGCACGGGCTCGACGCCACCGCCAGGAGCGCCCTCCGCGACCGACCGTCGCGCCCTCCTGAGCAAAGGAACCGCTCCACCGTGAACGCCACACCCTTCCGGGTCTCCGTCCCGGACGACGTCCTCGACGACCTGCACACACGCCTGCGCCGCACTCTCTTCACCGCGGCCTCCGACCCCACCTACTGGGCGGCAGGCACCGACCCCGGCTTTCTGAGCGAGCTCGTCTCCTACTGGGCGGACGGCTTCGACTGGCGCGCCGCCGAGGTCGCGCTCAACGCCTTCCCGCACCGCGTCGCCGAGGTCGCGGGTTCCCGCGTGCACTTCGTGCACCTGCGCGGGGCTCGGCCCGAGGGCGCCCCCGCCCCGCTGCCGCTGATCCTGACCCACGGCTGGCCGAGCAGTTATGTGGAGATGCTGTCCGTCGCGCGGCGGCTCGCCGATCCGGGCAGCCACGGCGGCGACCCCGCCGACGCGTTCGACGTCGTCGTGCCCTCCCTGCCCGGCTTCCTCCACTCAGAGCTGCCCCGGGGACCGTTCACCCGGCGCGGCGTCGCGGGGATCTGGCACGAGCTGATGACACGTACCCTCGGCTACCAGCGCTTCGGCGCCTTCGGCGGCGACATCGGGGGAGGTGTGACCCAGTGGCTCGGCGCCCTGTACCCCGAAGACGTCGCCGGTGTGCACATCACGTCCGCGGTGGTCTCCGCGGACTTCGACGCGCAGCCGCCGACCGCCGAGGAGCAGGCCTACCTCGACCACCTGGCCGCGTTCGACGCCGACGACCAGGGCTACAGCGAGATCATGTGCACCCGGCCCGACACGCTCGCCGCCGCGCTGCGGGACTCCCCGGCCGGTCTGCTCGCCTGGATCATCGACAAGTACCGCGACTGGAGCGACTGTGACGGCGACCTGGCGGCTCGGTGGGACAAGGACACCCTGCTGACCGTCGCCACCCTCTACTGGGCCACCGGCAGCATCGGCTCGTCCTTCCGGCAGTACTACGACTACGTACGGCACAACACTCCCGTGCCGCCCGTCACCGTGCCCGGCGCCGTCACCTTGAGCCACGAACCGGCGTCCGCGCACTACCCGAAGAGCCTCACCGAGCGCGTCTTCAAGGATCTGCGCCACTGGAGCACCCCGCGCAACGGCGGTCACTTCATGGCACACGAGGAGCCCGAGCAGGTCGCACGCGAACTGCGCGAGTTCTTCCGCCCCTTGCGGCCCGCGGGCTGACGGCGGAAGAACTCGCGAGGTCCTCCGTCAGCGGCCGCCCTTCTTCGAGAGGGTGCAGGTGGCCGTGGCCGCCTTGTGCGGGTCGCTCACGGAGCGGGCCGTCAGGCTGAGTCGGCCCTTCGAGTGGGCGTTCGCCGTCGCGGAGACGGCGACGTCCACGTCGACCGTGGCGCCCGCCCTGGCGGTGGCCAGCTCGCTGGGCAGCCAGGCGGACCAGCCGCGGCCCGAGGCCTTGGCGGAGAGCCGGTAGACGTCGGAGTCGAGGTAACGGGCGGCGTCCTCGGGGTGCTCGCCCGGCGGATCGGCCAGCGCGCGGCCGGTGTTGGTCAGCGGGAACGTGCAGGTCGCCCGGTTCTTCACGGGGCTGCCGGTCGCCTCGCCGCGGTCCAGCGCGGTCCCGCGGCGCTGCGGGCCCGCGCCGTCCAGCGACTTGACGGCGATGGTGTACGACAGCACGCCCGAGCGGCCGCGACGGATGTCGCTGACGTAGAAGTGCAGACGGTTGGCGCGGTCGACGTACTCGTAGGAGCTGCCGGAGTCCGTTCCGGCGTGGAAGAGCGCGTCGCTGAGCTGGCGGTAGTCGCCCATGGTGATCTTCTGTTGGGTGCCGTCGGGGCGCGTGAAGTCCACCATGCCGATGTCCTCGGGGTGGGCGTCGACCACCCAGGCGAACGGGGCGCGGTCCTGGTTCTTGGTCTTGGTGATCAGGACGCCGTTGTCCGGGGTGAAGGAGTCCATGCCCATGCGGTCCACGACCTCGACCGTGTAATTCTGGTAGCCGCCGCCGTCGCACAGCGGGTCGGTGGCGCGGTCGCAGGCGGGGGAGAGGTCGCGGGACATGGCGATGTTGACGCCGGACAGGCCCGTCGCGCCGGGCGGCGCGGAGCGGGCGGTGACCTTGGCGACGACCACCCCGGAGTCCTTGAGCGCGTCGCGGTCCAGGCGCAGCACGTTCTTCTCGTCCACGATGCCGAGCTTCAGCTTGTCGCGCAGGATGTGCTGGGAGCCCATCGAGCCGCCCTCGGTGGCCGGGATCTTCCAGCGGGTGTGCGGCCCGCCGGGGCCGTTGAACGAACCCCGCGAGAGCATGCTCCAGATGCCGGTGTAGGCACGGCTCAGGGGCTTGCCGTAGGGGTTGTTGTAGTTGTCGCCGATGCCCAGGATGTGGCTGAGCTCATGGGCGTACACCCCCATGCCCGAGCTCTCTGCCTGGGTGGACGAGCCGGTGACGGCGTTCGGCCAGATGCGGGCCGCGGCCTGCCAGGAGGTCCACGGAACGTAGCGGGTGGTGGCGGCGTTGCCGCCGGAGGACATGGGGGTCGGCGGTCCCCAGGCGCCCGGCACCTGTCCCTCCGAGCCGAACTTCATCTGGCCGAACTCCTGCCAGGTGGAGGACTCGTCCTGCCCCGCGGTGAGGAAGAAGACGAAGTCGTACTCGGCCGCCTCGGCCTCGCCGACCTCGGCGATCCAGGCCGCTCTGCCGTTGGCGCGGATGTCCTTGCCGCACGTGCTGTCGACGGGACAGGCGCCGGGGTTCATGCCGGGCTCAATGCCGTACTGGAACGACTTGAACGGCATGCGGTACACGCCGAAGGCCTTCAGGTCGACGCCGACGCGGCCGCCGGAGTCCTCCATCCAGTACTCGTTGATGGTGTGGCCGCGGTTGAGCTCGCCGGGTTTGTTGAGGAAGTCCTCGTAGAACTGCGGGAGCCGGGTGCGCGGGACGTCGGCCGCGGTGGTCTGGGGGTTGCCGAACACGGTCGAGCCGGCCGGGCGGCTGACGGTGAACTCCTCGTCGGGGTAGTCGAGGAGCACCAGCGCGCCCTTGAAGGTCCGGTCGGTGGGCTCCAGGCCGGGGTTCGCCCAGTCCGTGCCGGGCACGGAGCGGTACTCGCTCCAGGTCATGTCATCGGGATTGCGCCAGTTCTGCGGGTCGATGGGTCTCACGAGAGACGGGCGGTCGCGGCCGGCCGGGCCGGTCTCGTCGGGTGTCGCCCGGGCCGTTCCCATGGCGGCGGCCGCCAGGGCGGCGAGGGCGGTGACGACGACGGTGGCGCGACGGGCCGGGCGGCGCCGCCGAGGGATGGCGGGTCCACGCGAGGGGCGTCTGTGACGGAGGAACATGGCTCACCTCATGCCTCTTGCCGAAAGAACAGGGACAAGTGCGTGACAAGCCGTTCGGGTGGTGCGTCAAACGTTCGAGTGGTGCGTCAACCGCTGCCAAGGTAGGCCGCCCGAAGCGGTGATGCCAGAGTGCCGATAAGTCGCCCCCGTGACGGGTCGGCCCCGATCGTGGGGCGTCAAGTGCGCCCGGGGCGGGAAGGATTGGTTCCCTGTCGCTCAGCGGACCGCCCACCGGGCCGCTCAGCGCCTCCCCGCGGAAGGAACCGACCATGGCAGGCGACCGGCACGGTCACCCGATGTCCCGCACCGGCCCGGAGGCCGTCGCCTCCTACGAACAGGCGCTGGAACACCTGCTGTTCTTCCGCGCCGACGTGGCCGACGCGTCCCGGCAGGTGCTCGCCGCCGCGCCGCGCTCGGTCATGGGCCACGTCCTCGCCGCCCACCTGGGCCTGCTCGGCACGGAGGAGAAGGAGGCCGCCGACGCCCGCAACGCGTTCGAACGGTTCAAGGAGCACGTGCACCGGGGCGAGATGACACCGCGCGAGCGCATGCACGTCGCGGCCGCCACCTCCTGGCTGCGGGGCGACATCCATCAGGCGGGCCGGGTGCTCGGCGAGATCTCCGTGGAGTATCCGCACGACGTGCTCGCGCTGGCCGTCGGCCACCAGATCGACTTCTTCACCGGCAACGCGGCGCGGCTGCGGGACCGAATCGGCGGCGCGCTGTCCGCCTGGGACGCCGCGGACCCGCTCTACGGCCCCGTCCTCGGCATGTACGCCTTCGGGCTGGAGGAGTCGGGCCACTACGAGCAGGCGCGCGAGGCGGGTCTGGAGGCCGTCGAGCGCCGTCCGCGCGACGTGTGGGGCATCCATGCCGTGGTGCACACCTACGAGATGCAGGGGCGGTTCGGTGACGGCATCCGCTTCCTCGACGCCCGAGCCGCGGACTGGGCGACGGGCAACTACCTGAACGTGCACAACTGGTGGCACTACTGCCTCTACGCCCTGGAGGCGGGCGACGTCCCGCGCGTACTGGAGATCTACGACGCCGCCCTGCACCACGCGGGATCGACGGGCGCGGCGATGGAACTCCTGGACGCCGCAGCCCTGTTGTGGCGGTTGGAGCTGGCCGGGCAGGACGCGGGGGACCGGTGGCAGCGGCTCGCCGACGCCTGGGCCGCCCGCCACGACGGCGCTTACTACGCCTTCAATGACGTGCACGCGGTGATGGCGTACACCGGCGCTGGGCGCACCGCCGAGGCCGAGCGCCTGGTGCGCGAGCGGGAGCGCTATGTCGCGGGCAGCGGGGCGGGCGTGTCCAACCACGCCATGACCGCGGACATCGGGCTGCCCGTATGCCGCGCGCTGATCGCCTTCGGACAGCACCACTACGACCGGACCGTGGACCTGCTGATCCCCGTGCGGCACCGCCTGGGGGAGTACGGCGGGAGCCATGCGCAGCGGGACGCCGTGCACAAGACCCTGCTGGAGGCCGCCCTGCGAGCGGGCCGCCACGAGCTGGCCCGCACCCTGCTGAGCGAGCGCATCAACCTGCGGCCCGTCTGTCCGTACAACTGGCTGGCCCAGGCCCGTCTCGCCGACGATCTGGGGGAGGGCGCGCGGGCCGCGACGGCCCGCGCCAGGGCCGACGAACAGGCGGCCGAGGGCGTGGCGGCCCTCAAGCGTTGAGGCGCGGGACGGTGGTTACGGCGAAATCCGGCCAACGGCTGTATCCGGCTCCTGGCGGCGCAGATGCGTGTGTGGTGCAGACATGTGGGCCGAGCTGCGGCGAGGCGCAAGGGGAGTCGATGGTTCCGCGCCAATGATGAAGAAACTGTTGACACGTGACTGCACCCTGTGGCCTAGAAAGGGAGATCCGCTCTCCTCCCATGGGATGACACTTCGCGTGACGCAGTACAGCGACCGTGGGCCGATAGTCCGGCTCGCAGGCGGACTTGTTCCCCTCGAACGGCAGTGAGGATGGAGGGGAAATCCTGCTGGACCCCCTGACGTGCGGAGATCGCACAGGCAGAGGGTCTTCCCTGCCTGCCGAACCCGACGGGAGTCCCCTTCGCCGTGGCTACGTTCCTGTACAAACTAGGCCGCCTCGCCTTCCGGCGACGCCGCTACGTGGCGCTGCTGTGGGTGGTGGCGCTCGCGGGCGCCATCTTCGCCTCGTCGGCCGCCCCTTCCCCGCCCGAAGACTCCTTCTCGATGCCGGGCACGGAGTCCCAGAAGGCCTTCGACCGCCTGGAGAAGAACTTCCCCGACGCCAGCGCCGACGGAGCCAGCGCCCGTGTCGTGATCCGCGCCCCCAAGGGCGAGAAGCTCACGGAGGGGCAGCCCAAGAGTGAGGTCGACCGGCTCGTCGACTCCATAGGCAAGGGCCCGCAGGTGTCGAGCGTCGACGACCCCTACGCGGCCAAGTCCATCAGCAAGGACGGCACCACCGCGTACGCGTCGGTCACCTACAAGGTGCCCGCCACCGAGCTCACCGACGAGGCCAGGGACGCGCTGACCAAGTCGACCGACACCACCCGCGACGCGGGCTTCACGGTCGAGACCGGCGGCGACGCCGTCATGGCCGAGCAGGAGATGGGCGGCAGCGCCGAACTCATCGGCATCGCCATCTCCGCGGTCGTCCTGATCATCACCTTTGGTTCCATGGTCGCCGCGGGCATGCCGCTGCTGACCGCGATCATCGGTGTCGGCATCGGCATCTCCGGCATCGCGGCGCTCGGCAGCGTCCTCGACCTCTCCGCCACGACCTCCACGCTCGCGATGATGATCGGCCTCGCCGTCGGCATCGACTACGCCCTCTTCATCGTCTCCCGCTACCGGGCGGAGATAGCCGAGGGCCGCGAACCGGAGGAGGCCGCGGGCCGGGCGACCGGAACCGCGGGATCCGCCGTGGTCTTCGCCGGTCTCACCGTCGTCGTCGCCCTGTCGGGCCTCTCCATCGTCAACATCCCGATCCTCACCAAGATGGGTCTCGCCGCGGCGGCCACCGTCGTGATCGCCGTCCTCATCGCGCTCACCATGATCCCCGCGCTGCTCGGCTTCGCGGGCCGCAAGGTGCTGCGCCGCAAGGACCGCAAGAAGTCCGCGAGCGAGCTGCTCGACCCGAACGCCAAGCCGAAGCTCGGCACCCGCTGGGCCCGCTTCGTGCTGCGCCACCCGCTCTCCGTGCTCCTGGTGGCGGTCCTCGGCCTCGGTGCCGTGGCCGTACCCGCGGCGAGCCTGGAGCTCGGCCTGCCCGACGAGGGCACGTCGGCGCCGGACACCACCCAGCGCAAGGCGTACGACATGCTGTCCGAGTCCTTCGGCGCTGGCTTCAACGGCCCGCTGATGGTCACGGTCAGCAAGGACTCCGACGTGGCGGGCGCGGCCAAGACCGTCGGGGACTCGCTCGCCAAGGTGGACGGGGTCGCCGCCGTGACGCCCGCCCAGGCCAACAAGGCCGGCGACACCGCGATCCTGAACGTCATCCCCAAGACCGGCCCGAGCGACCACGAGACCGAGGAACTGGTCAAGTCGATCCGCTCGACCGCCGACGGCATCGGTGCCGACACCGGCTCCGAGATCCTGGTCACCGGCCAGACCGCGATGACCATCGACTTCTCGCAGACCCTGGACGACGCGCTCCTGCCCTACCTGGGCCTGGTCGTCGGACTCGCCTTCCTGCTCCTGATGCTGGTGTTCCGCTCGGTCCTGGTCCCGCTCAAGGCGGCGCTCGGCTTCCTGCTCTCGGTGGCCGCCGCGCTCGGCGCCGTGGTCGCGGTCTTCCAGTGGGGCTGGCTCGCCGACATCGTGGGCGTCGACCAGCCTGGCCCGATCATGAGCATGATGCCGATCTTCATGATCGGTGTGGTCTTCGGCCTTGCGATGGACTACGAGGTCTTCCTCGTGACGCGGATGCGCGAGGCGTACGTCCACGGGGCGCGCCCGGGCGAGTCGGTCGTGACCGGCTTCACCCACGGCGGCCGGGTCGTGGCCGCGGCCGCGATCATCATGATCAGCGTCTTCTCCGGCTTCATCATGGAGAACGACGACATGATCAAGATGATGGGCTTCGGTCTGGCGATCGCAGTCCTCTTCGACGCCTTCGTCGTCCGCATGGCCATCGTGCCCGCCGTCCTCGCGCTGCTCGGCAAGTCCGCCTGGTGGCTGCCGCGCTGGCTGGACAAGGCGCTGCCGAACGTGGACGTGGAGGGCGAGAAGCTCCACAAGAATCTCGGCGACACCGGGACGCCGGACGCCGAGACGGACCGGGAACTGGCCCCTGTGGGCCGGTGACACACCGCGGTCCTCGCTGAGCGGGCCGGTCGGGACACCCCTGAAGTGGGGGGAGTGCCCCGACCGGCCCGCTCGGTCATTGCCGGGGTCAGCGACGGTCCGCGTAGACCATCCAGACCTGGCCGGGGGCGAAGGGCATCGGCTGCCCGTTCGGCCGGGTGAAGGTGGTGCCGCCGGTGGCAGCGGAACGCTCCCAGCGCGTCGGGTAGCGCTTGCCGTTCCGCAGCACCAGCGCCTTGCCGCGGCCGACCGTCTCGATGTACGGCGTCACCGCGCCGTTGACGTCCTTGAAGCGCGACGGACGCATGTTCACGTACTGGATCACGATGGTGCGGGCACCGAGCTGCTTGCCCGACGTGCTGAGGGCCGGGGCCCCGTCGAAGGACGCCAGCCAGCGGCCCTGCCGCGGCGACCAGCGGAAGGTGTGGCTGGCCGAGGCGTAGCGGACGGTCCTTGCCGCGGTGGGGGCACCGCCCCGAGGAGCCGGGCCGAAGCGGAAGCCGATGTCGGCCGGGCGGTCGGCCCGCGGCGCCGAGCGCAGCACGGCCTTCGGCCGGACGAAGAGGTTGTGCGGGGCGGGGCGTCCGCTGTGCCGGAAGTACGCGCCGGGCACACGGCCGTGCGGGCGGGCGTACAGCGGGGAGTCCCGGAGCACCTTCTGGAGCGCCCTGCGCACCCCGGAGTAGGCGAGGGCGGGCCGCCCGAACTGACGCAGGAGCTCGATGTCCGACTCACGGGCGCTGCGCACCGGTCCGACGGCGTTCGGGAGTCTGCTGGAGTACACGCCCATCAGGCGGCTCATCCCGCCCTCGACCTTCTCCACGTACACGATGTCCGCCCGGTCGAGACCGGTGTGCGGCCGGGCCCGGCGCGCGTTGTCGAACTTCACGGCGAGGACCGGGTTCTGCCGTGCGGACTGCCCGGTGAAGGGCGAGGTGATCCGGGGCGCGGGGGCGTCCTCGGAGGCGGGCGCGCTGGCGTAGGAGGGTGCGCCCACGGTGAGCGAGGCCGTGGCTACCAACGCGAGCACTTTCGCGCCGATCCGGGTGCGGCGGGTGGCCCGGACTGTCGTTGCTGCCTTCAAGGCGTCTCCATTCGTGGCGGTGCGGCAGCCGCAGAGTTCGTGGCGGTGCGGCAGCCGCAGATGTACCTCCCGCAGTGGTGGGGCCAATCACCCCTGGGCCATCCACCCTCGCCAGGTCACTCTTTCCGGGGGCGCCCCAGCGTGGCTCCGCCCCGAACGGCGCCGCGGACGTGCCGGGCCGCGCACGTCGGAGAGAATCATGGGCATGGCAGCGCTGAGCGAGATCCTCCCCGTGGAAGCCGTGCTCCTCGACGTACCGGCGGCCGACTGGCGCGAGGCCGTCCGGCGGGCCGGTGACCTGATGGTCGCGACGGGCGCCGCCACGGACACGTACACCGCGGAGATGATCGAGAACGTCCAGGAGAACGGGCCCTACATCGTCATCGCGCCCGGCCTTGCGTTCGCACATGCCCGGCCCTCGCCGGCCGTCCTGCGCACCGGCATGTCCTGGGTGCGGCTCGCGGCCCCCGTCGAGTTCGGCCACGAGGCGAACGATCCCGTCGAGCTGGTCGTCGGCCTCGCCGCGCGGGACGCCTCCGAACACACCGCCGCGATGGGCGCGCTCGCCCGGCTGCTCGCCGACCCCGACACGGCACGCGCCCTGCGCGAGGCGCCCACCCCGCAGGACGTGCACGCCGTCCTCGGCGGCGGGGGAGTGCCCGCGGAACCGCGCAAGGAGGCCGCGCGCGGCAGCGACCTGCACAAGATCCTGACCGTGTGCGGAAACGGCGTCGGCACCAGCCTGTTCCTCAAGCAGACCGTCGAGGGAGTCCTGGACCGCTGGGGATGGGACAGATACGTCACCGTCGAGGCGACGGACACCATTTCGGCCAAGGGCAAGGCGAACGAGGCCGTCGCCATCCTCACCTCACGGGAGATCGCCAGGACCCTCGGCGACGTGGGCGTCCCGGTGAAGGTCGTCGAGGACTTCACCAGCGCGACGGAGGCCGACCGGGTGCTCAGGGACACCTACGACGTCTGACCGGGGCCCGGGCGACCCCAGAGCCCCCCGAGGCCGCCCGACAGATCCGCGACCGGGCAAGGAGAAGGAACCACCATGGACTGGCTCGTGTCGACCGCCGAGTTTCTCGTCAACGAGATCCTCAGCCAACCCGCCTACCTCATCGGCCTCATCACGGCCGCGGGCCTCATCGCGCTGAAGAAGCCCGCCGGGCAGATCGTCGGCGGAGCCATCAAGGCGACGCTCGGCTTCCTGCTGATCGGGGCGGGCGCCACCCTCGTCGTCGGCGCCCTCGCCCCGCTCGGCGAGATGATCCAGGGCTCCACCGGGGCGCACGGCGTGATCCCCACCAACGAGGCGATCGTCGGCATCGCCCAGGAACAGTACGGCGCCCGGGTCGCCTGGCTGATGATCCTGGGCTTCGCCATCAGCCTGCTCCTCGCCCGCTTCACCCCACTGCGGTACGTCTTCCTGACAGGCCATCACATGCTGTTCATGGCCACCCTGCTGACGATGGTCCTGGCCATCGCGGGCCAGTCGTCCTGGGGCGTGGTCGTCGTCGGCGGTGTTCTGCTCGGCATCCTGCTGGTCTCCATGCCCGCCTTCGCGCACCCCTGGACCAAGCGCGTCACCGGCAACGACAGCGTCGCGATCGGGCACTTCGGCACGGCCGGGTACGTCGCGGCGGGCGCGACGGGGCAGCTGGTGGGCCGCCGCAGCCGCAGCACCGAGGAGATGAACCTCCCCGAAGGGCTGCGCTTCCTGCGCGACTCCATGGTCGCGACCGCCCTGTCCATGGTGCTGATCTACCTGATCATGTCGCTGGTCTTCCTCGGCAAGGTGGGCAAGGAGGAGGCGTTCAAGGCCTTCGGCGAGAACGGCGCGGCGGGCGCGAGCGACGTCGGCGACTACGTCATGCAGTCCGTCATGCAGGGCCTGAAGTTCGGCATCGCCGTCGCCGTGATCCTCTTCGGCGTCCGGACGATCCTCGGTGAACTCGTCCCGGCCTTCCAGGGCATCGCGCGCAAACTGGTGCCCGGCGCGGTGCCCTCCCTCGACGCGCCCATCGTCTTCCCCTACGCGCAGAACGCCGTCCTCATCGGCTTCATCTCCAGCTTCGTCGGCGGGCTCGTCAGCCTCGGCCTGCTCGCCTGGATCTTCCACCCGGCCTTCGGGCTCGCCCTCGTCCTGCCCGGCCTGGTCCCGCACTTCTTCACCGGCGGCGCGGCCGGCGTCTACGGCAACGCGACCGGCGGCCGCCGTGGCGCGGCCCTCGGCGCCTTCGTCAACGGCGTCCTCATCACCTTCCTGCCCGCACTGCTCCTGAAGGTCCTCGGCGCCTTCGGGGAGGAGAACACCACCTTCGGAGACGCCGACTTCGGCTGGTTCGGCACACTCGTCGGCTATGCGGCCAAGACGGGGGAGACCGGCGGGGTCATCCTGATGCTGCTGATCGGCCTGGCCGTCCTCACCGGCGCGATCGTCGTCCAGAAGCGTGTCGTGGAGACCGGCTGGGACCCCGGCGCCCGCCGCGACGCACTGCTGCCGCCGGACCGGGCCCGCGCCACCGAGCACGCCCCGGCGGCCACGGGACCCTCCGTCGCGTACGCGAAGATCGCACCCCCGCGCGGAGCACCGAAGCCGCCCCCGCCGCCGGACGCCCGGGCCTGAGGTCCCGGGCCCCGCTTCCGCGCCCCCTTCTTCCAGCCTCGCCGGGGTGCGGCCCGCACCGGCCGTGGGAGCTCAGCTCTTGCCGAGGGTGCGGTCGAGCAGCGGGAGGAGCCGCTCCCAGTGGCGCCGCAGCCCGGCGGGGTCGAAGGCGTCGGTGTCGGACATGGTGAAACCGTGGGCGGTGCCGGTGTACGTCTCGATGGTGTGTGCGACCCCTGCCGCGTCGAAGGCCTGGCCGAGCTCATTGATCGCCTCGGGCGTCAGGTCTCCCTCGGCGAGGCCGAGGTGGACCTCGGCGGTGAGCTCGTGGGCGAGGCGGTGCGGGCTGTCGGGCGCCTCGGTGACCAGGAAGCCGGGGTGGAATCCGGCGACGGCGGCCACCAGACCCGGGTGGGCCGTGGCGGTGCGCATCGCGAGGGCGGCGCCCAGGCAGTAGCCGATCGCGGCGACCGGCCCCGCGCCGACCTCGGGCCGGTCGGTGAGGAACCGGAGGTAGGCGTCGGCGTCGCGCAGGATGCGCTCGGTGGTGTGCGCCTCGACCAGGGGCATCGCCTGGGCGAAGACCGCGGGTCGCTCCTCCGCGCCTATGTGCCCGGGGAGTTCGAGCACGGGCGCCGGGCCGTGCCGGTAGTAGAGGTTGGGGACGAGTACGTAGTACCCGTGCCCGGCGAGCTCACGGGCCTTCTGCTCCAATTCGGGCCGCAGGCCGAACGCGTCCGGGTACAGCAGCACTCCGGGATGCCGCTCGCCGTCCTCGGGGAAGGCGGCGAAGGCGTCGGCCCGGCCGTCCGCGGTGGGAATCTGCAGAGTCGTGGTGGACAAGGAATTCCTTCCGTTCGACGGAGAGCTCCGCGCCGAGCGGGCCCTCCGGCTGGATATACGAGCCGTGTGCATCGGCCGCGCACGTCAGCAGTGCCGATACACGTGCCCGTCCTCACCGGCGGGCCGGACGTCGCGGTCGCGCAGGGTGATGGACAGCTTCTTGCCCCAGGCGCGGCAGGCGGTGTCGAAGTCCTTCGTCACGTACTCGATGTCGAAGACCTTCCCGTCGTACGCCTCCGCGAAGTCGGGGCACTCCTTGTAGCGGGCGCACTCCTCGGTCACCGCGAAGTCGAAGCCGATGCGCTCGCGCCGGTCCAGGAGGTCCGTGGTGTTCTTCTGCGCGATGGCCAGGCCCTGGCTGTGCGCGCGCCGTGCGAGGAGCCGGGCGAAGGCGGCCGCGTCGTCCGTGGTGAGCAGGTCGTCGGAGCGCTCGTAGGAGTCGAGGTTGTCGGGCTCCACGGCGTCGAATCCGGCGTCCGCGCAGCCGTCGATCCACTCTCCGACGATCTCGGCGAGCGCCTCGCGCTTCTTCTGGGTGGAGATGTCGAGCAGCGGCTCCTCCCAGTCCTCGTCGACGACCGTCCGCTCCTCGTCGTCGCGCAGGAGGAGATCGTCGTGCTCGCGTTCCCACCAGCGCGTCGCCTTCTTGCCGGGCTGGGCCTGGAAGGCGTTGACGTAGCAGATGTTGTAGAGGCCGGGGGCGGGGTCGGCGGTACGGTCGCGCGAGACGGCGCGTACCTTCGCCGGAGGCGCGTAAGGGCCGCCCAGCTGATAGTCGAACTTCGCGTCGACGGGCGGCTGCCGGACGTCACCCGCACCGGATGCGGTGGAGGTGCCGGACCCGGCGGAGTCGCCGGGCCCGGCGGTCGAGCATCCGACGAGGAGTGCCAGCAGCAGCGTGCCGCCCAGTCCGGCCCGCAGGGCCCGGCCCCTCGGAGCGTCGCCGGTCGGCCGCGCCGAAGGGGTTTCATCGGTCCGCGCAGAGCGGTTCTTGCTGGTACGCCACTTGATCCCGTTCACCCGACAAGGATCGCAGCCCCTGTGCGCGGACCGTGCGGCGGGCGGCCGTGCCGGGGAGGTCAGGACAGGTTCAAGGCCTTGGCCGTCTGCTCGGCCATCCCCGCCTCACCGAGGGCGTTGGGATGCACGGGGACGAAGTTGGTGCCGAAGAGGACCGGCTCGATCCACCGTTGGCCCACCGGGCGGCAGGCATCGTGCGCGTCGGACGCGGCGGCCATGTCGACGAACGTCGTGCCGGTCTCCGCGGCGGCCTGCTGCGCGGCACCGTTCAAGTGCGCCTGCAGGTCGCGGAGGTAGGGCACGTCCCCGTCGGCGATGGGCATCTTGACGAAACAGCCGGGCTCGGCCTTCGCGGGGGTGATCCACGGGTAGCCGAGGATCGCGATCTTCGCCTTCGGCGACTTCGCCTTGATCTGGCTCAGCGAGTTCTTGATCGCCGGGTACGTCGTCGAGTCGATCTGGTCCTTGAACTTGCTGCCGTAGAGGTCCTTGCAGGGGCTGCCCTTGCCGCCCGAGACGATGCCCGCGCTGCCGCAGGCGAGGATCGCGTTGATGAACGTGCTGTTGTCGTTGCCGCCGATGGTGAGCGTCACCAGCTCCGTGTCGCTCTTCAGCGCGTCGAACTGCGGGGCGACCCCGGGGTACTGGGACGTGGTGAAGTGCTTCGTCTGCGCGCCGCCGCAGGTCACGTCGGTGAGGCGGGCGCCGAGCGAGGCGGCGAGGAGATGCGGGTAGTTCAGCGACGTACGGGCGCACAGGAGGGGCGCCCCTGGGTCGAGGGGCAGCACACCCGACCCGGCGCTGTAGCTGTCGCCGAGGGCGACGTAGCGCAACGGATCCCCGGCGTCGGGAGCGGCGGCGGCGGGCCCAGCGCCGAGGCCTAGAGCGGCGACTCCGGTGACGGCTGCCACGGCTGCCACCGTGCGATGCGGTCTGGGCATACGCATGAGGGTTCTCCTCCGGGCGAGGGGTGTGGGGGGTGGGGCTCGTGCAACGTAGTTCACGATCTTGCAGCTCACTACGTGTGCGCATGCGTATCCCGGGCCGGAGTCTTGGCACTTGGGTGACAAGCCGCGCAGACGGCCCCGTGGGGATGGGGCCGTCTGCGCGGATGCGGCGCTTGTACGTGGCGCCTCAGACGCTTGTATGTGGTGTCTCAGAGCAGTGTCGGGGCGTCAGGCCTTGAGGATGCGGCGGATGTTGTCGGCGTTCCCGCAGCGTGCCGACAACTGCTTCTCGCGCTCTTCGAGGAAGGCGGAGCCGAGCTCCTCGCGCCGATCCATGGCGACGTTCGCTCGGGCGCCGTTGAGGATGGTGCGCTCCTCCTCGTCCGTGTGGTGGGTGATGGCCTCGACGAGCTTCTCCAGTTTCTCGTCCCACTCGTCCGAGCCGACGTCCGCGACCTCCAGCAGCCCGAGGAGTGCCCTGTTGCCCTCCTCGTGCTCCTCCTCGCCGTGCTCGATCTCCTCGTCGTCGATGTTCTTGAACCGGTGGAGTGCCGGGTACACCTTCGCCTCCTCGGCCAGGGCGTGTGCGATGAGCAGGTCGGCGAACTCGCCGAGCGCGGCTGCACGGTCGGCCTCCACGCTGCGCATCTTGCGGAAGAGGTCCTCCATCGTCCGATGGTCCTGAAGGATCAGTTCGACGACGTCCTGCGCTGGGGGCATGGGGTCTGCCTTCCTGAGGTCTGGGTCCTGAAGTCCGTGGTTCCCGAGGCCCGAGGTCACACGGGCTGCACCCGTCGGTGTAGGAGGCAGAACTCGTTGCCCTCGGGGTCCGAGAGAACGTGCCAGCTCTCGGTGCCGGTCTGGCCGACGTCCGCGGTGGTGGCGCCGAGGGCGAGCAGCCTCTTCAACTCGGCGTCCTGGTCGCGGTCGGTGGCGTTGACGTCGATGTGGAGCCGGAGTTTGCCGTTGCGGGGGTCCTGGGTGGGGCCGATGACGAGGGTGGGTTGTGGGCCGCCCGCGCCGCTCGCGGGGCCGATCTCGATGCTGCCGTCGTCTTCCCTCCCCAGCTCGATGTAGTCGAGGACCTCGCGCCAGAAGGCGGCCAGCCGTTCGGGGTCGGCCGCGTCGATGACCAGTTCAGTGATTCGGCATGCCATGCCCGGCACCCTATGTCGGCACCGGGGGCGGCAGGGGTTGTTTTTCCCGGAGTCCGCGGGGCAGATGTGGGAAGGGGCCCGGGCAGTAGCCCGGGCCCCTTCCCACATTTACCCGTCACCAATAGTGCTTTCGGCCGCCCACCGCGTGTCCTGCTGCGCCGAGGACCCACAGAACCGCACCGATGACGAGGAGCGCTACGCCAATGGTCGTGAGGATGGAAATGCCGGCCAGCAGACCGATGACGAGCAGAATGAGACCGAGTGCGATCATGGATCCTCCAACTCTCGGAAGGTCGCCGAAACTATCGGCGACCTTCGGAAACTCCCGGAACGATTAAGGTGCCGCAGTCCGCTCAGTGGCCAGATCCGTAATACCCGCCGAGCTGGTCGCGGTAGGCCGGGTCGCCGAGGTGCTTTTCCTTGTCGAACTCGGGCGCGTTCTTGATCTGCTCCTTCGTGAGCGAGACCAGGATGCGCCGTTCGTCGTTGTCGATGGCCGTCACGGTGCTGGCAGGGAGCAGCACCTCCTTGCCGAAGATCCACACGCCGGTGTCGACCACGATGTACTGCTGGGCGACCTCGTTGGAGTACTTGTCGACCTTTCCGATATGGCCGTCCGCCGCTTCGACCTTGTAACCCGTGAGGTCGGCGTCGGGGCCATGACCGGCAGTCGGGACGTAGCTCCACATGTTGTCGTTCATTCAGGACTCCTAGATCGATACCTGTAAAGCAGGATGATTAATATCGTCGGAGGGAGTCGCAATGATCAACCGCTCCTGCACTCCGGGTGTCCTGTCGAAGCGTCGCCAAACACATGAAGCGGAGATAAAAAAAGCCCGTCCCGCCGGACCGATCACGGTCCGGCGGAACGGGCGAGGTGGCAAATGTGGGGGGCCACCTCAGGGATCCCTCAAGGATCCATTCGGCTGACGTGAATCTCCTCAGCCTTTGATGTTCACGTCGATACAGGCGTAGAACGCGTTCGCGGTGTCCGCGATGTTCCACACGGCGAGAACCTTCTGCTTCCCGGTGAGCCCGCCGAAGTCGACCTTGTGGGTGACGGTCTCGCCCGGCTGGGCGCCGCCGTCGTCGACCTCGGCGATCTTGTTGCCGCCGACGAAGTACTGCCAGGTGCTGGTGCTGTGACGTGCCGTCAGCTTCCAGCTGAACTCCTGGGAGGAGCCGACGTCGGTCGTCTGCCAGCCCTTGCTGTCGTCGTCGAGCTCGGCGAACCGGTCATTGCCGCCGCTGCAGGTCGTCTGGCCCTTCGGGCCCTCGACGCTCTGCGGCTCGTGGGTGATCTCGCCGCACGCCACGGTTCCGGCCGCGCACTGTGCCTGTCGGCTCGGGGGCGAGTTGACGTAGCCGTGGGCTCCGGCCGGGGAGACCGTGGTCAGGACCAGTACGGGCGCGAAGCCCGCGCCGATGACCGCTGCCAGTTTCCGCTTCGAATGCATCTCTGCTCCCTCTGGGCATGGGGGGATGAGGGGGAAGAGGCAACCGGGCGCCTCGGTCGACTCATTGGCCTAGACCTTACTGATTGTCGGGTCTCCGTCAACCCTTCAACTGATGTTCCCGGGTCGGAAGTTGCGTCTGGGACCACTCGTGGGCCAACCCGGTGAAGGCCCGGGCGGCGGCGCTCCGGTAGCCGCTCTCGCGGTGCAGCAGCGTGACCGTGCGCGCGGGCAGAGCGGGGTCGAGCGGGACGGTGTGCAGGCCGGGGCGGTCGCGGGTGAGGGCGTCGGGCAGGACCGTGGCCAGCGGGGAGTGGCGGACGATCTCGGTGAGGGCGTTGATCGAGGTCGCTTCCACGGCGACGTCCGGCCGTACCGCGTGCCGTGAGAAGTGGGCGTCGATGTGCACGCGCGTCGCGAAGTCACCGCTGAGCAGCGCGAGTCGGACCGCGGCGAGTTCCCCGAGGGAGAGCGGTTCGGTGCGCCCGGCGAGCGGGTGGAGGTCGCCCACCACGAGGCTGAGGCTCTCGGTGAACAGGTCCGCGGCGGACAGGCCCGGCAGGTGTGCGCCCTGGAAGGCGATGCCGAGGTCGAGTTCGTCGGCGAGGAGGGCCGGCTCGATCCGCTCCTGGGGAAGCTCCCGCAGATACAGGGAGATCCCGGGGTGGCGGGCGTGGAGCAGGGCGGTGAGCGGGCCGACGAGGTAGGCGGTGAACGTGGGCGTCACGGCCAGCCGGAGGGCGCCGCGGGACAGGTCCGTCACGTCGTGCACGGCGCGTTCGGCCGCCGCGAGGTCCTGCAGGGCGCGCCGCGCGTACGGCAGGTAGGCGGCGCCGGCGTCGGTGAGGCGCACCGTTCGGCCGCCGCGGTCCAGGAGCGGGACGCCCACCGCGCGCTCCAGTTGCCGGATCTGCTGGGACAGCGTCGGCTGGGAGATGTGCAGCTCCTCGGCTGCCCGCGTGAAGTTGCCGTGCTCGGCGACGGCGAGCAGGTAGCGCAGGTGACGCAGTTCAGGGGCCATGCCCTCAACTGTAGACCTAGCCATAGATGTCATCGATAGAAGTCATGGACAGCGCGTCTTGGACGCTATAGGTCCAGGTCATGCATGGTGGATTTCGTCAGCCCGACAGGGCGGACCCCTACCGAAGGGAGTGACCATGCGAGACCTCGCGGCGGGAGTGCAACGCTTCCAGCGGGACGTCTTCCCGGCCAAGGCGGAGCTGTTCGCCGATCTGGCCAACCGCCACACACCGGACACGCTGTTCATCGGCTGCTCCGACGCCCGTGTCGTCCCCGAGCTGATCACCCAGCGCGAGCCGGGCGAGTTGTTCGTCATCCGCACCGCGGGCAATCTCGTTCCGGCCCATGCGCCGTACGCCGACGGGATCGCCGCGAGCATCGAGTACGCGGTGGCCGTCCTCGGGGTCACCGACATCGTGGTGTGCGGCCACTCGGCCTGCGGGGCGATGACCGCGCTCGCCGAGCGCCAGGATCTGACCGCTGCACCGGCCGTCGCCGACTGGCTGCGCCACGCGGACGCCGCCCTGGCCCGGACCCCCGACTCCACGATCGGCGGCGAGCGGGTGGCCGCGCTGGTGCGGGACAACGTCCTGGCCCAGCTCGCCCAGCTGGCCACGCACCCCTCGGTGGCCCGGGCCCTGTCCCGGGGCGCGCTCACGCTGCACGGCTGGGTCTACGACATCGCCACGGGCGCCGTCGAGGACGTCACCGCCGTCCCCGCGGTCACCGCGGCCTGAACCACCTCTGAGGCAGGACCCTTCCTGCCCGAACCCCGAACCCCGAACCCCCAACCCC